>JAPLCM010000058.1 GCA_026392275.1 Actinomycetota bacterium | reverse complement strand
ATCTTGCCCTCGAGACGTTCATCGACGACCGCCCCGAAGATGATGTTGGCGTCGTCGTCGGCGGCCTCGCTGATGACCCCGGCGGCCTCGTTCACCTCGAAAAGCGTGAGGTCGCTGCCGCCGGTGATGTTGAGCAGCAGGCCATGCGCCCCGTCGATGGACGTCTCGAGGAGCGGCGAGTGGATGGCCATGTCGGCGGCGGCCTGGGCACGGTTCTCGCCGCCGGCCAGACCGATGCCGAGGAGCGCCGTACCGGCGTCCTTGACGATGGTGCGTACGTCGGCGAAATCGAGGTTGATAAGACCGGGGACGGTGATGAGGTCGGTGATCCCCTGCACGCCCTGGCGCAGGGTGTCGTCGGCGTAGCGGAACGCCTCGACGACGCTGGTGTTTCGCTCCACCACCTCGAGCAGACGGTCGTTGGGGATGCTGATGACCGTGTCGGCGACGTCCTTGAGGACCTCGATGCCGTCGAGGGCCTGCCGCAGACGGCGGTTGCCCTCGAAGCCGAACGGCTTGGTGACGATGGCTATGGTGACGGCGCCCAGCTCGCGGGCGACCTGCGCCACCACCGGAGCGCCTCCGGTGCCGGTGCCGCCGCCTTCGCCGGCGGTGACGAACACGAGGTCGGCGCCGCGCAGAGCCGCCTTGATCTGGTCGCGGGAGATCTCCATGGCTTCGCGCCCGACGTCGGGGTTCGCCCCGCCGCCGAGCCCGTGGGTGAGCTCCTGGCCGATGTGGATCTTGACGTCTGCGTCGCACACGTCGAGCTGCTGGACGTCGGTGTTGACGGCGATGAACTCGACGCCCTTGACGCCCGAGTCGACCATGCGATTGATGGCGTTCGTGCCTGCGCCACCGATGCCGACGACCTTGATGGTCGTCACGTAGGGCCGTCCCTTGACGACCGCGTCCTGGGCGCCGCTCTCGCTCGGGGCGCCACCGCTGTCGGTGCGCCGAAAGAGCTCGCTCAGTCCATCCTTCATGCTAGGACGATCTGCCATTCAGCACCTCCCGCGCGAGGGCACGGTATGATTCGGCCCCTCTGCCCTTGGGATCGTACTTCAGCACAGAGGCACCGATCACCGGCGCCTCCGCGAACTTGATCGTCTTGCGCACCACCGTGTCGAAGACCAGCGGGCCGAAGTTGTCGCGCAGCACCTCGATGGACTCCTTGCCGTGGCTGGTGCGGGCGTCGAAGAGCGTCGCCAGGATGCCCTGGATGCGGACCTCGGGGTTGAGGTTCTCGCGGATCATCTCGAGCGTCTTCTCGAGCTGCAGCAGGCCGCGCAGCGAAAGGTACTCGCACTGCACCGGCACGATGACGCCCTCGGAGGCGGTGAGCGCGTTGATGGTGAGCAGGCCCAGCGACGGCGGCGTGTCGATGAGGATGTAGTCGTAATGCTCGCGCACGGGGTCGAGGGCGCGCTGCAGGGCCCGCTCTCGCCCGATCATCTGGGCGAGGGCCATCTCCGCGCCGGCAAGATCGATGGTGGATGCCGCGACGTCGAACTCGCGCTCGTAGATGACGTCCTCGATCGGCGTGCGATGGACAAGGACGTCGTACATGCTCTTTTCGAGGCCCTCCGTGTCGATCCCCTGGCTCATGGTGAGGTTGCCCTGAGGATCCATGTCGACGGCGAGCACGCGAAGGCCGTGCTCGCGCAGCGCGGCGCCGAGATTCACGGTGGATGTGGTCTTGGCTACGCCGCCCTTCTGGTTCGCGAAGGCGATGACATGCGCCATGGATGCGTTACCCCTGTGTCGACACCACGTCAGAACGCAGTTCGGGCCGCAGGCAGGATTCCCTGCATCCCCCGTATGCGACGAGCCCTGCGGATTGGCCAGGGCTCGTCGCTGAGATCGTCATGAGGAAAGGCTGCTCGGGAGAATCGTCAGGCCTTGGGCTCCTGCGGTGGTTCCGGAGCCTCTGGGTCGGCATCGGCCTCGGCCTCGACCTCGACGACCGCGTCGGTCTCGTCGACCACGTCGTCGTCGGCGGCTTCGATGTACTCGTCCTCGTACTCGTCTTCGTCTTCCACGATGCTGGTGATCGAGGAGATGGAGCGCTTGAGGAAGCGCACCTTGGTGCGCTTGGCGATCTCGAGCTCCACCCAGTCGTCACCGATCCTGGTGACCGTCCCGAAGAGGCCGCCGATGGTGACGACCTCGTCGCCCTTCTTGAGCATCGCGACCATCTGCGAGTGAGCTTGGCGCTGACGACGCTGCGGCCGGATGGCCAGAAAGTAGAAGATCCCGAAGAAGACCAGGATCCAGATGATGATGGCCGCGCCTCCGCCCATGCGGCTCAACCTCCTGCGGAATACTGTTCCGCGACGTGATTGGCGAACTCTGCGAAACGCCCGGCGCGAATGGCCACGCGGGCGTCTTCTGTCAATCCTATCAGAACCCTGAGGTTGTGTTGACTCAGGAGCTGTGCGCCCAGCATCTCCTTCTGCAGCACGAGGTGCCGCACGTAGGCACGGGTGAAGGTGCGGCAGGCGTAGCAGTCGCAGGCCTCGTCGAGCGGTCGCAGATCGGCGGCGAACCGCGCGTTGCGCAGGTTCAGGCGGCCTTCACCGGAGAAGGCCGTGCCGGTGCGCGCCAGGCGCGTCGGCAGGACGCAGTCGAAGATGTCGACCCCACGGCGGATGACCTCGAGCATGCCCACCGGGTCGCCGATGCCCATGAAGTAGCGCAGGCGATCGGCGGGAAGCACAGCGTCCATGAGCTCGACCGTGGCGAGCATCTCGTCGCCGCGCTCGCCCACGCTGAGGCCGCCGATGGCGTAGGCGTCGAAGCCGACGCCCATGATCTCAGCGGCCGAGCGACGGCGCAGCGCTTCGTCCACGCCGCCCTGCACGATGCCCACCAGCAGCTGGTCGTCGCGCCGCTGGGCGGCCTTGCAGGCCGCCGCCCAGCGCGTGGTGCGCTCTACGGCGGCCTCGATCTCGGGGCACGCCAGGGTGCCCGGCGCGCACTGGTCGAAGGCCATGATGATGTCGGCGCCGAGCTGCTCCTGGACGCGGATCGCCAGCTGGGGCGTGAACACGTGCCGTGAGCCGTCGTACACGGAGGCGAACTCCACGCCGTCATTGCGCACCACGCGGGTGCCCTCGAGGCTGAACACCTGGAAGCCGCCCGAATCCGTGAGGATCGGCCCGTCCCAGCGCATGAAGCCGTGCAGGCCGCCGTGCGCGGCGACGAGCTCGGCGCCGGGGCGCAGATACAGGTGATATGTGTTGGCGAGGACGATCCGCGCGCCCAGCTCGGCGAGCTCACGCGGCGCCACCGCCTTGACCGTCCCCTTGGTACCCACGGGCATGAAGCAGGGCGTCTTGACCTCGCCGTGGGGAGTCGTCAGGCGCGCGACCCGCGCCGCCCCGTCGCGGGCCTCCACCGCGAAGGCGAACCCTCGTGCTGTGAGCGGTGCGCTCACGGCGCCGGCAGTGCGGCGCTCACGGCGCCGGCAGTGCGGCGCTCACAGCGCCAGCATCGCGTCGCCGAAGCTGTAGAAACGGTAGCGCTCGCGCACGGCGTGGGCATAGAGGCGCCGCGTCTGCTCCTCGCCGCAGAAGGCCATCACCAGGGCCAGCAGACTGGTGCGCGGCAGGTGGAAGTTGGTGACGATGGCGTCGACGACGCGGAACTCGCAGCCCGGCGTGATGAAGAGACTCGTCTCGCCGCGGTAGTCGGCCCGGCCGGCGGAGGAGCTGGGCGACTGGCCGGCGGCCGCGGTCGCCTCCGGCGCGCTGCGCGCGAGATGCTCGAGGGTGCGCACGGAGGTCGTGCCCACGGCTACGACGCGGCGGCCCTGGGCGCGCGCCGCGCGCAGGCGCGCCCACGTGGCCGCGTCGACCTCGTAGGTCTCGCTGTGGAGGCGGTTCGCGGCCAGCGTGCTCTGCCGCAGAGGCTTGAAGGTACCGAGGCCCACATGGAGCGTCACGGTCTCGATGCTCACGCCGGCGGAGGTCAGGGCGGCGTCGAGGGCCGGCGTGAAGTGCAGGCCGGCCGTGGGCGCCGCGGCGGAGCCCACGAGGCGCGCGTAGGTCGTCTGATAGCGCTCGGGGTCGCTCAGGCGCTCGTGGATGTACGGCGGCAGAGGCATGGCGCCGGCCTCGTCGAGAAACTCGAGCACCGGCCGCGCGCCCCGAGCGGCCACCAGCCACCGGCCGTCGCCGAGAGGCCGCACGGCAACCAGGGGCCAAGCCTCTCCCAGAGCCTCGCTGCTGAGCGTCTCGCCCGTTCGCGGGCGGCCGCGCAGCAATGCTTCCCACACCTCGGCGTGGTCGTGGGATGCCGCCGCCGCGTCACTGCCCCCCCTCCCCGCCGCGACCTCCTCTGCGGCAAAGGGCCGCAGGAAGAGGACCTCGATGCGCCCGCCGGTGGCACGACGGAAGAACGCCCGCGCCGGGAAGACGCGTGTGTCGTTGCGAACCAGCATGTCACCCTCGCGGAGCAGATCGGGGAGATCGCTGAAGATGCGGTCGCGCAGAGCCCCGTCGGCGCGGCCGTACACGAGCAGCCGCGACGCGTCGCGCGGCTCTGCCGGCGCCTGCGCGACGAGGTCCTTGGGCAGGTCGTAGTCCAGGTCCTCGAGGCTCAGACCCTGAGCGCGGGCGACGCATGGCGTGGCGCTACGGCTCGTCATCCCGCCCTCTTACGCTGCGTCCGCTCGTGCCAGGCTTCCCATTTGCTCGCCGCACAGCCGCAGTAGGCTTGCCGGTAGAGGTCGAGCCGGCGGCTCTCGGCGTAGCTCTCGCGGAACGTCGCGCGCAGATCGAGATACACGAAGTGCACGCCGTGCTCGGCGGCGGCGGCTTCGCCGGCCGCGACGATCAGGTCGTGCCGCTGGTAGGGGCTGACGCTCAGCGTCGTGCTGAAGCGCGGTACGCCCAGACGCGCGGCCGCCGCAGCCGCCGCCCGCAGGCGCAGGCCGAGGCAGACGGCGCAGCGCTGGTCTGGTGTCGCCGCGGCGAGCGCGGCGACCCACTCGCGCCAGACCGCCGCCTCGGGGCGCCGCTCAGCGACCAAGAGCTCGAGACCCGCCGCCCGGCTGTAGCGACGCGTACTCTCGACGCGACGCTCCAGTTCGGCGGCCGGCTGGATATTGGGGTTGTGAAACCACGCGACGGGCTCGACGCCGCGGTCGCGCCAAGCCGGAACGGCCACCGTCGCACACGGCCCGCAGCAGACGTGAAGAAGAAGGCCGTGCATCTCGGCGCTCAGCGCTCGTCGAACAGCGTGCCCGTGCCGGCCGGCGGCGTGAGGCCGCAGTGCTTGAAGCCCGAGCGCGTGAGCACCCGCCCGCGCGGGGTGCGCATGAGGAAGCCCTGCATGATGAGGTAGGGCTCGTACACGTCCATCACCGTGTCGGCTTCCTCGCCCAGCGCCACAGCCAGCGTGTCGAGGCCGACAGGCCCCCCGTCGAACTTCTGCGCGATGGTGCAGAGGATGTCGCGGTCGAGCTTGTCGAGCCCTTCGCCGTCGACCTGGAAGAGCTCGAGTGCCGCCAGGCAGATGCCGTGGTCGACAACGCCTTGATGACGCACCTCGGCAAAGTCGCGCACGCGGCGCAGCAGGCGGTTGGCGACCCGCGGCGTGCCGCGCGAGCGACCGGCGATCTCGACCGTGGACTCGTCGTCGATGCGCACCTTGAGGATCCCTGCAGAGCGCCGCACGATCTGCGCCAGCTCCTCGATCTCGTAGTACTCGAGCCGTTGCCACACCCCGAAGCGATCGCGCAGCGGCGTCGTGAGCAGGCCGGTGCGTGTGGTAGCACCGATGAGCGTGAACGGCGCCACCTGCATGCGGATGCTGCGCGCCGCGGGGCCTTCGCCGATCATGATGTCGATCTCGTAGTCTTCCATGGCGGGATAGAGGACTTCTTCAACGGCGGCGTTGAGGCG
The DNA here is from genome assembly GCA_026392275.1 of Actinomycetota bacterium. GTDB lineage: Bacteria > Actinomycetota > Thermoleophilia > UBA2241 > UBA2241 > CAIXSE01. The sequence goes on along the minus strand of JAPLCM010000058.1, from coordinate 32,826 downwards.
GTGGATCTCGTCGACGAAGAGGACGTCGCCCTCCTGCAGGTTGGTGAGCAGCCCGGCGACATCGACCTTGCGCTCGAGCGCCGGCCCCGACGTGGTGTGCATGCCCACGCCGAGCTCGGTGGCGATGATGCCGGCCAGCGTGGTCTTGCCGAGGCCGGGCGGCCCGGCGATGAGCACGTGATCGAGCGTGTCGCCGCGGTTGCGGGCGGCTTGCACGAAGATCTCGAGCTGCTCTTTGGCCACGCGCTGGCCGACGAAATCGGCAAAGCGGCGCGGCCTGATGCTGAGCTCGAGCTCGCGGTCGCCGGGGCGCTCGTTGGGGTCGCCGATGCGGTCGACGGGCGGTGTCACGTAGCGCCTCTGTCGCGCGCGAGGGCGAACTTGACCAGGTCTTCGAGAGGCGCGCCCTCCGGCGCGCCGCGGAGCGCCGTCTCTGCCTGCCGCAGGCTGAGACCGAGGTTCTGAAGGGCCGACCGTGCGGCCAGGAAGGAGTCGGTCGGGGCGGGGCCGGAGGCCGCATCTGCTTCGCCGACGGCGGCCGACGGCAGCTTGCCGACCTTGTCGCCGAGCTCCACGACGAGGCGTTGCGCGAGTTTCCTGCCGATGCCCGGGATGCTCTCGAACTTCTTCACGTCGTCGCGGGCCACGGCCAGCTCAAGCTCCTCCACCGGATAGCCGGAGAGCACCGCGAGCGCCACCTTGGGCCCCACGCCGCTGACCCCGATGAGCCACAGGAAGAACACGCGCTCTCTGACGCTGCGAAAGCCGAACAACTGCAGCGCGTCTTCGCGGACGTGCAGGTACGTGTGCAGGCTGACGTCTTCGCCGAGCCTGCCCGCCAGACCGCCAAGGGTGCGCCCCGAGGCCAGGACCTCAAGGCCCAAACCCCCCACCTCGACGACGGCGTGGTCGCCGTCGACAAGCCGCAGCGCGCCGCGGAGCGAGGCGATCATCGGCGGCCGCCCGGGGTGCGACGCAGCGCCGCCGCAAACGCGGCGCTGTTGTGATGGGTGTGGGTGATGGCGACAGCCAGTGCGTCGGCAGCATGGTCGGGCTGCGGGATGCGCGCCAGACCGAGGATCACCTTGGTCATCTCCTGCACCTGGATCTTGCTGGCGCGTCCGTACCCGGTGACCGCCTGCTTGATCTGCAGCGGCGAATACTCGCGCGGTGCGGTCGTGAGGTCCGAGGCGGCCAGGTAGAGCACGCCCTTGGCCTGGCCGACCGCCAGCGCCGTCTTGACGTTGACGTTGACGAAGAGATCCTCGAGCACGACGACGTCGGGAGAGAAGCGTTCAATGAGCCCCAGCGCTTGGTCGTAGATACGCCGCAGGCGCACGTGGGTGTCGTCTTTCGCGGAGGTGACGATGCAGCCGTAGCCGAGGGACCTGAGACGGTTGCCGTCTTGTTCGATGACGCCCCAGCCGGTACTCGCGGTGCCCGGGTCGAAGCCGAGCACGATCACGGCCTTCGCCCCACGCTGTGCCTGCGCCCCCGGCCGGGCCCTGCGGCCATCTTCACCAGTTACCCGGCCAGGAGCTCGAGGATGTCTTCGGGGATGTCGAAGTTGGCGTAGACCTCTTGCACGTCGTCGTTGTCGTCGAGCGCGTCGATGATCTTCATGGTCTTGCGCGCATCGTTCTCCTCGAGCTTGACCGTGTTCTTGGGGATCATGGTGAGCTCGGCCTGGCCGAACTCGATGCCGGCGGCCGCCAGGGCGTCACGCACGGCCGCGAGATCGCCCGGCTGCGTGAGGACCTGGAACTCGTCGCCGTCCTGTACCACGTCGTCGGCGCCGGCGTCGATGGCGGCCGCCATGACGTCGTCCTCACTGTACTTCTCGCCGTCGACGACGATGGAGCCGCGACGCTCGAAGACCCAGGCCACGGCGCCCGGCTGGGCAAGCTGCCCGCCGTGCTTGCCGAAGGTGTTGCGGATGTCGGCGGCGGACCGGTTCTTGTTGTCGGTGAGGACCTCGACGATGATCGCCACGCCGGCGGGGCCGTAGCCCTCGTAGAGGATGCTCTCGTAGGCGACGCCGTCGGCGCCGCCTCCGCCCCGCTGGATGGCGCGCTCGATGTTGTCTTTGGGCATCGACTCGCTCCTGGCCTTCTCGACGGCGTTGGCCAGCGACACGTTCATGTTCGGGTCGGTGCCGCCCTCACGGGCGGCTACCGTGATGGCGCGGGAGAGCTTGGAGAACAGCTTGCCGCGCCTGGCGTCTGTCTTACCCTTCTTGTGCTTGATGGTGGCCCACTTTGAGTGCCCGGACACGAGGACACCACCTCCTCTCTCAGTGGTTTGCGGGGGCCGCGACGGCGCGGCCCGGCTCGCCGGAGGCTCGCGGCTGCGCCGCGCCGGCCGGCTCATACGCCGCGCCCTCGCGACGGCGGATCATGGTGATGAAGAGCTCGTGAATGCGAGGGTCGTCGGTGAGCTCGGGATGGAACGCCGTGACGAGCACCCCGCCCTCGCGGGCGGCGACGATGCGGCCCTCCCAGGTGGCCAGCACCTCGACCGCGGGTCCGGCGCTCTCGACCCACGGAGCGCGGATGAACACGGCGCGCAGCGGCGCGGGGCCGATGCCGGCGACCGGAAGGTCGGCCTCGAAGCTGCGGACCTGGCGCCCGAAGGCGTTGCGCCGCGCCACGATGTCCATGAGGCCGAGCGTGGGCGGCGAGCCCTCGACGGTGTCGCGCGCGACGGTGATAAGGCCGGCGCAGGTGCCGAACACAAGGCCGCCGGCGCGTGAGAACGCCGTGATCGGCAGCGCCAGATCGTAGGCGTCCATGAGCTTGCTGATGGTGGTGCTTTCGCCGCCGGGGATCACGAGGCCGTCGAGACCCGCGAGCTGGTCGGCGCGCCGCACCTCACGGGTGAGCGCGCCGAGCCGTTCGAGCACCACCCTGTGCTCGCGGAAGTCGCCCTGCAGGGCAAGCACGCCGATCGTGAGGCCCACGCCGGGACCCCGCGGGTCGAGGCTGGGCTCGGGCGACAGGATCCAGTCGAGCCGGCGCGTGCCGTTGCCTGCGCTCATGCCGCCCCCGGGCTCACCAGCCGCGATGCTGGATCTTGGCTTCTTCGGGCATGCGCGCCGCGTCGATGCCGGGCATCGCCTCGCCGAGGCCGACGGAGACCTCGGCGATGATCTTCGCGTCGCGGTAGTTTGTGACCGCCTTGACGACGGCGCTGGCGCGCTTCTGAGGATCCTCGCTCTTGAAGATGCCGGAGCCCACGAAGACGCCCTCGGCGCCGAGTTGCATCATGAGCGCCGCGTCGGCGGGGGTGGCTATGCCTCCGGCGGAGAAGTTGACCACCGGGAGCTTGCGGTTCTCGGCCACCCAGCGGACCAGTTCGTAGGGCGCCGGGAGCTGCTTGGCGGCCACGTACAGCTCGTCCGGATCGAGCGTGCTGAGGCGGCGGATCTCGCCCATGATGGTGCGCATATGACGCACGGCCTCGACGACGTCGCCGGTGCCGGCCTCGCCCTTGGTGCGGATCATGGCGGCGCCCTCGCTGATGCGGCGCAGGGCCTCGCCAAGGTTCACGGCGCCGCAGACGAAGGGCACCTCGAACTTCCATTTGTTGATGTGGTTGGCCTCGTCGGCGGGCGTGAGCACCTCGCTCTCGTCGATGTAGTCGACCTCGAGAGCCTCGAGGATCTGGGCCTCGACGAAGTGGCCGATGCGCGCCTTGGCCATGACGGGGATGGAGACGCACGCCTGGATCTCCGTGATCTTGGTGGGGTCGGCCATGCGCACCACGCCGCCTTGCGCGCGGATGTCGGAGGGCACGCGCTCGAGAGCCATCACGGCGCAAGCCCCAGCCTCTTCTGCGATCTTGGCCTGCTCGGCGTTGGTGACGTCCATGATGACGCCGCCCTTGAGCATCTCGGCGAGGCCGCTCTTCACGCGCATGGTGCCGATGTCAAACACGGGAACCTCCGTTGATGTATCGTGCCGATCCTATCGCAGCCGACTCGACTCAGCTCTTGTGGGCCTCTTCTTTGTCGGCCTTAGCCTGCTCGATGATCTTCTGCGACAGATGCGCCGGGACTTCTTCGTAGCGCAGGACTTCCATGGTGTAGTCGCCGCGCCCGCCGGTCATCGATGTGAGATCGGGGGCATACGCAAGCATCTCGGCGAGCGGGACTTCGGCGGCGACCACGTCGGAGTGCCCGCGCGGCGTCATGCCGAGCACTCTGCCGCGCCGCGAATTGAGATCGCCGATGATGTCGCCGACGCTCTCTTCGGGCACGGTGACGTCGACGTGCATGATGGGCTCGAGCAGCGTGGGCTGCGCCTTCTCGGCGGCCGCCTTGAAGCCGATGGAGCCGGCGATCTTGAACGCCATCTCGGAAGAGTCGACGGGGTGATGGGAGCCATCGTAGAGGATGACGCGCACGTCGACCACCGGGTAGCCGGCGAGGAAGCCTTCGTGCGTCGCCTCCAGAACGCCCTTTTCGACGGCGGGGATGAAGTTGCGCGGAATGACGCCGCCGACGATCTTGTCGACGAACTCGACACCTTCGCCGCGCGGCATCGGCTGCACCTCGATCCAGGTGTCGCCGAACTGGCCGCGGCCGCCGGTCTGCTTCTTGTGGCGGCCCTGCGACTTGGCGCTGGTCTTGACCGTCTCGCGATACGGCACCCGCGGCGGGTGCAGGTGGACCTCGACGCCGAAGCGGCGTTTGAGGCGTTCGCAGATGACCTCGACGTGCAGCTGGCTCATGCCGGAGACGATGGTCTCGCCGGTCTGCTGGTCGCGGTGCTCCTCCATCATGAGGTCTTCTTCGGACAGGCGACGCAGCGCCTGGATGACCTTGTCTTCGTCGCCCTTGTTCTTGGCCTCGATGGCCGCGCTCATGAGCGGCGAGGGGAAGTCGATGGCAGGGAAGGTGACGCGCGCGCCCTCGGCGGCCAGGGTGTCGCCGGTGACGACGTCCTTGAGCTTGGCTACCGCGCCGATGTCGCCGGCGCAGAGACCGTCGACCGGCTTGGTCTCCTTGCCCTGGTTCTTGAGCAGCTGGCCGATGCGCTCCTTGTGGCCGTCGCGCCCGACGACGACGTTGGCGTCGCTCTTGACGGCACCCTGGAAGACGCGGAAGACATTGATGCGGCCGCTGAACTGATCGGCCATGGTCTTGAACACGAACGCGACCGCCGGCTTGTCGAGGTCGCAGGCGAGCTCGACCTCGGCGTCGTCGACGCCGAGCGCGCGCGGCGGCGCGACGGCGTCGGGCGCGGGAGCCAGGGCGAGCAGGTCAAGAAGGCGGTCGACGCCGATGAGGTGCGTGGCGGAGCCGGCGGCGACCGGGAACAGCTGGGCCGCGGCGACCGCCCTGGCAAAGGCCGCCTCGAGCTCGGCCGTGGTGATGGGCTCCTCGGCGAAGAACTTCTCGAGGAGCTCATCGTCGGTCTCGGCGACCGCCTCGACGAGCTTGCCGCGGGCCTCTTCTGCGGCCGCTGCGAGTTCGGCGGGGATGTCGCCCTCGGTGACCTTCTCGTCATCGTAGATGTGGGCCTTCATGCTGAACAGATCGACGACGCCCGTGAAATCGTGTTCGCTGCCGATCGGGATCGCGACGGCGACGACCTGCGGACCGAAAGCCTTGCGCAGGTGGTCGACGGCGACCGTGAAGTCGGCGCGCTCGCGGTCGAGCATGTTGCAGAACAGGATGCGCGCAAGGCCGCGACGATCGGCGCGCGCCCAGATGCGCTCGGTCTGGACCTCGACGCCGAGGACGCTGTTGACGACCATGAGCGCCGTCTCGACGACCCGCAGCGAGGCGATGGTGTCGGCGAGGAAGCTCGAGTCGCCGGGCGTGTCGATGAGGTTGAAGCTGAGCCCTTTGCGCTCGATGTGCGCGAGGCCGGCCGACAGGCTGAGCTGCCGCCGCTTCTCGTCGTCGTCGTAGTCGGAGACGGTCGTGCCGTCGACCACGTGCCCCAGGCGATTGACCACGCCGGCCTTGTACAGCAGGCCCTCGAGCAGCGAAGTCTTGCCGGTACCGCGATGGCCGACGAGGGCGATGTTTCTGATCTTGCCTGGGTCGTTCATCCGGGCTCTCCTCGTGTGTCGTCTCGCCGGCCCCTCGCGCGCGTACACGCGGGGGGCGGAGCGGGGCCTGTCGGAAGGGTGAAGTCTAGCACAGGGCCCGGGCGTTCACGCGTCGCGCGAGGACGCCGGAGGCCCCGCCGCGGAGGGCGTGAACGCGAGCCCGGGGCTGGAGCGCTCGAGATGCCGCTCGGCCACGGCGCCACCGGCCAGCTTGAGCGCCTTGAAGCCGTACTTCTCGCGGACGCGGTCGACGGCCTCGCCGAGCGCCACCTCGCGCCAGCCCTCGTCGAGCGTGAGCTGAAAGGCGTTGTGCGTGAAGCCACTGATGCTCACCCCGACGAGGCGCACCCAGCGGGCGCCGATGCCGAGCTCGTCGAGCAGCGCCACGGCCGTCTCGTAGAGAGGCCGCGTGGCGCTGACGGAGCGCGCCAGCGTGCGGCGCCGCCCCACGGTATGAAAGGTGTTGAAGCGCACCTTGAGCTCGACGGTGCGCGCCGCCAGACCCTTGCGGCGCAGTTCGGCGACGGCGTTGTCGGTGAGCGCGAGCAGAGTGGCACGCAGCAGCTCGAGGTCGTTGGTGTCGTCGGCGAACGTGACCTCGCGGCCGACCGATTGGGGTAGCGGCCGTGTACTGCGCACCGGCGACAGGCTACGCCCCAGGGCGAGCTGGCGCAGGTCGTGGGCGCCGCGGCCGAAGGCCGCAGCGAGCAGCGGGAAAGGGACGTCCTGCAGCATGCCGAGCGTGGTGAGACCGAGGGCGGCGAGCCGCTCCTGCGTGACCGGCCCGATGCCGCAGACATCGCCGACCGGCAGCCCGCGCAGGCGGCCGTGGACGTCGGCGGCGGTGAGCTCGCCGATACCGGCCGGCTTGTTGAGGCCGGCGGCCAGCTTGGCCAGCAGTTTCGTGGGCCCGATGCCGATGGAACAGGTGATGCCGTGGGCGTCGTACACCTGTTCCTGGGCGCGTAAGGCGATGGCGCGCGGCGGCCCGAACAGCCGCCGGCTGCCGGTGACGTCCAGATAGGCCTCGTCGATGGAGGCCACCTCGACGAGATCGGTGTACTGCCCGAGTAGCTCCACGAGGTCGCGGTGCACGGCCACGTAGGCATTCATGTCGACGGGGAGAAACACCCCCCGCGGGCAGAGGCGTTCGGCCTGGAAGATGGGCATGGCGCTGTGGACGCCGAAGGCGCGCGCCTCGTACGAACATGCGGAGACGACGCCGCGGCCGCCGTGCTCGCCGCCGACGATCACCGGCAGGCCGCGCAGCTCGGGGCGCCGCGCCTGCTCGACCGAAGCGAAGAAGGCGTCCATATCGAGGTGCAGGATTGCCCGGTGGGAGACGAACATACGTTCGTATCTTACCCCCGAACAGGACGGCTGGTCAATCGTGTGGGGAAAGCAGAGCGCCGCCGCGCCCAGGCTACTTGCTGCGGCGCCCCACGTCGACCGTGTACATCCACGACCCCGAGGCGCCCTGGAACGTGCCGGAGACGGCTCCTACGCCCACGTCTCGCCAGCGCCCGCCGAGGATGATCGAGCGATGATACGCGGACCTCATCCAGGCTCTGAAAACGGCCTGCGGCGTGCCGACGGAGCCCATGCCCCAGCCGATCACCTCGGAGACGGCCCAGGAACGACAGCCGCTCGTCGCATAGCCGGCGCGACGCGTGCGAGCGCCGCAACTCGCGCCGCCCGGCGACGAGTGAGAGAAGTAGTGACGGCGCATCATGTCCCGGGAGTGAGCCAGTGCGGAACGGTTCAAGGCCGCGTGCAGGTGCAGAGGCGCCAACACCCGCTGCGTGCGGGCATGGTTGATGAGCTGAAGTAAGGCGGCCTCGTTGGCGGTGCGCTGAGAAGCACCTACGGGCCCCGCCGCGACGGCCGCGACGGCAATGATGAGGATGAGTGCGGCACACGCCGCGGAAACCGGCCTAAGCATATGGAGCCTCCCCCACACTCGCTTGGACCTTCCCGGCAGGTTCGCCGTGCGCCTCGCCGACCCTGCCCGCGAGGTCCAGGCGAGGGACGTCGCCCCACAGCGTCTCGAGACGATAGAAATCACGTGCCGCGGGCGTGAACACATGCACGACCACATCGATGAAGTCGAGCAGGATCCACTCGGCTTCGTGTGCGCCCTCGACACGCGCCGCACGCCGTCGCGGGCGGAGCTTGCCCTCGATCTCTTCGGCGATGCCTTTGGTCTGGCGGGAGTTGGCACCGGTGGCGATCACGAAGAAGTCGGTCCAGTTGACGGCGTCGCCCATCGCAAGGACGACGATGTCGTCGGCCTTCTTGTCGGCGGCGTGGCCGGCGATGTCGCGCGCCAGTTCTTCGGCCGCCGTGAGCTCTGCCTCGAGTGCTACGGCTGTTCCTTTGGCTTGGCATTGGTGGGCTCGGTGTCGGCACCGACGATGACCACGACCGTGTCCGGAGGCACGTCCGCGCCGTCGAGGATGACTCCGCGGCCGAGTATAGCACGGATGTCCTGCGCCACCGGAAGGGCCCGGCTGCCCGCCAGGATCTGCGTCTGCCGGTAGTCGAAGGTGTCGGCGTTGGTCGGCGCCGGGAGATTCACATCGAGGATGGCGAGCCGCTCCGCGACGCCCAAGCCGGCACCCACCCGTCCGCTGCCGTTGCGCACCACGACCGTGAAGCGGCTGCGGTAGTCCGGGGCCTTGCGCGTGATCTGGGCCATGATGTCGTCGACCTTGGGAAGGAAGGCGAACTGGCCCTCGGCCACCCGCCAGTACGAAGGAATGCGTCCTGCCACGGCCGCGCCACCCGTGAGCCGGCGCAACGCGTCGCCCAGATACCACCGGTCGGCACTGCCCTTGGCTCGTGCGGCGGCAGCGCGGGCGGCCGCGACGCGTACGTCGCCCGGGCGCAGTGCCGCGGCGTCAAGCACCGCCTTCCAGAGCGCTTCCTGCATGTGCGCCGCGTCTTCGCCGCTCGGCCCGCTTGCAGCGAAGAGTGCGGGAAGCTCAGAGGCTGACACGATGGCGCGATCCTCGAACGTCCGTGTCGTGCCTGCCACGTCAAGCTCCACCGGATCGGGCAGCGAGAGCTGGAACTCCCCTGCCGCGGCGAGATCGCCGAGAGCGGCGAACGGCAACTCGTACTGCGCGTCGATCCCGGCGTGCACGACGCGCTGCAGATCCTGTTTCAGCGTGCCCGCCGCCATGGCGTCGCCGGCGAACACATACTCGCCGTCCGGCCCCTCGAGCAACAGATCCCTGGGGATCACGTACAAGGCAGTGGCGTCGTTCGCTGCATCCTTGACGACCAGCGCAGCCGCCACCGGCTCGGCGGATCCCGGCGCCGTCAGCGTGACGAGTGCCAGGTAGCTGCCTCTCGCCGGCTCCTCCGGTTTCTGCAGCCAGCGAGACCCCAGTTGCCAGGCGCCGAACACGGCGCCGAAGGCCACGGCGGCAGCGAGGACGTAGAGTACCCAGGCCTGCCAGAGCTCCGCCTTGGTGCGGCGGCGGCGGCGCAGACGAGCGACCCTGTAGCCCTTCTTAGTGGCCGGCATGGGTCTCGTTGTACAACGCCAGCGCATCGGGCACCACCCCGCGCCCGCGGACGATGAGGTCGAGCAAGGTGATCCGGGCCGCGGCCGCCACGGCCGCATCGAGCGACGCGCCCGCCAGGGCGCGAACTTCATCGAGGCCGGGGAACTTGCGGCCCGGCTCGCAGAAGTCGGCCAGATACAGGCACTTCTCGAGCACCGTCATGCCGGGGCCGCCGGTGGTGTGGCGGGCGATCGCTCCGACGATGGCGGCGTCGAGGCCGGCTGCGGAGAGCTCGGCGGCGGCCACGGGACCGTGCAGGATATTCCTGGGGCGCCGCGCCTCGACCGGCCCCACCTTGAGGCCGTAGCGCGCCGCGGCGGCCAGCGTCTCCGCGTCCGTGAGGTCCCGGCAGTAGTCGTGCAGCAGGCCGGCGATCACGGCCGCTTCGGGCGCGGCGCCGAAGCGCTGCGCCAGCTCGGCGGCCTCGGCCGCCACGCGTCGCGAGTGCTCGCGCCGCTTCTCCGAGAGGCGCCCGGCGATGAGCAGCTCCGCCTGTGCCCGGTCGATCACGAGCGCCCGTACAGACCGCGACCGGCGATGAACTTCTCGACGGCCCGCGGCACGATATAGCGAATCGGCAGGCCCTCGGCGACGCGCGCCCGGATCTGGCTCGACGACACGCCGACCGGCGGAGCCTCGAGGATGGTGACCCGCGCCGCACCCCAGCGAGCCGTGGCGGCAGCGACGACCGCGAGATCGTCGCCGGGGCGCGGCGCCACCGCGAGGCTGCAACGCTCGAGGATGCCCTCGGGATCGTGCCACGCGTCAAACTGCAACAGCGAATCGGAGCCCATGATGAACACGAGGTCGCGCCCCGGGAAGCGCTCCGCCACGGCGGACAGCGTGTCGCGCGTGTAGACGAGGCCGCGCTCGATCTCCAGACCCGACGCGGCGAAACGGATGTCGTCGGCGACGGCCAGCGCGGTCATCTCGAGACGGACGTCGGCCGCCGTGTGCTCTTCGAGGTCCTTGTGCGGCGGCGCGGCGGCCGGCACGAAGAGCACGCGTTCGAGACCGAGAAGCGCGTGCGCCTCGGAGGCGATGACGAGATGGCCGAGGTGCGGCGGGTCGAAGCTCCCGCCGATGACGCCGAGGCGCGCTCGTGCCTCGTGCACGGCGCTAGGGGCGCACCTGCCCGTCGCCCCACAGCTCGTACTTGACGCAGGTGAGCTCCTGGAGGGCGATGGGGCCGCGCGCATGAAGCTTCTGCGTGGAGATGCCCATCTCCGCGCCCAGCCCGAACGCGCCACCGTCGGTGAAGCGCGTCGAGGCATTCACGTACACGCAGGCGGCGTCGACCTCGGCCGTGAACCGCCGGGCAGCGCCGAGGTCTTCGGTGACGATCGCCTCGGAGTGCCGCGTGCCGTAGGTGGCGATGTGCTCGAGGGCCTCGTCCAGAGAGTCGACGACGCGCACGGCGAGCTTGAGCGCCAGGAACTCCGTCTCGTAGTGCGTCTTGTTGGCGCGCTTCAAGGTCGGATCGCCGAGCAGGTCGCCGGCGGCCTTGTCGACCACGAGCTCGACGCCACGCCGCTTCAGCTCGTCGACGGCGCGGGGCAGGAACTCGGCGGCCACGTCGCGATGGACGAGTAGCGTCTCGGCGGCATTGCACACGCCAGGACGCTGGCACTTGGCGTTGACGATGATATGCACTGCCTTGTCGAGGTCGGCCGCGGCATCGGCGTACACGTGGCAGTTGCCGCCAGCCGCGTAGATCACGGGTACCTTGCTGCGGTCCATGAGGTAGTTCTTGAGGTCCTCGCCGCCGCGCGGGATCACGAGATCGACGTAGCGGCGCTGCTCGAGCAGCTCGTCGAGCTCGCGACGGTCCGGGGTGAGGCACGAGACCGCCTCGCATGGCAGGCCGGCCTCGATGACGGCGCCCTGGACGACCTCAGAAAGGATACGGTTGGAGTGCATGGCGGCGCTGCCGCCGCGCAGGATGACGGCGTTCCCGGTCTTGAGGCACAGACACGCGGCGTCGACGGTGACGTTGGGCCGCGCCTCGTAGATCACAGCGACGACGCCCAAAGGCACGCGCACCTTGCGCAGCTCGACGCCGTTCTCGAGACGCCAGCCGTCGACCAGCTGCCCCACGGGATCGGGCAGCGCCGCCAAGGCACGCACGCTCGTCGCTACGTCGTGCAGCCGGTCCTCATCGAGGAGCAGGCGATCGACGAGCGCGTCGGGGAGCCGATTCTCGCGGCCAAGCCGCACGTCTTCGGCGTTCTCGGCAAGGATCTCGGCGGCGCGGCGCGAGAGAGCGTCGGCGACGTTGCCGAGCGCCTCGTCCTTGCGGGCGCGGGGCAGGCCCGCCAACACGCGCGCAGCGCGTTGAGCCGCAGCGCAGGTCTGTTGCACGCTCACTCGGCCTCCTCGCCTACCAGCACCAGGCAGTCCCGATGCACTACTTCGTCCTCGAGATGAGGGCTCTGCGCGCGCAATTCGTCGCTGCGCAGACCGCGCACGCGACGCACGTCGCGGGCGCTCATCGTGGCGAGCCCTCGCGCGATCTCGGCGCCGTCGGGGCCGACGATGGCCACGGCGTCCCCGGCGGCGAACCCCCCGTGCACAACCAAAACCCCGACCGGCAACAGGCTGCCGCCCCCCGACGCCACCGCACGCGCGGCCCCGGCGTCGACCTCTAGAGTACCACGCACGGGTTTGGCGTAGCGCAGCCACAGCTTGAAGGCGGACACGCCCGCCGGCTGGGGGCACACGCTGGTCCCCACAGGTTCACCGGCGACGGCGGCGGCGAGCACGCCCGGACGGGCGCCGTTGGCGATCACCGTGCGCACGTCGGCGGCGGCGGCCATGACGGCTGCCGCCACCTTGCCGCGCATCCCGCCGGCTCCGCGCCGGGACGCCTGGCCGACGTCGAGCGCCACGAGTTCGCGAGGGTGCTCGACGCGCTCGACAAGACGAGCCTCCGGGTCATGCCGTGGGTCGCTGGTGTAGAGACCGTCCTGGTCGGTGAGCAGCACCAGCATCGAGGCGCCAAGCATGATGGCCACCTGGGCGGCGAGCACGTCGTTGTCGCCGAAGCGGATCTCGTCGGTGGCCGTCGTGTCGTTCTCGTTGACCACCGGCACCACTCCCCATCCGAGCAACCGGCGCAACGTGTTGCGCGCGTTGACGTAGCTCGTGCGCCGCGCGAAGTCGTCGCTGGTGAGCAGCACCTGGGCGGCGATCAGCTCGTGATCGCCGAACAGCCTCTCGTAGTGAGCGAACAACCGGCCCTGACCGACGGCGGACGCGGCCTGCAGGGCCGGCACAAGGCGGGGCCGTTCGGCGACGCCCAGCACATGCTGACCGCAGGCGATGGCGCCGCTGGACACGAGCACCACCCGGCGCCCACCGTGCACGAGCTCCGCCACGTCGGCGGCCAGGCCGGCGAGCAGTCGGCGGCGCAGGCGCAGCTGATCGTCGGCCACGGTGCTCGAGCCGACTTTGACGACGATGGTCTTCACGCGAATTCGAACTCCTGCGCGCCGACGAGGACTGTGTCGCCAGGCGTCGCGCCAGCCTTGCGCAGGGCGTCGTTGAGCCCGGCGCGCTCGATAAGCTGCTGCAGATACGCGACGGCGTCTTCGTTGTCGAGGTCGGCCTTGGCGAACAGGCGCTCGATCTGGAAGCCGCGCACCACGAAACACTCGCCGTCGCGCGCGACCGTGAAGGACTCGAGTCGCGCGTCCGCCGGGCGCAGCACGGTCGCGGCCGCCGCGGCCGAGGCCGCCGGGGCCTGCGCCTCGCGGGCGCTCACCATGACCTCGGCAAGCGTCGCGACCAGGTCCTTCAGGCCGTCGCCTCGCTGCGCGGAGACCAGCAGTGACGCCGCCGGCCACTCGAGGCCGGCGAGGAACGCGCCGGCCTCTTCCCTGCCGGCGGCGTCCAACAGGTCGGCTTTGTTCACGACCACGAGCGCTGGCCGCTGGAGGAGCTGGGCGCGAAAAGCGCCGAGCTCGCCGCGCACCGTGTCGAGCGCGGCGGACCAGTCCGCCGCGCCGTCGCCACCGTCGAGCACGAACATCAGCAGCGCCGTGCGTTCGATGTGCGCCAGGAAGCGGTGCCCCAGCCCGGCGCCCTCGCCGGCTCCCTCGATGAGGCCCGGGATGTCGGCGATGACGGCCGTGCCTTGGCCCACGGAGAGCACCCCGAGATTGGGCTCGATGGTGGTGAACGGGTAGGCGGCGATCTTGGGGTGTGCCCTCGTGAGCGCCGCCAGCAATGACGACTTGCCGGCGTTGGGCAGCCCGACCAGGCCGATGTCGGCGAGGAGCTTCAGCGAGAGCGTCAGCCAGAGTTCCTCCCCGTCCAGCCCTCTCTCGGCGAATTTCGGCGCCTGGCGTGTGGAGCTCTTGAAACAGACGTTGCCGCGGCCGCCTTCGCCACCGCGCGCGACCAGCAGGCGCTGGCCCTCGGTCACGAGATCACCCAGCATGACGCCGTCGGCGCCCAACACCTCGGTGCCCACCGGCACTTGGACCTCCAGCACCCCGCCGTCGGCGCCGCGCTTGTTGGCGCCGCGGCCCTGGCCGCCGTCGGCGGCACGGAAGTGGTGTTTGTGGCGGAAGTGGCTGAGGTCGTGAAACTGGCGCGTAGCCATGAGCACCACGTCGCCGCCGGGCGCTCCGTCGCCGCCGTCGGGCCCGCCCTTGGGCACGTACTTCTCGCGGCGGAAGCTCAGCGAGCCGTTGCCGCCACGGCCTGCGCGCACGCAGATGCTGGCCCTATCGAGCATGATGAGCGCGGCCGGCCGGGGCCGGCGGCAATCAGGCCTCGGCGACCACCGAGATGAAGCGCCCGGCGCCCTTCTCGGTGAAGACGAGACGTCCGCTCACCTTGGCAAAGATGGTATGGTCGACGCCGATGCCGGCGTTCTCGCCGGGGCGGAACTTCGTTCCGCGCTGGCGCACGATGATCGATCCTGCCGGGACCACCTGGCCGGCGAACGCCTTGACGCCGAGACGCTTGGACTCGGAATCGCGGCCGTTACGGCTGGTGCCGGCGCCCTTCTTATGCGCCACCCTGGGTCTCCTTCGTATTCTTGAGGGTGATCGACTCGATGGTCAGCTTGGTCAGCCGGCTGCGATGACCCTTGGTCTTCTTGAACGTGCTCTTGGCCTTGTAGGTGAAGACCTTGATCTTCTTGCCGAGCAAGTGCTCGCTGACCTTGGCCTCGACCTTGGCGTGCCTGGCGGCGTCGCCGTCAAACGTACCGCTGTCCGTGCGCACGGCCAGGGTATCGTAGGTGACGCTCTTGCCTTCTTCGGCGTCGACGCGATCGACCACGATGGTGTCGCCGGCGCTTACCTTGAATTGCTGTCCACCGGCGCGGATGACCGCGTACGTGACATCGGACTTCGTCATTTCAACTCCCCACAAGACAACGGCAGATGATGATAGCCAACCGGGCGGGGGCCGTCAATCGGCCCCCGCCTGGCCGGCTCAGGCAAACCCGTCAATTCGGCTCTTACGTTATGACGGTAGCGTAGGCGCCCGTGCGCGCCGTATCGGTGATGCGCACCTTGCAGCGCGTGCCGAGGGCCTGGCGGCCGCCCTCGACGATGACCATGTAGCCGTCGATGTAGCCCACGGCGTCGCGCGGGCTGTAGGTGAGGCTGAACTCAAGCTCCAACTCGACCTCCTGCCCCTCCTTCACGGGGATGCGCTGCTCCTGGACGTGCGCCGAGGTGCCCTCCGACAGCACGCGGAACGTCTCCACGGGCAGGCCGGCGCCGCCCTCGAAGAACACGCGCCGGCCGATCTGCTTCTCGAGCTTCTTCAGGCGGTCACCGCTCAGCCGCTCGGCGACACCCCCGCTCACCTCGATGAGCCAGGCCTGTGCCTGTGAGCGCCGCACCAGGGTGCGCACACGGCGCTCGACGTTGAGCGCCATGGTCTCGTCGCTGGTCACGCGCGCCTTGCCGAGGCAGGCGGGGCACGTGCGCGTGAGGATGCCGCGGGCGCCGTCGGTGGTGTTCTGGCGCGTCATCTCGACGAGCCCCAGCGGGGAGAGCTCCACCACGTAGGTCTTGGTGCGGTCGGTCTCGAGCTCGGCCTCGAGGGTGGCGAGAACCATCTCGCGGTTCTTGGCGTGCGCCATATCGATGAAGTCGATGATGATGATGCCGCCGATGTCGCGCAGGCGCAGCTGACGAACGACCTCGCGCGCGGCCTCGAGATTGGTCTTGGTGATCGTGTCCTCGAGGCCCTTGCCGCGCGTGAAGCGGCCCGTGTTTACGTCGATGACGGTGAGCGCCTCGGCGTGGTCGATGACGAGGTTGCCACCGCTCGGCAGAGGGACTCTGCGCTCGAGGGCCTTGGCGATCTGGTCCTCGATGCCGTAGGCCTCGAAGAGCGGCTCGTCGCCGGTGTGCTGGTGCACCTTGGGCAGAAGCTCCGGCGCCTCCTTGTCGAGAAACGAGACGATGGCCTTGTGCCGTTTGGGATCGTCGACGATGAGGCTCTCGCAGGTGTCGTTGAAGAGGTCGCGGGCGACCTCGATGGAGATGTCGACCTCCTTGTGCACGAGACCCGGCGCCCGGACCGTCTCGGCCTTCTTCTTGAGCCGCGACCAGAGGCGTGAGAGATACCGCAGGTCGCGCTTGAGGTCCTCAAGGCCGTGGCCCTCGGCGATGGTCCGCACGATGAGGCCGGCGTTCTTGGGCTTGAGCTCGCGCGAGATGTCGCGCAGTCGCTCGCGCTCGGCCTGGCCGAGGCGCCGCGAGACGCCGGCGCCACTCCCTCCGGGCACGTAGACGAGATAGCGACCGGCCAGCGAGATCTTGGTGCTCAGCCGGGCGCCCTTGTGACCCATGGGATCCTTGGTCACCTGGACGAGCACCTGCTGCTTGGTCTTGAGAGCGTCGCCGATGCGCCGCGCCCGCTTCTCGCCCTCCGGCGTGGTCACCTCGTCGACGTAGAGAAAGCCGTTCTTCTCGAGGCCGAAATCGACGAACGCGGCGTCGATGCCGCCGAGCACGCTTTCGACCTTGCCCTGGTAGATGTCGCCGAGATACGACTTCTTGTCAGGGCGCTCGATGTAGATCTCGGCGAGGCGGCCGTCTTCGACTAAAGCGACGCGCAGCTCCTGACCGTCGTCGGTGACGAGGATGAGTTTGCGCTTTGGCTGGTCGGCGACCACACCGAGACGCTGGGGCGGCGGCGCCGTCATCGGCGTCGCGAGGCCGCTGCCTTCGTCCTGACGCACGATGGCCTGAGGCCGGCGGCGGTCGCGCCCGCGAGCCTTGCTCTCGCGGGTCGCCGGGGCCGCCGGCTTGGCAGTCGCTCTGGCCGGTTCGGCCACAGGCGCCGCTTTCTTCTCCTGCGCGTCGGGTGCGGGCGCCACTTCGGCGTCGCCGGTGCGCTGTTCGCGGGCGCCGCGCCCGCCGCGCCCGCCGCGGCGGCGGCGCTTGGGCGCCGGCGCCCCGTCGCTGGTCTCGCCGGTTTCTCCGCTCTCGTCCGACGCCGGCACGGTCTCTTCTGGCGCCGGCCCGCCGGCCTCGTCTGCCGGCCCTGAGATCGCTGTCACCGCAGGCGCAGATGCGGGCGCCTCTGGCGCGGCGGGCACGGCGGCGGCCTGCGGCTTGCGGCGGCGACCACGGCTCGGCGCCGGCGCGTCGCTGACACGCGTCCGCCCAGGTGGAGCCGAAGCCGCCGCGGGTGTTTCCGGGAGGGGCGCGGCCACACCGGTCGCCGCCTCCTCGACCTCGCGGACGACCTCGTCGTGAACGGCTTCGGCCGTCTTGCGGCGGCGTCGCCCGCCGCGCGAACCACGATGGCGCCGCTTCGGCGCCGTCGCGTCATCCGCAGACCCTCCTTCCGCCGTCGCACCGCTGCTCGTCGCGACCTCTGAGGCGGTCGTCGCCGGCGCGTGCACGGCCGCGGCGGTAGTGTCCGGCGCGGGCACGGCCGCGGCGGAAGTGGCCGGCGCGGCCTGCATCGCGGCGGCCGCGGCCTTCACGGAGGCGGGCGTACGCGGCTGCCTCGAGGGCGCGGTCGCCGTGGGCACCGGTCGAGGGGTGATCGTGCTGTCGAGACCCGCGGCCGCCGGCTCCACAGTGACCGGCCGCCGCGACCGCGATCTGGTTCTGCCGCGCGGCGCGGCGCCGGTCGAGGGTGGTCTGGCCTGTGACACGATCGGGATCAAGGGCGCCGTCGGCAGTCCTTCCAGAGACGCCGACACGCCGGCCGAGCGCTGCGGAGCCGGTCCGCCCTTGTCTGGTTCTGCCGCGGCAGCCGCGGCTGTGTGCGGCTCCGCCGGCCTACGCCGGCGGCGGCCGCCACGGGAGCCCCGTCTGCCGCGGCCGCTGCCGGCCTGGCCGGCAGCGGCCGGTTCGTTGCCCGACTGCCTTCCGGCGGACACGCGTCCGCCGGTGTTCGGCTCAGGCGGCTTCGCGGACGGCTGATCGCCGTCGGGCGCCTTGTCGTCTGTGTTCACGTTGACGCACTCCTTCCGGCCCCGGGGTTTGGCCCCGATGGCAGACCTTTCCAGGTGACGCTCTGGCGTTCCAGGCCACGCATCACCGGCTCGACCTCCGCCCAGGTGGCGATGAGATCGATGAACTCCTGTGGTCGCGCCGCACCGTCATCGCGGTGCCGGATGGAGAACGAGAGCCTCGCTCCTCCCGGTACCGCTTCTGAGGCGGCGTTGACGACGTACTCCTTGAGGTCGAGCGTGCGCCTGCCCTTGGGGGACACGCGCTCGCGGACGACCGATACTTCCGTGGCGTAGCGTTCGACGGCGGCCAGCACGGCGCCTGCGTCCCCCTCAAGGAGGCACGCATACCGGGCTTCGAGGGCCTGCGGTCGAGGGTGCTCGTCGCCAACGACCGCCACCGCCCTAAGCAGGAGGCCGGGCGGTGCGGCGGCGCGCAGCTCGCGCAGCACCGCCGCCGTGCCCGGCTGCTCGTCCGGCACTTCGACCACAGCCAGCTCCTCACAGCCCGCGGCGCCGACCGGCAGGGGCAGGGGCAGCGAGAGCCGCGGCTTGGGCCGCATGCCGTGAGACAGGGCGATGGGGACACCGGCGCGCGCGAAGGTGCGCTGCACGGCGCGCGCCGTGTCGAGGTGCGAGAGGTACGCGGCGGGACCGCCGCGCGAGAAGGTGAGCAGCCACCAGGTCATGCCAGCACGTCCATCTCGACGCCACCGCCGCAGACGCCGCACGACGAGCAGAGCCCGTCGCGACAGTCGTCGGTGAGCTCGCCGCGCGCGCCGCGCGCGCGCTCGTCGCTGAGAAATGACCGCGACGCGCCCACGGCCACGGCGGACTCCCACGGCAAGGAAACGGCGCCGTCCAGATCGGCAGTGCCCAGCTCGATGCCGGTGGCGACAGCCGCAGCCTCCCACAGGGGGACGCGGAAATGCTCGCTCCAGCCGTCGAAGCGGGCGCCGCGTCGCCAGGCCTCCTCGACGAGGTGGTGGCTGCCCAGCCCACCACGCGCCAGGGTGGCCTCGACGAGCGATGTCGCGACGTCGTGGAAGTTGACGCGCACGCCGCGCGGCATCGCTTCGCGCAGCAGTTGCTGCCGACGACGCAGGACGGCCTCGCCGGCGAACGGCTCGAGCTGGAACGGCGTGTGCGCCTTGGGCACGTAGGAGGACACCGCGACGGTAAGACGGGCGCGGCCGCGGGCGATGTCCTTCGCCAGACGTACGGCGGTGCCGGCCATGCGCGCGATGCCGGCGACATCGGCGTCGGTCTCGCCGGGCAGCCCGATCATGAAGTACAACTTGAGGCCGGTGAAGCCGCCCGAGAAGGTGGCGCGCACGGCCTCCTCGAACTGCGCGTCGTCGACACCCTTGTTGATGGCGTCGCGCAGCTCCTGCGTACCCGCCTCCGGCGCCAGGGTCACCGAGCCTCGCTGGTCGGCGGCGAAGCGCCCGAGGCTCTCCGCGGCGGAATCGATGCGCAGAGACGGCAAGGACACACGCACCCCCGGCTGCAGGGCGCGGATGCGCCTCAGCGCTTGTTCGACCCCCGAGTAGTCGCAGGAGCTCAGCGAGAGCAGTGAGACCTCGTCGCAGCCCGTCTCGCGGAGAAGCTGAGCGGCCGCCTCGACCACCATGTCGACAGGGCGCTCGCGCACCGGCCGATACCACATGCCTGCCTGGCAGAAGCGGCAGCCCGCGGTGCAGCCGCGCATCACTTCGACGATCGCCCGATCGTGCACCGCCTCGAGCACCGGGACGACCGGGCGCAGGACAGGCGACGTGCTGGAGAACGCCGTGAACACCTGCCGCTGAGCCGGGCGCTCGCTCACCCCCGGCAACCACATGCCAGGGACGGCGGCGAGCGCCTCGAGGCGCCGGGCGCGTGAGGGCGAGGCCAGCGCCTCGACGATCTCGTCCAGGCGGTGCTCCACCTCGCCGATGAAGAAGGCCTCGAAGAACGGCGCCAGGGGCCAGGGGTTCGCCACGGCCGGCCCGCCGCCGAGCACGATAGGGTGCCCTTCGCCGCGCTCGGCAGCGTGGAGCGGAACGCCCGCGAGGTCGAGCATCTCGAGGACGTTGGTGTACGTGAGCTCGTGCGGCAGCGTGAAGCCCCAGAGGTCGCAGCCGGCGACCGGCGCCATGGTCTCGAGCGTCCACAGCGGCACGTCGTGAGCGCGCATTTGCGCCGCCATGTCGGGCCACGGGCAATAGGCGCGCTCCGCCGCCGCCGGCGTGGCGTCGCTAAGATGGGCGTACAGGATCTGCAGACCCGGGTTGGAGATGCCGATCTCGTACACGTCCGGGTAGGACAGTACGATGCGCGGGCTCGCGCCGGGCTTCAGGCGGAGGTTGAACTCGCCGCCCGTGTAGCGCCCGGGGCGCGTGACGCGCGCCAGCAGCCTCGCTAGCTCACCCGGAGGCCAGCCTTCGCTGCAGGAATCCGGGGAGCTTGGAGCGTGCCCGTTCAAGTTGCTGATTCATCCTTTGCATGTGCGAGACCTGGAGCGGTGCCCCAGCCTCGAAATACGCGATTGCGGTCTCGCCCAGCGCCACCGTGCCGGTGAAGCCGACGGCTCCCTTCAGAGCCCAGCCGAAACCCGGCACGAAGTCGAGCGCCTGGCGGGCCAGCGCGCGGAGGGCGAAAGCGGCGCCCACGACAGAGAGTATCTCGAGGGCGCGGTCGAGCCCGATCTGCTCGCCGTAGGCGGCGGCGATCTTGAGCACCATGCGGACCTGGTTGGCGGTCATCGCCGGCATATCGGCGCCGGGGATGATGACCACGGAGCCGATCACGGCGTTCTGGGACGCGTTGGCAAGCACCACATGGTCACAGTACGCGCGGCGCACGGCGGGAAGCCGGGCGGCCAGCGCCGCGGCGCCGTCGCCGGCGGCGCGCACAATGCGGTTCTCGAGATTAGGCGCGCCGGCGTGGTCGCCGTCGAGGCCGCGAGCGACCTCGTCGTCGAAGACGCCGGC
This sequence comes from Actinomycetota bacterium, assembly GCA_026392275.1. Lineage (GTDB taxonomy): Bacteria > Actinomycetota > Thermoleophilia > UBA2241 > UBA2241 > CAIXSE01. The sequence goes on along the minus strand of JAPLCM010000058.1, from coordinate 11,779 downwards.
GGCATCGATCCACTCGCCGTAGGGAGCCTCGACGAGAGCGATGACCTGGCGCCCGGCGTCGCGCACCGCGCGGGCGATTGGCGCCATGTCCGCGGGCGTGCATCCGGCGGCCACGAGGACGACGATGTCCCAGCGCCCGGCCAGCGACGCGTCCCGAGGAAACTCCGCCGGCGGCAAGGCGTCGGGGGTGGCGCCGTCGGCGTGGTCGTCGGCCACCTCCGCAGAGAGAGCGCGGGTCACGCGCACGAGCTCCGGGCCGGCGCCGACCAGGCAGAGGCGCGCGACCTCGTGTTCGCCCGGGCGGGCGTCGCTGATGGCCCTGAATATCTTCGACATGCTCAGGCTACTGGACAAGGAGCCCCCTGTTGCTCGGCGTGACCGTGGCCCGCAGGTGGATGGCCTCCAGCAGACCGACGAACATCAGGAACGCGATCATGGCCGTGCCGCCATAACTCAAGAACGGCAACGGGATGCCCGTCACCGGCATGATACCAATCGTCATGCCGATGTTCACGAATGCCTGGAACAGAAACATCACGGCGACCCCCCCCGCAAGGATGCTGCCATACATATCGCGCGACAGCGTGGCGATCCGCAGGCACCGCCAGATCACGACGCCGTAGAGCGCGATGAGCAGCAGCGCCCCGAGGAATCCGTTGCGCTCGCTGAGAACGGCGAAGATGAAGTCGGTGTGGTGCTCGGGCAGAAAGTCGAGCGCGGTCTGCGTGGCCATGTCGCCGCGCCCCATGAGCGCCCCCGAGCCGACGGCGATCTTCGACTGGATGATGTTGTAGCCGCTCCCCTGGGGATTGTGGCCGGCGTTGAGGAACACGAACAGACGGTCGATCTGGTACTGCTGAATGAGATGGACGCCGGCCATAGGCAGGACCTTGAGGGCGACGACGAAGGCCGCCACCCCGCTCCCCGCAAGAACCGCGAAGTGAGTCCACGACGTGCCGTAGAAGTAGAGCATCGCCAGGGTGAGCACGACCATGACCATGGCGGACCCGAAGTCGGGCTCCTGGTAGACGAGGAAGGCCGGCACCGCGACCATGGCCAGCGCCACCAGCGTCACGCGTTTGGAGCCCAGCAGGTCCATGCGGTCGGCAAGGTACGCGCCGATGCTGAGGGCGAGCAGGAGCAGGGCCAGCGCGGAGGGCTGGAAGCTCTGGAAGCCGAGGTCGATCCAGCGCCGCGCCCCGTTCACCACCTGGCCGAAGGGCAGCACGAGCACAAGGATGAAGACCGCGAATACGTACAGCAGCCATTGGAAGCGGCGGTAGATCTCGTAATCGAGCAGCGATACGACCGCGCCGGCCACCAACCCGACGACGACGGCGACCAGCTGCTTGATCACGAAGTACAGTGGCCGCCCATCCATGTCGTGACGCGTGGCGAAGTAGATCATCGTGAGGCCGTAGGCGACGAGCCCGAGCGTGGCCACGATCAGGATGTAGTCGAGGTGCCTGAGGTAGGCGCGCCAATTCATACTTAGTCGCTCCTCACGGCGCCGGTGACCTTCTCGCTCTGGATCTTGAAGAGGGCGTCGTAGATGAGCCGCGTCGCGGGCGCCGCGACGGTGCCGCCGTGGCCGCCCTGCTCCACCATGACGACCACGGCGTACTTGGGGTCGTTGGCCGGTGCATAGCTCGCATACCAGGCGTAGTCGCCGGCGCCGAAGACCTCGGCGGTGCCGGTCTTGCCGGCGACCTCCACGGGGTAGCCGGCGAACACCGCCGACGAGGTGCCGGTCACCGAGTTGGCCGCCTCGTAGAGACCGCGGCGAACGACGTCGAGCGTGCTCTGCGAGATGTCGACCTGGCGCGGCTCGGCGGCCGGGAGGTCGCGCACCATCTTGCCCTGCGCGTCGACGATCTTCTTGCCGATGTGCGGCTGCACGATGGAGCCGCCGTTGGCGATCGCCGCGTAGGTCACGGCCAGCTGCAGCGGCGTGGCCTCGAGGTCACCCTGCCCGATCGCCAGATTGACCGAGTTGCCCGGCGTCCAAAGCTTGTCGACCTCGCTCTCGAAGTAGGAACGGCGCCAGGCCGGTGTGGGCACCCGTCCGGCCACCTCGCCGGGTATGTCGATGCCGGTAGGCTTGCCCATGCCCAGGCGCACCGCCCAGTCTTCGAGCTCGGTGCCCTTGCGCTGATAGAAGAGATAGCCGACGTTGTAGAAGTACACGTCGCACGACTGCGTGATGGCCTGCACCAGATCGAGGGTGCCGTGACCGTCAAGCGCCCAGCAGTTCCAGACCGTGTCGTCGCTCGAGATAGGCACCTTGAAGCTGCCGGGGCAGAAGAAGGTCGTTGACGGCGCGATCACGCCCTCCTCGAGGCCCGCGATGGCGTCGACGACCTTGAACGTGGAGGCCACCGCCTTCTGCTCCTGAATCGCGCGGTTGAGCAGCGGCCGGTTGGCCTGGGGATCGGAGAGCTTCTTGAAGTCCTTGGTGCTGATGCCCCCCACCCATACGTTGGGGTCGAAGGTGGGGAAGCTGGCCATGGCGATGACCTCGCCGGTCTTCACATCCAGCACCAGCGCGGCGGCGCCGTTCGCCTTGTAGCTGCCGCTGGTGTGCGCCAGATCGATGGCGTACCTGAGCGCCTCCTCGGCCTTCGCCTGCACGTTGTTGTCGATGGTCGTGACCAGCGTGTCGCCCGGCTCCGGCAGACGGCCGCCGGGCACGGGGTCGTGCTGCTTGGGCCGGCCCAAGGCGTCGACCTCGACCTTGGCCACGCCGTCGCGGCCGCGCAGCCAGCGATCGTAGCTCCACTCGAGGCCGCCCTGGCCGACCAGGTCGCCCTGCGCATAGCCCTTGAAGCGCCGCTCCTTGAGCTGCTCCTTGGAGATCTCACCTATGTTGCCCAGCAGGTGAGCGGCCAGGAAGCCGTGAGGGTAGGCGCGCAGGTAGTTGCTCGGCGTCTCGACGCCCGGGAACGACTGGATGTGCTCAAGGATGTACGACCTGTCACGCTCGCTGATGTCCTCTTTGACGACCACGAGGTCGAGGCTGGAGCCCTTGCCGGCGACCACGTTCTCCCAGGTCAGCGGCCACGCGCCCTCCCCGCTCGGCCAGCTTGGGCGCAGGTGATCCATGATCTCAGTGCGGATCTTGCCGGGACGCATCTTGAGCACTTTCGCCAGGTCCGTGACCTCGCGATCGAGCTGCCCGTCGGGCACGTCCATGAGACGGAAGCCCACGGCCAGGCCCGGCCGATTCTCGACGATCACTTGTCCGTGGCGATCGACGATGGCGCCGCGCGGCGCCACGAGCTTCACGGAGCGCAAGCGGTTGTCGTTGGCTTGCACCACGAACTGCTGCCCGCTGAGGATCTGCAGGAACCACAGCCGGAAGAGGATGATCGTGAACAGGACGACGGCGATGCCGACCATGATCGCCACCCTGAGGGCGACTGAGGGCAGCTGGATGATGGGCTTGTCACGACGACCGGTGCGGATGGGACGGTCACGACGCCCGGAGTCGTTAGCGGGCCCGAGCAACACGCAGATCACCTGCCCCTCGCAGCCAGAGGCGCACGACGAGGTACAGCGGCGCCGCCAGCAGCGTGTTGAGGATGAGAGAAGGCACGAGCACGCGGCCCACGAAGAAGCCGAGCGGCACCTGCCGCTCGAGCAGATACTGGGCCACAGCGAGGATCACGTTGGCGAGCAGCGTGGCGGCGAAGGCGCTGACCAGCGGCGCGAAGCCGGCCGAGAGGTCGGCGGTCTCGGCGTAGCGCCCCGCCAGAAAGCCCACGAGCACGAAGACGAACGCGCTCAGGCCCAACGGCTCCATGAGCGCGACGGCCACGAGCGTGCCCGTGAGAAAGCCGAACACGGAGCCGATCTCGGAACCCTTGAGCAGGGCGACACAGACGACGATGATCAGCGCGAAATCGGGGTTGGCGCCGAGGATGCGGATGTTGGGCGCCACGGTGGTCTGCAGCAGCGTCGCCACGACAAGCGTGACCACGAGCCGGGCAATCTCGCCACCCGATGGCCACTGCCGCTCCTGCTTGTCGGCGGGGGTGCGGGCGAGCCTCATCGTACGACCACCTGGACGAGGTCGAGCTTGCGGAAGTCGACGAACGGGCGCAGCGAGATGCTCTGGTACAGCTCGACCTCCTGGCTGCCGATGCTCTCGATCTGACCGATGGGGATGCCCCTCACGAAGATGGAGCCCCGGCGCCCGGAGGTCACGACGTACTGACCCACCTTGACGCGCTCGTTCTTGTCGACGTATTCCAGCGTGACGTCGCCGGTGACGCTGCCGGAGACGATACCCTGTGCGCCGCCCGGCTGTACCATGGCGTCGACGAAGCTCTGCTGGTCGATGATGAGCGTGACCTGGGCCGCGTTCGCGTCCACCTTCGTCACGCGGCCCACGAGGCCGGCGCCGTTGACCACCGGGTCATACACCTCAACCCCGCTGCTGCTACCGGCACTGATGGTCACGGTGGAGTACCAGGCGGTGCCGGAACGCGCCACGACGCGCGCCGTGACGAGCCGCACGCCGTCCGGGTAGACGCCGTCGCCTTGCAGGGCGAGCATGGCCTTCATCTGGGCGTTCTCGTCCTGGGTGGTGAGCTCCTTGGCGACCCCGGCGCGCAGCTGCTCCAGCTCCTTCTGTAGCTTGGCGTTCTCGGACTTGGCGCTGAACAGGTCGCCGGTCCAGTTCCAGGCGTCGCGAAACGGCTTCGTGGCGCGCGCCGTGCCGTTCTGCAGCGGCGCCACGACCCGCAAAACGACGCCTTGCGCGCTGTGCACGAAGCCGCTGTCGGATTCGCGGAAGTACAGCGTGAGCATGCCGACACAGAGCAGCAGCAGGATCGCCACGACGATCCGCCGCCGGAGTACGCGCCGGCGATTCACGAGTCAGCGAGGGGCGGGACTACCGGCCCCGCGGCCGGGAGTTGCGCTTGCTCTTGACGAGGACATCAAACTCCTCGAGGTACTTGCCCGAACCCACGGCTACGCAGGTGAGCGGAGATTCGGCCAGGTGCACCGGCATTTGAGTCTCCTCGCGCAGGCGCTCTGGCAGACCCTGAAGCAGCGACCCGCCGCCGGCCAGCATTATGCCGCGGTCGAGGATGTCGCTGGCGAGCTCCGGCGGCGTCTTGTCGAGAGTCGCCTTGATGGCGTCGATGATCGCTTGCACGGGCTCTTCGATGGAGGCGCGCACCTCTTCGGACGACAGGACGATGGTCTTGGGAAGGCCGGTGACGAGGTCGCGGCCGCGGATCTCGGCCTGTTCCTCCTGAGGCAGTGCGTACGCCGAGCCGATCTCGAGCTTGATCTCTTCGGCGGTCTGGCTGCCGATCAGGAGTTTGTACTCCTTCTTGACGTAGCTGATGATCGACTCGTCGAGCTCGTCGCCGCCGACGCGGATGGACTGGCTCACGACGATGCCGCCCAGCGAGATGACGGCCACCTCGCTGGTGCCGCCGCCGATGTCGACCACCATGCTGCCGGTGGGCTCGGCGACCGGCAGACCGGCGCCGATGGCTGCCGCCATGGGCTCCTCGATGAGGGTCGCCCAGCGGGCGCCCGCGGAGTAGGTCGCCTCTTCCACTGCTCGTTTTTCGACGCCGGTCACGCCACTGGGGACGCAGATGACCACCCGCGGGTGCGCCCAGCGGTTCTGGCTGACCTTGCGGATGAAGTGGCGGAGCATCTGCTCGGTGACATCGAAGTCGGCGATGACCCCGTCTTTGAGAGGGCGTACGGCGCTGATCGTGGCCGGAGTGCGGCCCAACATGCGCTTCGCCTCGGCGCCCACGGCGTGGACCTCGCCGCTGCGATGATCGATGGCGACCACTGAGGGCTCGGAGAGCACGATCCCTTTGCCGCGAAGATAGACCAGCGTGTTGGCGGTGCCGAGGTCGATCGCCATGTCGCGAGCGCCGAAGCCTGTCAGGAATCCGAGGAAGCTTATGGCGAGCTCCTTTCGGTGAGCTATCGAACGACGATTGTATACGCTCGCCGAAGGCATGGCCAACCGCGGCGGCGACGGGGCTGCGGAGCTAGCGGAGGAGGCCCTTCACGAGGACCCAAAGCCGGCCGGCAGCCAGCAGAACGGGGGAGCGCCGAAGGCGGCGAGCGCCGTCAGCAGGGCCGCCACCGGAAGGCCGACGACATTGAAGTAGTCGCCGTCGACACGCTCGACGAGCGCTGAGCCGACGCCCTGGATGGCGTAGGCGCCGGCGCGCTCCCGCCACTCGCCGCAGGCGACGTAGCGTGCGACGTCGGCGGCGCCGAGCGAGCGGAAGGTGACGCCGGTGACGGCATGACCGATCTCGGCGCGCTCCGGCGAGCACAGGTACAGGCCGCTGTAGACCTCGTGACGGCGACCGGCGAGCAAGCGCAGGAACTGCGCCGCCTCTTGCTCGCCGGCCGCCTTGCCGAGTACGCGGCCGCCGGCGACGACGACTGTGTCGACGCCGAGAACGAGCTCGCCGGGTCGCAGCCGCGTGCGAGCGAGCACCTCCTCGGCCTTGCCGCGAGCGTTGCGTTCCACGGTGAGCACGGGGTCGCCGTCGTGCAGGTCCTCGATGTGCGCACTGACGACCACGCGAAACGGGATGCACAGCTGGCGCAGCAACGCGTCGCGCTGCGGCGAGCGCGAGGCGAGGACGAGCCGCAGCCCCGGCGCGCCGCCCGCTGCCTCGTGAGGCGCGCCCGGCGCGGCGGCGCTAGACGAGCTCGTCCTCACGGAAGAACAGGGCGATCTCGCGGGCCGCGCTCTCGAGGCCGTCTGAGCCGTGCACCACATTCTCTTCTTTGCTCAGCGAGAAATCGCCGCGGATGGTACCCGGCGCGGCCAGCGCCGAGTCGGTGACGCCCATCATGGCGCGAGCCACGGAGACCGCCTCGCGGCCCTCCCACACCATGGCCACGACCGGGCCGGAGCTGATGAACGCGGCCAGCGATTCGAAGAACGGCTTGCCGATGTGTTCGGCGTAGTGCCGTTCGGCGAGAGCGCGGTCGATGCGCAGCGCCTTCATGCCCCGGAGCGTGAAGCCGCGGCGCTCGAAGCGTGCGACGATCTCGCCGACGAGGCCTCGGGCCACGCCGTTGGGCTTGACCATGACGAACGTGCGTTCCATTGAAGTCCCTCCTGGGAAGTCGCGACGGCGCGAAGCGCCCCGGACATGGCCGTGTGGGCGAGTGGTGCTCAGACGCGGTCGTAGACCGACACAGGGGGCATGGCGCCGTGGACATCGGTCTCGCAGTACGGACACACCCGCCAGCTCGGCTCGACGGGCTTGCCGCACGAGACGCAGGTGGCACGCAGGCGGCGAGCGCACGTGGGGCACACCAGGTAGTCGTCGCGTACCGGCGTCTTGCAGAACGAGCAGCGTGACTCCTCGGCGAGGCGCTGCTCCATCATCCGCATCTCAAGCTCCTGCTCGCGACTGTCGGCAAGAAGTGCGGGAGGCCGCACGATGGCGTAGACGATGAGGCCGAGCGGACCGAAGACGATGCCGGTGAGCGCGCAGACCGCGAGGATGATCTTGTCGTCGACGCGCCGTCGAGCATCCTTGAAGACCCAGTAGGCGCAGGCGATCCAGAGCACGGCGAACAGGAAGTAGCCCATCAGCGTGATGAAGTGCCAAGTCGGCGACTTGAAGAAGTCGAGGGCCGACTGGAACGGATTACTGTCGCTGCTCGCTGCTGCTGCGAGGATCCAGTGAGGCAACGTCTCCTCCTCAGGAGCACATCGACGACGAGGCCCGCGGCATTTAGCCGGGATGGCGACCGGTCACGAGCCCGATGACGCGACGCCCCCTTGGCGCCCGACCGGCCGGCTGGCCGCCTCGGCCAGCGCGGCAATCATACCCGAGAACACCTTGCCGTGGACAGGGTACAGGGAGTACCAATAGAGAAGGCCGGGCACCCCTTTGGGCGCGAAGTAGGCCGTCTGCACGAGTAGCGTGCCACCGGCCTGCGGCAGCGTCTCGAACTGCAGCCAGGCGCGCCCGGGAACCTTCATCTCGGCGCGCAGGCGCAGAAGCCGCCCCGGCTCCACGGCCTCCACGCGCCAGAAGTCGAGGGCGTCGCCGACGCGCAGGTCGTGGGCATCGCGGCGGCCGCGGCGCAGCCCGACGCCGCCGACCAGCCGGTCGATCGCCCCCCGCACCTCCCAAATCCAGTCGGCGTAGCCGTAGCCGTGCTCGCCGCCGATGCCGAGGCAGACGGCGAAGACGTCCGCCGGGTCGGCGGCGACCTGCGCCTGGCGGCGCTCGATCATCATGCCGGCCTGCTGCGCAAGCACCTTCGGGGTGGCGTCGCCGCCGCTGGTCACGAGAGCGTCCGCCCAGGACGTCTCGACCTCGCCGCTTTCGAGAGTCGCGACGGCGGCGCGCACGGCGGTCATGTAGTCGACCGGGTGGATCTGCGGAAACAGGCGGCGCGCCGTGTCGTCGCGCACGACGACCTCGCTGCTGAGGCCCTCGATGAGCGGCCGCGCGATGGTCGAGGGGATCGGGGTCACGAGATGGACCCAGTAGGACGACAGCACGGGAGTGAGCACGGGCACGGGCTGCAGGCGCCGGCGCAGTCCGCGCGCCTGCGCGTAACCGAGCATCATGTCTTCGTAGGTGCGCACGTCGGAGCCGCCCACCTCGATCGCGCGACCGGCGCTCTCGGGCACGTCCAGCGCCTCCACCAGATAGTGCAGCAGATCGTCTACACCGATGGGCTGTACCTTCGTGTACACCCATTTCGGGCAGATCATCACGGGCAGACGCTCGGTGAGGTAGCGGATCATCTCAAAGGAGATGCTCCCGGACCCCACGACGACGGCGGCGCGGAACTCGGTGACCGGCACGCCGGCTTCACGGAGCGCATCGCCGGTGTCGTGGCGCGAGCGCAGATGGTCGGAGATGTCGGCCTCGGGGTCGCCGAGGCCGCCGAGATACACGATGCGGCCGACCCCTGCGTCGGCGGCGGCGCGGGCGAAGCCCCTCGCCGCCACGATATCGCGCTCGTGGAAGCCGCCTCCACCCGCCATGCTGTGGATGAGGTAGTAGGCGACGTCGACGCCGACCAGAGGCTCCAAGAGGCTGGTCGGCCGCAGGACGTCGCCGGTCGCCACCTCGACATGCGGCAACCAGTCACGACCCTGTAGGCGGGACGGATCGCGGACCAGACAGCGCACGCGATGGCCCGACGCCAACAGTCGTGGGACCAGGCGGCCGCCGACGTAGCCGGTGGCGCCGGAGACGAGGATCAGCTGTTCGCGCGATGCCCGCGACGACGACGTGGTGATGCTTGCGTTCATCGGTCCCTCCTGCGGCCGCAGGCGGCCACGATGGTCGTGTGGAACGTCTAGAGCATACCGCCAAACAGAAGCGGCGCGACGGCGATGCGCATGCCAAGGAGGTAGCCGACGAAGAAAGCGACGAACGCGACCGCGATCACGATGAGAAAAGCGATCAGGAACCGCACAGCCGGGTGCGCCTTCTTCTGTGCCATTCGACCCTCCCTGAGTTTGCGCCAGTATAGCGGACGCGCCTGGGCCGACAACCGCGCAGCAGAAGCCGTCAGACGCCGCCGGCAAGCACGTCGCGCAGATCCTCGAGCAGGTAGAGAGAGCCGCCGATCAGGACGGATCCGCCCACCCCCGCAAGTCCTCGGGCCAGCGTCAAGGCCTCGTGCGGGTCAGTCGCGACGCGGACCTCCACGAGCGGTCGGCCGAGGCGGGCGGCCGCGGCCCGCAGGGCGCCGGCCAACTCCTCGGCCGCGAGGCTGCGCGACTCGCTGGCCTGCGTGCACACGACCGCATCCAGCAGCGGGACCAACGACTCGAGCATCTCCTGGTAGCCCTTGTCGCGCATGATCGCGAGGACGCCCACAGCGGGACGCGGCACGGCCACGGCCGCCAGGCTACGCGCGAGTGCGCGCACGCCGTCGGGGTTGTGGGCGCCGTCGGCAAGCACCAGTGGATTCTCGTCCACCTTCTGCAGGCGGCCGGGCACGACGGTCGCGGCCAGCGCCTCTCGCGCGGCGGCCTCGTCCAGGCGGCCGAGCAGCAGCCGCACGGCCGCCACCGCCAGACCGGCGTTCATGACCTGGTACAGGGCCGGCGTGGGCACGGTGAGTCCGGACCACGCCTCGAGAACGCCGTCCACAGCCAGCGCGACTCCGAAATCCGCGGGGTCGCCGACGACGTACAGACTTCCCACAGGGAACGCCGCACGTTCGCCCTCGACCGTCGCATCCCGCAAGAAGTAGGGGTGCGCGCCGGCCGCGGAGCAGACCCGGCGTGCTCTGTCTTCCAGACCGTCGAGCTCGCCGAACACGACGTCGCCACCTTTGATGACCGCCGCCTTCTCCGCGAAGATCAGCTCGCGCGTGCCGCCGAGCACCTGCGTGTGTTCGAGGGCGATGTTGGTCAGCACCACGACCGGCGCCTGGACGACGTTCGTTGCGTCGAGACGGCCACCGAGACCCGCCTCGAGAGCGGCGACCTCCACCCCGCTCTCAGCCATGGCCAGAAGCGCCGCCACGGTGAGCACCTCGAACTGCGTGGTCTCCCCCACCTCCTCCGGCAGCGCCGCCGTCGCCGCGCGCACCGTCTCGACGGCGGCTGCGAAGACGTCCTCCTCCACGGGGCGGCCGTCCACCACGACGCGCTCGGTCCAGCCCGAGATGTGCGGCGAGAGATAGGCCCCGGCGCGCAGGCCATGGGCGCGGAGCAGCGCCTCGCAGTAACGCGAGGTCGAGGACTTGCCGTTGGTGCCCACGACGTGGATCACGCGGTAGGCATCCTGCGGCCGCCCCAGGGCGTCGAGCAGGGCGCTCACGCGCTCCAGCCCCGGCCGCATGCCGAAGGCGGCCAGAGTCTCGAGGTAGGCGCCCCACTGGGGCGCGCCGGCGCTCACGAGACTCCTGCGCCGTTCACGGCGCCCGCGTCAGGCCCCGCGCATGTGCGTGAGTCGTGCCGCGAGCTCGTCGCGGTCGGCAACGTGCGTGGCAAGCTTGTCACGCTCCTTGGCCACCACAGCCGCGGGGGCGCGACCGGTGAAGCCTTCGTTGGCGAGCTTCGCCCCGCCGCGCTTGATCTCCGCCTCGACCTTGCCAAGCTGTTGCTCGAGGCGGGCGATCTCCTCGGCCTTGTCGATCACGGCGGCCACCTCGAGGCGACCCCCGGGCACCAGTACCACGGTCGCCTCGGAGTCGGGCTCGCCGGCGAAGCGCACCTCGGTGCGCGCCAGGGCACGAAACGCGGCGGCATACGGTGCATAGCGCCCGGCCGCTTCGCCGCCCTCGGCGATGAACAAAGCCTCGAGCACCTTGCCCGGCGGGACCTCGGCCTCGGCACGAAAACGGCGTAGGGCATCGACCACGGCCTGCAACTCGCCGACCGACGCCTCGTCGGCCGGCGCGAGCAGCGCGTCATCGTGCAGCGGATGCCCACGCTCGAGGAGCGGCGCTTCGCCGTACTGCGCCGCGACTTCCTCGGTGACGAACGGGAGGAAAGGATGGAGCAGACGCACGATCTGGGCCAGCAGCCAGCGCGCGTGCCCGCCGGCCTGCGCCTTCTGCACCTCGTCGTCGCCGTACAGGCGCACCTTGACGAGCTCCAGGTACCAGTCGCAGAACTCGTCCCAGACGAAGTGATACAGCGTGTCGATGGCCGCGGCGAAATCGAAGACCGTCACTGCCGCCTCGACCTCGGCCAGGCAGCGCTGGAAGCGGCTCGTGATCCAGCGATCGACCTGGTGGGCGTCGCTGCGCTCCGCCGGGAGCCCCTCGCTGGCGATCAGCA
>JAPLCM010000299.1 GCA_026392275.1 Actinomycetota bacterium | reverse complement strand
CATCGACGGGCGGCAGGTCGCCGCCGAACCCGGCACCACCATCCTGCACGCGGCGCGCAGCGCCGGCATCGACATCCCGACCCTCTGCCAGGACGATCGGCTCGAGCCGCTCGCGGCCTGCCGCCTGTGCCTCGTCGAGGTAGAGGGCGCGCGGGCGCCGCTCGTCGCCTGCGGCACCGAGGTCCGCGACGGCATGGTGATCACCACGTCCACCGAGGAGCTCGACGATCAGCGCCGCGTCCTTCTCGACCTTCTGCTCAGCGACCACCACAACGACTGCATCGTGTGTGATCTGGGCGGCGGCTGTCGTCTCCAGGAGATGGCCTACCGCTTCGGCGTCTCCGGCACCACGTACGGCGGCGAGGTCCGTGGCTATGCGCCACGTGAGGACACGCCGTTCATCGCCTACGACCCCGGCAAGTGCATCCTCTGCGGTCGCTGCGTTGGTATCTGCGAGCAGGTGCAGGGATGCCATGTGCTCGATTTCGCCGAGCGCGGCTTCGACTCGGTGATCACTACCTCGTTCGACCACTCGATGGTCGAGACCAACTGCGAGATGTGCGGCAACTGCGTCAGCGCTTGCCCCACCGGTGCCCTGCAGGACAAGCTGAGCCGTCAGCAGTGCCGTGTCTGGGACGCGCAGCCGGTGCGCACCATCTGCGCGTTCTGTGGCTGTGGCTGCACCATCGACCTGCAGGTCAAGGACGGGCGCGTCGTCCAGGTGACCTCGCCGGTCGGGGTCGGCGCCGGCGATGGCAACCTTTGCGTCAAGGGCCGCTACGCGTTCCAGTTCATCGGCCACGCGGACCGTCTCACGCAGCCCCTGGTGCGGCGTGACGGCGAGCTCGTGCCGGCCACCTGGGACGAAGCCCTCGACCTCGTTGCCGAGCGATTCACGGCGGTCAAGGCGGAGCACGGACCGGACGCGCTCGTCGGGTTCTCCTCGGCGCGCTGCACCAACGAAGAGAACTACCTGTTCCAGAAGTTCATGCGTGCCGTCATCGGCACGCAGAACGTCGACCATTGCGCGCGGCTGTGTCACGCGAGCACCGTCACGGGCCTCGTCCAGTCGCTGGGCAGCGGCGCCATGACCAACTCCTTCGAAGATCTCGAAGAGGCCGATGCCATCCTCATCATCGGCTCGAACACGAGCGAGACCCACCCTATAGCCGCGCTGCACATCAAGCAGGCCTTGCGAAGGGGCGCCAAGCTCATTGTCGTCGACCCCCGCGAGATCGACATGGCGCGGCGCGCCGACGTCCACCTGCAGCTGCTCCCGGGCACCAATGTGGCCGTCGTCAACGGCCTGATGAACGTGATCATCGAAGACGGCCTGACCGACAAGGCGTTCATCGCCGCCCGTACCGAGGGCTTCGACGAGCTGCCCGCGGTCCTCGCGACCTACACGCCGGAGCTTGTGGAAACGATCTCCGGCGTCCCCGCCGACAAGCTGCGGGAGGCGGCGCGCATTTTCGCAGCGGCTGAGAAGGGCGCCATCTTCTACTCGATGGGCATCACCCAGCACTCGCACGGCACCGAACACGTGATCTCGTTGAGCAACCTCGCCCTGCTCACCGGCAACCTCGGCCGCCGCGGCACGGGCGTGAACCCCCTCCGTGGTCAGAACAACGTGCAGGGGGCGTGCGACATGGGCGCGTTGCCCAACGTCTACACCGGCTATCAGTCCGTGGCCGATCCGTCTGCTCAGAAGCGCTTCTCTGAAGCGTGGGGTGTCGAGCTCGTCGACAAGCCCGGCCTCGGGGTCACCGAGGCTTTCGACGGCATGGCGGCCGGCACAGTGCGCGCTTTGTACATCGTTGGCGAGAACCCGGTCCTCTCGGATCCCGACCAGCAACATGTGGTGCAGGCGCTCAAGGGTCTCGACTTCCTTGTCGTACAGGACATCTTCCTCAGCGAGACCGCCGAGCTCGCCGACGTGGTCCTTCCCGCGGCGAGCTTTGCGGAGAAGGACGGTACGTTCACCAACACCGAGCGCAAGGTGCAGCGTGTGCGCGCCGCCGTGCCGAGTCCGGGCGAGGCGCGCGCGGATTGGGCGATCATCGCCGACCTCGCACGCCGGCTCGGCGGCGCCGGCGGCTGGGAGTACGCGCACCCCACGGACATCATGGCTGAGATCGACGCGCTCACACCCTCCTACGCCGGCATCACGTACGATCGTCTCGACGCCGAGGGCGGTCTGTGCTGGCCCTGCCCGGATACCACTCACCCTGGGACGCCGATCCTGCACATCGGCCAGTTCACCCGCGGCAAGGGCAAGTTCTTCCCGATCGCCTATCAGCCACCGGCGGAGGTGGCCGGGGGCGACTACCCGCTCACGCTGACCACGGGCCGCATGCTCGAGCACTACCACACCGGCACCATGACGCGGCGCTCCGACGGCCTCAACGAGCTCGTGCCCACGGGGTTCGTCGAGATCCACCCGGACGACGCCGTCCGCCTGGGCATCGCCGACGGCGCCGAGGTCCGCGTGGAGACGCGGCGCGGGGTCATCAGCATCCCGGCCAACGTCACGGCGCGCGTGCGTCCGGGCACGGTCTTCATCCCCTTCCACTTCTGGGAGTCGCCGGCCAACATGCTCACCAACACCGCCCGCGACCCCATGGCCAAGATCCCCGAGTTCAAGGTGTGCGCCTGCCGGGTCACCGCCTGACAGGCCTGCGCGGCGGCGGCGCGCCTTGCCCCCGCTGCGCGGCGGCGTCCTGACGCGCCGCTTTCCGGTGGTGACGCTGGTCGTCATCCTGCTGAACGTGGCGGTGTTCGCCTTCGAGCTCACGCTGCCGCGCTTCGGCATGACCCTCGGCGGCTTTCTCGCCGGCATGGGCCTGGGCTTCGCCCTGGCTCGGCGGCCGCGCCGTGCCCCGTGCAGAGCCTGAGGTGTAAGCTTGCCGCCACGAGGCTGAAGCATGATCGCCGACTATCACATCCATACGGGCCTGTGCCCCCACGCCGAGGGCGAGCCGCGCCAGTACGTCGAGCGTGCCATCGGCCTCGGCATGGCCGAGATGGGCTTCGCCGAGCACCTGCCGTTCCTCGCCGGGTGGGAGCCTCGTCACGAGCTCACCGACGACTGGGCCATGGGCCTCGACGAGCTCGACGGCTACGTCTCTCAGGTGCAGACTCTTGCGCGTGAGTACGCCGGCGAACTTCGCATCCTCGTCGGCATCGAGGCCGACTACATCGAGGAGACGCTGGACGAGACCGCCGAGGTGCTGGCGAGCTATCCCTTCGCCTACGTGATCGGCTCCGTCCACATCGTCGGTGAGCGCTTTGCCTTCGACCATCCGGAGATGCGCGACCATCTGCCGGCCTACGGCTTCGAGCGCATCTTACTCGAGAGCCTCGAACTGGCGGAGCGCGCGGCTGCAAGCGGCCTCTTCGACGTTATCGGGCACCTCGACCACGCGAAGAAGCTCGGCCCCCGGCCGCGCGAGTCAGCGGCCGTGTCTGCCGCCGCGTCCGCGGCGCTGCGCGCCGTGGCGGCGGCCGGCATCGCGCTCGAGCTCAACACCGCCGGGCTGCGCAAGCCGGTCGGCGAAGCCTACCCGGCGCCCGGCCTGCTGGCCGAGGCCAGCGCCCTCGGCATCCCTCTGACCTTCGGCTCGGACGCCCACCGTCCGCAGGAGGTCGGGTGGGCGTTCGACGAGGCCGCCGTGACGGCGCGGGAGGCCGGCTACGCCGCCACTCTGCGCCTCGTCGGTGGCCTCGCGGAGCCCCTCTGATGCGCGACGTGGGCCGGCATCTCATGGCGGTCTACAACGCGCACTCGGGCGGCGGCGAGTATCGCCGCGAAATGCCGCTGATCCTCGGCTCCCTGCGCGGCCTCGGCTACGACGTCGAGGAGCGCGAGACGCAGGGGGTGGGCGACGCCACGCGTCTCGCCCGTGAGGCCGTGCAGCAAGGGTTCGACCTCGTCTGCGCCATCGGCGGCGACGGCACCGTCAACGAGACCATCAACGGGCTCGCCGGCACCGAGGTGCCGCTGGCCATTGTGCCCACCGGCACGGTCAACGTGCTGGCCATGGAGCTCGGCATCCCTTTGGAGCCGCCCGACGCGGTCAGACTCCTCGAGGTGGGCACCATGTCGTGGATCGACCTGGGCCTTGCCGGCGACCGCTACTTCGGGCTCATGGCCGGCATCGGCATGGATGCGGCCGTCGTGGCCTCGCTCAGCCCGGTCATGAAGAAGGCGTTCAAGGAGGCGGCCTTCGCGGTCCAGGGTTTCGCCAACTACCTCACCAAAGAGGAGCCGCTCATCCGCGTCACCAGCGCGGAACGGACCGTCGAGGGGTACTTCGCGGTGTTCGGCAACTCGTCCAACTACGGCGGCGGCTTCGGTATCACGCCGCTCGCCGACATGCGCGACGGTCTGCTGGACGTGTGCGTGCTCAAGGACAAGTCCTTCTTGAGCACTGTGTGGTACTGGACCGCCGCGCTGATCAACGCGCACATCACGCATCCCAAGGTGGAGTACTTTCGCACCAAGAAGGCCGAGATCGTCACGGTCGAATCGGGCAAGGAAGTGCTCGTCCAGACCGACGGCGAGGTGGCGGGCGAGCTGCCGCTCACCTGCCGGGTGGTGCCCCGCTCCCTGCGCGTGGTCGTGCCCTGACGGCCGTCGCCACGCGGTGCCCACGTGGGGGCTGCCTCAGAGACCCATCACGTGTGCGAGGGCGCGCAGCCTCTCGGCGTACTCCTTGCGCGCCTTGGGGTCGCGCTCCCGCAGCATCTCGGGAGTGGCCACCGGGACGATCTTGAAGGCGGGGTTGTCGAAGAGCCGCAGCTCGAGAGAATCGCCCTCTTTGTACGGCTGGTGCTTGAAGAGCCTGCCGAGCAGGTAGCGCGTCGTCTCCTCGCCCACGGGCAGGACGTAGTGCGGCGTCGTGATGGTGAGCTCTCTGGAGAGAAACGGATAGCAGTGGTCCTGCTCCTGCACCTGAGGAGCGCGCAGGTCGCAGGCGCTGCGCGGCACGCACTTCATGAGCGTGGTGACGTACACCTTCTCGGCGCTCTCCGCGAGCGCGGGCATGAACTCGGCGAGACCGGCGACGACCGTGGAGCCGGCCGGGAGACCTGCCTTCTCGTCGGCGGGGTCCGGGCTGAGGGAGACGACCATCACCGAGCAGTGCGGGTGACCGGCCCCGGGGACGGCGCGGAGACGGCAGGCGACGAGCTCCTCGCAGCGGGTGCACTCGCCGACGCTCCGCGCCAGCTTCTCCAGTTGCTCGAGCGCATCTTCCATGAGAGGTCCCTTCTTTCGTGGGTCCGGCCGGTGCCGCGTGCGGCCCCGGCCGGTGCGGTCAGATGGCGGTCGTGTTGAGCCGGTACTCGCAGATCAGGGCGCCGGGCTCGCCCACGAGAGCGAGCATCAGCTCGTCCCCGAAGGGCGCCAGCACCACGTTGAGCGTGTCGAACTCGAGGGAGATGTACTTGGCCGTGGGCTGGCCCAGCTCGCCGGCGAGGCGCGCGCCCATGTCGATGGCGCCGGCCACCTGGGCGGCGACGGCGTCGGCGGCGAAGCCGGGCTCGGCGTCGGCGGCCACTACGAAGCCGTCGCGCGAGATGAGCAGGGCGGCGACGATGCCCGGGGTCTCGCGGTAGGGCGCCAGTCTGGCGGCGAGGGAGTCGGCCTGGTCGCTCACAGTGCCTCCAAAGCTGTGTCGAGTTGGCTGCGTACGGCGTCGGTGAACGCGTCGGCCGCGGCGCCGTCGGTGAACACGCGCGAGAGGCCGTCGGCCAGACCGACCAGCTCGCTGAGGAAGATGCTCGTGCGTGTGATCGGGGAATCCGCGGAAGCGCTGACCGCATTGTCGAGTGGCAGCTGGATCAGCGTGTCGCCACTGAGGAAGAGCCGATTGGTCTCACGCCCCGTCAGCCGCACGCTCACGCGCACGGCTACCCCTTCGGGGACCAGCTCATTGGCGATGTCGACCTCCACAAGCGAAGACTAGCGAGGCGGGAGGTAGGTAGCAAGACGCGGCCCTCGCCGGGCCGCCGCGTCACTGCGCGGCCGCCAGCTTGACCGCCGCTGGGGCGGCCTCCCGGGCCGCGTCCGGCGATACCGCCTCGCCGCGAGCCTCGGCCAGAAGATCGGCGAGGCGGCGGATGGTGGGGAACGACGAAGCGCCGGCGGCCAGCGTCTGCCGGCGCCCCGCGATCAGATTGGAGCATACGTCGTGGGCGACCCCGGCCGCGAGCTCGCGAGCCTCCGCCAGCGTGCGGTCGGCCAGGACCAGCACGAACGAGTCGGGGCGCACGCGAAAGGCGCGGTCGTCGGCGGCCAGGCGGCGCTCAATGCGCCGCGCGACGCCGCGTACCAGCTGCTCGCTGCGCTCCGGCCCGAGGAAGTCGCGGCTGTCCTGGAAGTGCTCCAGTCGCAGGCACACGACGCTCAGCGGGCGATGCTCGGCGAGCGCGGCGTCCATGCCTGCGCTGAGCAGCTCCTCGAGGCGCTCGCCGGTGTAGAAGCCGGTGGTGTCGTCGACCCGGGCGGGCCTGCGGACGCGAGCCGGCCGCCGCTTGAGGCGCGTCGCCGCGACCCAGCCGCCGGCGGCGAGCACGACGACCTTCGCGACCCCGCCGGCGCGACTGCCGCCGAGCGACGGGTCGGCAATGGCGAGGACGATGAGGAGCAGGAGCGTGGGGGCCAGCAGATACGGCCACTCCTTGCGCGGCGCGCCGGCCAGCTGGCCCATGGCGAGCACCGGAATACCCGCGAGCAGCCAGCTCTCCGCGCCGCCGGAGAACACCAGCGTGCAGCCGAGCAGGAGCCAGTCGAGGACGGCGAACGTGTGCGCCATGTCTTCGTGCCGCCGAAGCGCCACCTGTATCGAGTACGTTCCGAGGGCCACGCCCAGAAGCGCGGGTACGGCGGCCTCCCAGTGGCCGAGCGCCAGGGCGGCGACGGCGAGAAGGGCGAAGAAGAGGGTACGGAAGCGACCTCGCAGAAGTGCCGGGCTGAGCCGTCTGCGAGGCGGACGGCTCACCCTGGAGTCGTCCGAGTCATGCGTGGCGGATGGTGGGCGCGCTGCATGCCGTGAGTATTCTCGCACGGCTGCGCGAATCCTTCAAGGTCAAGTCAAGGGTTCGGGTTGTGGCCACGCTGGCGTGGCCGCCCGCGTCGGCTATAATCGGTGCCCCGTGGAACGCACGCTCTTCTTATCCGGCAACGAAGCCATCGCCCACGGCGCCGTGCGCGCTGGGGCCGCTTTCGCGTGCGGCTATCCGGGCACGCCCTCCACCGAGATCCTCGAGACGGCCGCCCGCCTCGAGGGCATCCACGCCCAGTGGTGCGTCAACGAGAAAGTGGCCCTCGAGACCGCCGTGGGGGCGTCGCTCGCCGGCGTGCGCAGCATGGTGACCATGAAACACGTGGGTCTCAACGTGGCGGCCGATCCTTTCATGACCCTCTCGCTCACGGGGGTCAACGCCGGCCTGGTCATCGTCAGCGCCGACGACCCCGGCATGAACTCCTCGCAGAACGAGCAGGACAGCCGCAACTACGCCAAGTTCGCCAAGATCCCCATGCTCGAGCCCTCCGACAGCCAGGAGGCCTACGACTTCGTCGCCGAGGCCTTTTCTCTGTCGGAGGAGTTCGACACGCCGGTGCTGCTGCGCTCCACCACGCGGTTGTCCCACGGGCGCGGGCAGGTCATCCCGCGCGTGCCCGTCGAGCTTGTGCCGCGCGGCTACGAGCGCGACATCAGCAAGTACGTGATGGTCCCGCAGTACGCGCGCCTTCGTAACCGGTTCGTGCTCGAGCGGCTGGAGACGCTCCGCGGTCGCGCCGAGGAGTCTCCCTTCAATGTCCTCGAGGCCGGCACCGCCGAGTTCGGCATCATCGCCTCCGGCGTCGCCTACACGTATGCGCGCGAGGCCTTCCCCAAGGCCTGGTTCCTCAAGCTGGGTATGTCGCACCCGCTGCCTTACGGCAAGGTCGCGCGGCTCTACCAGCAGGTGTCGCGGGTCGTCGTCGTCGAGGAGCTCGACCCCTTCATCGAAGAGCAGGTCCGCGCCCTTGGCTTGCCGGTGATGGGCAAAGAGGCGATCCCCGCGGAGGGCGAGCTCGACCAGGACATCGTCTTCCGCGCCCTCGAGCCGTTTCTCTCGCGCCGCCCCCCGCGCCGCCGCCGCCCTGTATTTCCGCCGGCGCCTCGCCTCGCCGACCCGCAGCCCGTCGCCGGCCTGCCGGTGCGCCCGCCGGTGCTCTGCGCCGGCTGCACGCACCGCGCGGTGTTCGCCGCGCTCCGGCGTCGCAAGCTGGCGCCCATGGGCGACATCGGCTGCTACGCGCTGGGCGCGCTGCCGCCTCTGCTGGCCCTGGACAGCTGTCTCTGTATGGGCGCCAGCATCGGCATGATGGCCGGCTTCAACAAGGCTTTGGGGCGCAAGGCCGCCGCCGCCGTCCTCGGCGATTCCACGTTCTTCCACTCCGGCGTCACGCCCCTCATCGACGCGTTCTACAACGAGGCCGACGGACTCGTCATCGTGCTGGACAACCGCACCACCGCGATGACCGGTCATCAAGGCCACCCGGGTACGGGTCTGCGGCCGGACCGCAGTCAGGGCCCGGCGGTCGACCTCGAGATGCTGTGCCGGGGCATCGGCCTGCGCTGCGCCACCGTGGCCGCCGGCGACTACGGCGCGCTCGACGCGGCTCTCAAGGCCGAGCTGGACGCGCCCGGACTGGGCGTCATCATCGCGCTCGCGCCTTGCGTGCTCATGGTGAGCGAGAAGCGCGGCGCGATCGTCGTCGACGAGGAGCGCTGCAACCTCTGCGGTCTCTGCCTCGACATCGGCTGCCCGGCCATCGCACCCGGTGACGACTGCGTGTCGATCAGCGACGGATGCACCGGCTGTGGCCTCTGCGTCGAGATCTGCCGGCGTGGCGCCCTGAGCTACGCCGGCGCCTCCGGCGCCGGCTCCGAGGGCGCCCCATGAACGGCGTCACCACCGTCTCGCTGATGGGCGTCGGCGGCCAGGGCATCCTCCTGGCTGCGGCGATCATCGCCGAGACGGCCTCTGCCGAGGGCCTGCACGTGAAAACCAGCGAGGTCCACGGCATGGCGCAGCGCGGGGGCAGCGTGCTGAGCACGGTGCGCTTCGGCGACACCGTCTGGTCGCCGGTGGCGCGGCGCGCCGATGTGGTGATGGCCACCGAGCTCCTCGAGGGGCACCGCGGCCTCGGACTGCTCGGCCCGCAGGGCATTCTGGTGTGCGCTGTCACCACGCGCATCGTCCCGGGCAGCGTGCTGCGCGGCGAGGACCAGTACCCCGACGACCTGCCCGCCGCGGCCGCCGCTCGCGGCGTGCGCCTGGTAGCCGTCGACGCCGAGGCGCTGGCGCGCGCGGCCGGCACCCTGCGCGCCGTCAACGTGGCCCTGCTCGGCGCGGCGAGCACCGTGCTGCCCTTCAGCGCCGAGTCCTGGCAGCGCGGCCTCGCGGCCGCCGTGCCGGCCAAGATCCTTGAGGTCAACCAGCGCGCCTTCGCCCTTGGGCGCGGCGCCGTCACTAGTGAGGAGGTCGAGCCGTGAAGGTCACGCAGCTCACGGTGTTTCTCGAGAACCGCAGCGGACGCCTCGCGGAGGTCGCCCACCTGCTCGGCGCCGCGGGCATCAACATCCGCGGGTTCTCCACCAGCGAGGCCGCTGAGTACGGCATCGTCAGGCTGATTGTCGCCGACCCCGGCGCCGCCCGGACGTTGCTTCACGACGCCGGGTTCACGACGCACTTCTCGCAGGTGATCTGCGTGAGGGTCCCCGACGAGCCCGGTGGCCTCGCGCGGGTGCTCGACCAGGTGGCCGCCGTCGGCGCGTCCATCGACTACCTGTACAGCATCTCGTTCCAGAACATCTGCTTCGCGGTACGCGACATCGATCGCGCCATCGAGTCCCTGGCCGACAAGGTGACGCTGCTCACGGATGAGGAGGTGCGTGCCCTGTGAGCGCACACGTCCCCGAACGCCTGGTGGCCGACCACGCCGGCGGCCTCATGTGGGAGTCTGACGTCGAGTCGCTGCCCAGCCCCCAGCTCGCCGAGCTGCAGATCGAGCGGCTGCGCGCCATGCTCGAGAACGCGTATGCGCACGTGCCCTTCTATCGCAAGACGTTCGATGAGGCGGGTCTCAAGCCCGGCGACGTGAACGGCCACGGCGACGTCGCCGGCTTGCCCTTCACCACCAAGACCGACCTGCGCGACCACTACCCGTTCGGCATGTTCGCGCGGCCCCGCGACCAGATCGTGCGGGTGCACGCGAGCTCGGGCACGACGGGCAACCCCACGACCGTCGGCTACACGCGCGCCGACATCGATACCTGGGGTGACCTCATCGCCCGTACTCTTGCCGCCGGGGGCGTCAAGCCCGGCGACCTGCTGCAGAACGCCTACGGCTACGGGCTCTTCACCGGCGGGCTCGGGCTGCACTTCGGCGCCGAGCGCCTGGGCTGCACCGTGGTGCCCATCTCGGGCGGCAACACCGAGCGTCAGCTCAAGATCATGCGTGACTTCGGCGCCACGGCGCTCAGCTGCACGCCTTCGTACGCCATGTACCTCGCCGACGCCGCCCGCGACCGCGGCCTGCGCCCGCAGGACCTGCCGATCCGGGTGGGCTTCCACGGCGCCGAACCGTGGACCAACGAGCTGCGCCTGCAGATCGAGGCGGGCCTCGGCATCGACGCTCTCGACATCTACGGGCTCTCTGAGATGGGCGGCCCAGGGGTCGCCTTCGAGTGCCTCTGCAAGGCCGGGATGCACGTGAACGAAGACCACTATCTGGCCGAGATCATCGACCCGGACACGTTGCGCCCGCTGCCCGAAGGCGAAGTCGGCGAGCTGGTGTTCACTACGCTGTCGCGCGAGGCGCAGCCGCTGGTCCGCTATCGCACGCGCGATCTCTGCAGCCTCACCTCCGAGCCGTGTGCGTGCGGCCGTACGTCCGCGCGCATGAGCAAGCCCATCGGGCGCAGCGACGACATGCTGATCATCCGCGGCGTCAACGTGTTCCCCAGCCAGATCGAAGAGGTGCTGATGAGCATCCCCGAGATCGAGCCGCACTACCAGATCGTCGTCGATCGCAAGGGTTATCTCGACGTCATCGAGGTGTGGGTGGAGGTCGGCGAGGACCTGTTCGCGGAGACCATGGGCGACCTGGAGCTCTTCCAGCGCAGGGTGCAGGCGAAGATCTACAACGTGCTCAACATCCAGGCTGCGGTGAAGCTCAAGGAGCCCAAGACGATCCAGCGCTCGGAGGGCAAGGCGGTGCGCGTCGTCGACCGGCGCAAGGCGCTCTGACCGGGCCGACGGCGCAGGTGGCCGACCAGGAGGCCGGATCGTGAACGACCTGAGACCGCCGCTGATCAGCGCGCGCCTGGAGCTCAGGACGTTCGCCGCCGGCGACCTCGACGGGCTGTTCGCCGTGTTCGGCGACCCGCGGGTGATGCGCTTCGTCGGAGCCACCCGGCGACCACTGGACCGCGATGCGCTACGCTCGTCTCAGGAGCGCGTGCGCGCGCACTGGGAGCGGCACGGGTTCGGCCCACTGGTCGTCGTGGAGCGGGCTTCGGGACGCCTGGTCGGCGAGGCCGGCCTGCAGGTGCTGGAGGCCGGCCCCGACATCGAGCTCACGTACACGCTGGCGCGCGCCTTCTGGGGTCGCGGCTACGCGACGGAGGCGGCGCGCGCCGTCCTTGCCTGGGGTCTCGACGGCCTCGGCCTCGAGCGCATCGTCGCGCTCGCCTACCCGCGGAACCGCGCCTCGCGGCACGTCATCGAGAAGCTCGGCATGACCTTTGTCGGCCGGCGCTTCTGCTACGGCGCCGAGCTGGTGGCGTACGAGCTGAGCACGGCCGGCCGGCGAGACTCTTCCCCAGCCGTCCTCGAGAGCGGGAGCCCTGTCGCGCCGCTATAATCGCGCGGTGACTGCCCCCGTCTCAGCCCTCCGTTCACTGCGCGGCCTCCGCCTCGATCTGTCCGCGCGCACGGCGCGCGACGAGCACCTTTCCGGCGACGTGGCGCGGGCGTTTCTCGGCGGCCGTGGCCTGGGCGCCTACCTCGCGTTGCGCGAGCGGCTGTACGCAGTGGAGCCGCTCAGCCCCGAGAACCTGTTGATCTTCGCGCCGGGGCCTCTTACGGGCACCGGCGCCCCGGCGAGCGGCCGCTACAGCGTCACCAGCCGCTCACCGCTCACCGGTACCGTCTTCGACGGCAACTCGGGCGGCAACTGGGGCAACGTCTTTCGTCGCGTCGGCTGGGACTATCTTGTGGTCGTGGGCGCCCTCGACGACCCCGGGTACGTGTCGATCGCCGCCGACGGCGTGCAGTGGCACGATGCCGCCGGCGTGTGGGGCCTCGACGTACCGGCCTCGCTGGCGCGTCTGCGCGAGTTGCACCCGCAGTGCGAGGCCGCGGTCATCGGCCCGGCGGGCGAGCGCGGCGTGCTCTTCGCCTCCATCGTCAACAACCGCGGGCGCTCGATCGGCCGCGGAGGCCTGGGCGCTGTGATGGGCGCCAAGAAGCTCAAGGCCGTCGTGGTGGCCGGGCACGGCGCCCAGCGCCCGGCGGTCGCCGATCCGGAGCGCCTCGAGTTCATCGTCTACGAGGCCGAGAAGGTCCTCAAGGCCAACCCGATCACCTCCCAGGCGCTGCCCGAGTTCGGCACGTCGGTGCTGGTCAACGTGCTCAACCAGGCCGGGGCCTTCCCCACGCGCAACTTCCGCGAGAGCCAGTTCGACGAGGCCGACAAGATCTCCGGAGAGATGCTCAAGCGGCACCACGTGCAGAAACGGGCCGCCTGCCGCGGCTGCGTCATCGGCTGCGCGCGGCGCACCACGGCCGGCGGCCAGAGCGGCGAAGGGCCTGAGTACGAGAGCATCTGGGCGCTCGGCGGCGACTGCGGCGTCGGCGATCTCACCGCCATCGTGCAGGCCAACTACGCCTGCAACCGGGCCGGCATGGACACCATCACCATGGGCTCCACGATCGCCTGCGCCATGGAGCTTACAGAGGAGGGCCTGCTGCCCGGCGGGCCGCGCTTCGGCGACGCCGCGGCCGTCGTGGCCCTCGCGGAGGCTACGGGCGCCGGGGTGGGCCTCGGCGTCGAGCTCGGCCAGGGCTCCGCCCGCTTCGCCGCCGCCTACGGGCGCCCCGAGCTCTCGATGAGCGTGAAGCGCATGGAGATGCCCGCCTACGATCCGCGCGGCATGAAGGCCCAGGGCCTCGCCTTCGCCACCAGCAACCGCGGGGGCTGCCACCTGCGCGCCAACATGCTCAACCCGGAGATCCTCGGCGTGCCCAAGATGGTCGACCGTTTCGCGACGCTCGGCAAGTCGGGGCTGCTCATCAACATGCAGAACCTCAACGCCGTGCTCGACTCCCTGAGCGTGTGCAAGTTCACCTCGTTCGCCATGAAAGAGGACTACTACGCGCGCCTGCTTACCGCCGTCTGGGGCGAGACCATCGAGCCGCAGGATCTACTGCTTCTCGGCGAGCGCATCTGGACGGCCGAGCGGCTCTTCAATATCGCCGCGGGGTTCACGCGCGCCGACGACACCCTGCCCCCGCGGCTGCTGCACGAGCCGGTGCCCTCCGGGCCGTCCGCCGGTCAGGTGGTCGATCTGCCGCCGATGCTCGACGAGTACTACGTCGCGCGCGGCTGGGACGCCGAAGGCCGGCCGACGCCGGCCAAGCTCGACCGGCTCGGCCTGGCCGAGCTTGCGGCGGACG
>JAPLCM010000325.1 GCA_026392275.1 Actinomycetota bacterium | reverse complement strand
GAGAGGGCGCGCGCCCTCGACGCCGTCAAGCAGAGCGACGTGGTGGTGGTCGCGGGGCAGTACGACCACGTCGAGTCGGTGCTCCACGCGCTCGACGTGCCGCACACCGTGATCGGCGCGGGCGATGTGGAGCGCGTCGAGCTGCGCCCCGAGCAGCTGCTCATCGTCAACTGCCCGGGCCTGGTCTCGGCCGCGGCCATAAGCCGCATCCGCGCCTTCGTCGAGGCCGGCGGCAGCCTGTTCACCACCGACTGGGCGCTCAAGCACGTCGTCGAACCGGCGTTTCCGGGCGTGCTTGCCTTCCGTGCGGCGCCGACCCCCGACGACGTGGTGCGCATCGAGGTCCGCGACGCCGGCAACATCTACCTGCAGGGCGTGCTCGACGGTCAGGACGACCCGCAGTGGTGGCTCGAGGCGTCGTCGTACCCCATCAGCATCGTCGACACGGAGCGCGTCGAGGTGCTCATCACCAGCCGCGAGCTCGGCGAGAAATACGGCGAGGCGCCGGTGGCGGTGTGGTTCCGCTGGGGAGAGGGCGACGTGTTCCACATGATCTCGCACTACTACCTGCAGCGCACCGAGCTGCGCACCGCGCGGCACGGCAGCAGCGCCGGCGCCTACTTCGCCGAGAAGGGCATGGCGATGAGCATGGAGATGCGCGACGACTACGCCGACCTCTGCCTGGCCGACGTCGAGTCGGCCAAGCCCTCGGCGGCGTTCATGAGCAACGTGCTCATCGAGAAGAAGCGCCGGCAAGGGACGAAGGACCCGTGAAGCTCACGACCGATCTGAGGCCTGACGTCGAGGTCGAGATCGAGCTGGTGCGCGCTGTCCCGATGGCCTGGGTGAGGCTGCCCGATCTCACGGCAGTCGCCGCCGGCCACGGCGTTCGTCGCTCCGGCGGAACAGGCCAAGACCCTCGCGCGGCGAGCGCGAGGGGCCGACGTCGCAGAAGCGCCTCTGCCTTGGCATGGCTGGTCGTACGGCGGGCGGTGCGGGAAGATGGTGAGCATGACGAACCGCCAGATGATGCAGGCCGGCGCTCGCAGGCCGGCGGCTCCGTTCACACTGGTCGTGTCGGACGTGCACGGCTACCCGGAGCTGCTCGAGAACGCGCTGCGCGGCTCGGGATTCCGCGAAGGGATCGACCGGCTGGTCTTCGCCGGTGACTTTCTGGACCGCGGGAGCCTCGCGCGCGAGTGCCTGCAGCGGCTCGACGAGCTCGGCGCCGAGGCGCTGATCGGCAACCACGACCAGGCGATCGCGCTGGGCTACTGGATCGGCGAGCAGCAGGAGGCGAACAAGGTCTTTCGCGAGCCGCTGCTCGAGCGGCTGCGGACGCGGCGGCTCAACCTGGTGACGAGCGTCGACGGCGTGCTGATCAGCCACGCCGGCCTGACGCGGGTCTTCGCCGCCGACTTCCGCGAGCTGGGCCGCGACCCGGCGCGCCTGGCGGCTCGCCTGAACCGCGAGCACCACGCGGCCGTAGGGCGCCAGCTCGCGCACGGCCGCGAGCTCCCCGAGCCGCGGATCCTCGACGAGTGGTCGCCGCAGCGGCTGCGGGTCGACGACGCCGACGTGGGGCCGGGTCGGCTGCTCGACGGAGTCGAGCAGATCGCCGGCCACACCACGTCCACGGTCTTCCGCCGCTGGACCACGGCCATGTTCCGCGCCGCGGGCCTGCACGCTATCGACCCCGGCACCTACGGCCTCGGGCCGGGCGACCACCCGCGACACTACCGGTACGCCGTGATCCAGGGCGGGGTGGTGCGGGTGGAAGGGGGAACGATGGAAGTGGGGACGATGGAGGCGGGGACGTCGGAGGAGACGAGGTAGGGCGTCCCGCCGGGCGCCTCAGCCCCGGGGCTCCAAGCGGGCGCGGTCGAGCGCGTCAGCGTCCGCCCTCTTGCGCCGCGTGAAACGCCAGCAGCAGCCCCAGGGCCACTCCGTACCGAGGCCCGTATCGGCCGGCGACGTTGGCCCTCCCGACCGTGATCCCCGGGCCCCGCAGCGACTCGCTGACGATGCGCACCGACTCCGCATCCAAAGCGGCGCCGCCGCAGAGCAGGAGGGAGCTCGGCCCGCGCCCGGCGTCGACGCCCCTGAGCCCCTTCAGACACCGGCTCACGTTGACGCCGATCACCTGCCTTTTGAGGGCCAGCCGCAACGACCGCCACTCCTCCGGCGCCAGCCGATCGGAAATCGGTGTGGGCGTCTTGCCCCGCAGGAAGCAGAGGCGGCCGAGGGAGTCCGCGGGCAGGCTCGTCTCGTTGAAGCCCCTGCTGCCATCTTCGTAGTGCACGACGTGGGGCGCCTCGACGCGGAACGAGGCGAACCGCTTCACGTATTCAGCTCTTCGGCTCCGCAGACCCAGCGCTCTCGCCACCGACACCGTGAGCAGCTCCCCCGCGCCGGCGGCCGTGAGGCGCTGGTCTCCCCAGACCAGATCGATGGTACCGCCGCCCATGTCGCACACCGCCGCGTCTGCTGGAGCGCCGGGCGTGGTCAACGCCCCAAGAGCGGCCGCCTCGGTCTCAGAAGGCATCATGCGTACTGGGCGGCTCGTCGCCTTCGCGAGCGCCGTCTCGGGAGGCGAGGGGGAGGAGGCCGGCGAGATCAGAGCGGCGATCGGCACCTCGCCGAGCTCGACGGATCCTTGTCTCGGGAAGAAGCGCTCGCGGATGGACGGCAGGTCGACGGCGAACACGTCGCAGACGCGTTCGCCGGCGTCACCGATCGCGTCGCGGAGAGGTGCGCCGGGTGGGACGTGGACCCGGCGCACGGAGCCGGGTCGAATCGTGCCGGCACAGTCGGTGAGGCCGCGGTCGAAGGG
Organism: Actinomycetota bacterium; assembly: GCA_026392275.1. Taxonomy (GTDB): domain Bacteria; phylum Actinomycetota; class Thermoleophilia; order UBA2241; family UBA2241; genus CAIXSE01. Next base: position 940 of record JAPLCM010000325.1, on the reverse strand, counting down.
GACGCGGATCACGCCCACGCCTCCGTCCCCCTCGTAGTCGAGCCATCCGGACTGGCTGCTCTCCGCCGCGGACGTCGCTTCCCGGCGAAGGGCAAGAGCGGCGCAGCGCGCGTCCGCAAGGCTCATGGCAAGATGGGCGAGCAAGACGGCCTCCGCCGGCGCCAGCCCGAAGGCCGCGACCAGCGCGACGGGGTCGCCGGCCACCTGCACGCGGCCGCCCGGGGCGGCGACTTCGACGGCGATCAGCTCGCCCGTGCGCAGGCCGCCCACATCCGTTTCGTCGACGATGGGAATCGCCTGTGGGATGCGATTGGCGATGAGCACCGCGTCGTCGCCGGCCACCACGGCTCCCACGATCGGCAGGCGCGCAGTCTGCGCCGCGGCGATCGTCGCCGCGGCGTCCTCGAAGTCGGTGCCGGCGGGCACGGAGACGATGAGCGGCTCGCGCGTGGCAGGCGGGTCCGCGAGCTCTCGCAGCGGCCGGTGCGCGCCCACGGCGAAACCGCTGCCCGCCGGCGTGCTCGCGCACGGGTCGTCAAGCCGCCGGAGCGCGGCGGCGGCGCGCGGCGGCGGCGGCAGCGACGCCGATATCGTGACCACGGGGTGGAGCGGCGGCAGCAGCAGAAGCTCCGCGCGCCTGCCCAGCGCCTTCTCGGCGCTCATCACGAGGCGCGCCGCGCCCGCGACCGACGCGGCGCTACCCTTGCTCCCAGTGGTCCGGGCGCGCCGCGCCGTCAACGGCGTCACCGCCTGCGGCGTGACCTTCGCGAGGACCACCTCGGTCGTGGTGTTGCCGATGTCGATGCCGGCGACGATCATCGCTCGGGAACCGCGCGTCGCTCAGCCGGGCCCGTGCAGGCCGCGGCGCTCGTAGACCGCCGCGGCCTCCCGCACGAGCGCCGCACAGGAGGGAGCGTGCGCGGCCTCCAGCCGGACGGCG
>JAPLCM010000076.1 GCA_026392275.1 Actinomycetota bacterium | reverse complement strand
CTCCTGCCGAGCATCTCGGCGGAGCTTGGGGCGCACGCCCCCACAGTGTAGACTCTGCCAAACTCCAACGGAGGTTGGTCCATGACCCGCGAAGAGGTGTTCGAGCACGTCAAGGGGATCCTCGTCGAGACCCTCAGCGTCGACGAAGACAAGGTCACCATGGAAGCTCGCTTCCAGGAAGACCTGGAGACCGATTCCCTCGACCTCGTCGAGCTCGTGATGACCATGGAAGAGAAATTCGGCATCAAGATCAGCGACGAAGAGGCTGCCCAGATCAAGACCGTCGGCGACGCCGTCGACTTCGTGATGAAAACGGCCGAAGCCTAAGCCCGGCCGTATTCGCGTGTGAGTGATGAGGGGAGGCCTCCCGCTACGGGGGCGTCCCCTCGTCGTCGTCTGAGGGGATGAGTGACCTACCGACTGCTATCACTGGCGGAACAGCTGGACCGCGCCACCATGCGCCGGGTGTTCACGCACACGTCGTGGGCGGCCGATCGCGTCGACTCCTACGAGCGCCTCGAGTTCCTCGGCGACAGTGTGCTGAGCCTGTGCATTACCACCGAGCTGTTCCGGCGCTTTCCCGATGTCGCGGAGGGGCACCTGGCGCGGCTGCGCGCCTACATCGTGAGCCGCGTCACGTGTGCCCAAGTCGCCGCCAAGCTCGGCCTCGGCAAGATGCTGTGCGAGCAGGCGGGCCTCGGCAAGGAGGCCGGTGAAGCTCTGCAGCTGCAAAGCAACCAGAACGTCCTCGCCGACCTCACCGAGGCGCTCATCGGTGCCGTGTACGTCACCTTCGGCTACGAGGCCGTGCGCCCCGCGGTGGTCGAGGTCTTCGAGGAGCACATCCGCTACGCCGAGAGCAGCTACATCGATCACAAGACCGAGCTGCAGGAACACCTTGCCCGCAGCTCCCGATCGGTGAGCTACAAGGTGCTCAGCTACAGCGGTCCGCCGCACGACCGCGAGTTCGAGATCGAGGCCTGCGTCGACGGTGAGGTCCTCGGCCACGGGTTCGGCACCAGCAAGAAGCGCGCCGAGCAGGAGGCGGCGGCCGAGGCGCTGCGCGAGATGCAGACGCGCGCGCGCCGCGCGGCCCGGCGCGCGCGGCTGCGCGGGCGGCGCTCGCGGCGGCCCGTCGCAGAAGGCGCCGCTGGGAGCGGGACCGCCGAAGAGGCCGCGACTCGCGAGGCCGCGCCTGAGGGCGCGCCGGCCGAAGTGGACTGAGCGTGCATCTCAAGGCGCTGCGCCTCAAGGGCTTCAAATCGTTCCCCAAGCAGACTGAGCTGCTCTTCGAGCCCGGCGTGGCCGTCATCATCGGCCCCAACGGCAGTGGCAAGAGCAACATCGCCGACGCCGTCGTATGGGCGCTCGGCGAGCAGAGCCCCAGCTCCGTGCGCGGCTCTTCCATGCAGGATGTCATCTTTGCGGGCAGCGACGGGCGCCGCGCCGGCGGCAGCGCCGAGGTGGAGCTCACCTTCGACAATGCCGATGGGGCGCTTCCGCTGCCTGTGGACGAGGTCAGCGTGATGCGGCGCGTGGCCCGCGACGGGTCGTCCCAGTACTCCATCAACCAGTCCGGCTGCCGGCTCACGGACGTGGTCGAACTCATGGCGCAGGTCGGTCTGGGCAAGGAACTGCATTCGATCATCGGCCAGGGCAAAGTCGAATCGTTTCTGGCCGGCAAGCCGGAGGACCGCCGCGACCAGATCGAGGAGGCCGCAGGCCTGGGTACCTTCAAGCGCCGGCGGGAGCGCGCCGAGCTCAAGCTTCGCGAGGTGCGCCGCAACCTCGAGCGCGCCGATCTTCTGGAGCGCGAGGTCAGCTCGCAGCTCGCGCCACTGCGCCGCCAGGCCAGCGCCGCGGAGCAGCTGCGCAGCGTCGAAGCCACCCTCGCGGAGACTCGCGGCCGGCTCCTGACCGGCGAGGTCGGCGCCGTGGACGTCCAGCTCAGCGCGCAACGGGATGAGCTCGCGGTGCTGCAGGAGGAGCGCGCCCGTGGCGAGCGGGGGCTCGAAGCGATCGCCGCAGCGCGCGCCGGCGAGGAAGAGGCGTTCGCCCGGCGGCTTGCCGATCGTGAGCGCCGCGCCAAGCGCCTGCTGCGCGCCCGTGTGCTCGACGGGCGTCTCGAGAGCGGCCGCCGTCTCACGGAGCAACGTCAGCGCCTCCTGGAAGAAGTGGAGCGCGCCTCGGCCGAAGAGCGCACGCGTCTCCTGGGCGAGCTGGCCGGGCGCCCCGAGGAGAGCGAGGAGGACCGCTGGCCGCAGGAGGAGCGGCGTCTGGCCGAGGCGCTCGAGGCGGCCGAGGCGGCCTACGCCGAAGTCGCCGGGCGGCTGGCTGCTGCACGGGAGCTCCTCGGAGCGCGGCGTGCCAGCCTCAGCCGTCTCACCCTCGACCGCGAGAGTGCGCTGACGACGGCGGCGCGCCTGGAGCGTCGGCAGGAGGCTCTGGCCGGCGAGGAGGCACGCCTCGCGGCGCACTATGAGGCCCTGCTCACCGAGGCTGCGACAAAGAGCGGCGCGGAGGAGTCCTCCGTCGCCGCCGAGACGCTGGCGCGTGACGCGCTGCGCGATGCCGGCGCCGCCGCGGAGGCGGCGGCCGGCGCGGCCGCGGCGTCCTCGCGGCTGGCCAGCGCCGCGGAGGAGCGGCACAGAGCCCTGCTCACAGAACGCCGCGCGCTGGAGGCGAACGTCGATCACCTGCGCGCCGCGCTGCGCGATCTTCAGGATGTGGGCGCCGACGTGCTGCGGGTCGCCGACGCCTACCCCGGCACCGTGTCGCTGGCCGGCGCCATCAGCTGTGAGGCGGGCTACGAGCTCGCTCTGGCGGCGGCGCTGGCGCAGGTCTCGGGGGCTCTGGCGGTGCCCCGGGGGGTGGACCACTGGTCGCTCCTCAGTGCCCTCAAGAGCGCCGGGGTAGGCCTGGTGCGCCTCGTCGTGCCGCCGGCCCGGCCGCGGCCCTCGGCGGCGTTCCCCGGCGCCGCGCCGCTCATCGACCGCGTGAGCCTGGAGGGCCGCGACGAGCTCGAGAGCGCTTTGGCTGACGTCGTCATCGTCGACGACCTGCATGCTGTCCCCGACGGTTTTTCCGGCCTGGCCGTCACCCTGGAAGGCGAGTTCTACCGCCCGAGCTCCGGGCACATGGGGCTGGCCAGCGGCGTGCCGGCAGCCCTCCTCCTCGAACGGAGGGCGGCGCTCAAGGGCCTCAGCGAGAAGCTCGACGCTGTGCGCTCGCGGGAGGTTCGCGAGGCGGCCGCGCTGACCATCGCCGTCCGCGAGCAGGAGGACGCGCGCGAGGCCGCCGAGGAGTGCGCCGCGGCAGAACGGCAGGCGCGCATCGCCGCCGAGACCGCCGAGCGCGACCTCAAGGCGGTGCGCGAGCGCAGGCGCGATCTCGATGACGTGACGGCGCGCGAGCGCAGGGCGCGCGAGGGTCTGGCGAGCGAACGCGCCGAGACGGGCGCCGAGCTCGAGGCCGCCGCCGAAGCCGCTGCCGCGGCGCTGCTCGCGGCCGAGCAGCTGCGCCCCGAGGCGGACGCCGCGGAGGCGGGGCTGGCGGTGGCGGAAGGGCGACACGCCGAAGCTCTGTCGCTGGTGACGCGTCGCCGCGTCGAGCTGGAGGAGCGGCGCGCGGCGGCGCAGCGCGCCGCCGCGGAGCGCGAGGCGGCGCGGAGCCGCGCCGTCGCCGGGCGCGCGCGCCTGAAGGAGCTCGAGCGCCGCCTCGAGGAGCTTCCGGAGGTGCGCGACATCTGCGCGGCGCTGGCGGCGCGAGTCACGGGCCTCAGCGCTCACGCCAGGATGCTCATCGAGCGCCTCGATCCGGGTGAGGAGGCGGACGCGTCGGTCGACCGTGGCCAGCTGCGCGCTTTGGCCGAACAAGAGGCCGGCCTGCGCCGCGACCTCGCCGACCTCGGCGAACGGCGTACGGCGGTCCAGGTGGCGCTGGCGCGCCTCGAGGACCGCCGCGCCGAGCTCGCCACCGCCCTCGACGAAGTCAGCGAGCAGCTCGACCAGGCTGGGTTCGCCCCGCCGGCGGACGCCGACGAGGCGCGTGAGCTGCGCGAGCGTCTCGAACGCCTCAGCCGACGGCGCGAGCGCATCGGCCCCGTGAACCCTCTCGCCGAGGCGGAGTGCGCCGAGCTCGGCGAGCGCGCCGCCTTTCTGCGCGAGCAGCGCCGCGACCTCGAAAAGTCCCTCGACGAGCTCGGTTCTCTGATCAAGGAGCTCACCGCCCAGATCGACGCAGAGTTCGCCGGCACCTTCGCCGCCGTCCAGGAGCAGTTCGAGCACATGGTCGCGGTGCTGTTCCCCGGAGGCCGCGGGTCGCTGAAGCTTGCCGAGCCCGGCGCCGACGACCCGGGCGGTGTCACCGTCCAGGTCAAGCCGGCCAAGAAGCTCGGCAAGAAGCTGCAGCTGCTTTCGGGCGGCGAGCGAGCCCTCGTGGCGATCGCCTTTCTCATGGCGCTCGTGCTGGCGCGGCCGTGCCCCTTCTACATCCTCGACGAGATCGAGGCGGCCCTCGACGACGTCAACATCGGCCGCCTGGTGAAGCTGCTGCGCGACTATCGCGAGCGCACCCAGTTCATCATGATCACCCATCAGAAGCGCACCATGGAGGCGGCCGATGTGCTCTACGGCGTGACCATGGGCGCCGACGGCGGCTCGCAGGTCGTGAGTGCGCGCATGGCCCAGGAGGAGATCGAGCGCCAGGAGCGCGCGAAAGGCAAGGCCGGGGAGCCTCCGGCCGCCGGCCCGACAAGCTAGAGGAGCGGCACGTGGAGTGGCATGAGGTGTTCAAGGGCGTGGCCGTGGACGACGTCCCGGCGGCGGTGTTCGAGGAAGAAGAACGGGAGCGCAGGGGCCTCTTCGGGCGCCTGCGCAGGAACCTCGGCAAGGCGCGGGCCGTGGTCGCCGATCAGCTCAAGGCGGCCATATACGTGGGCGTCGACCGGCGGCTCTACGAGCAGGTGGAGGAGCTGCTGATCGCTGCCGACGTGGGCGTGGACGGCACCGTCAAGGTCGTCGACGAGCTCGAGCAGCGCTGCACCGCAAAGAAGATCGAGACCCGCGAGCCGTTCATGGACGAGCTCGCCGAGGTGATCGCAGGCGTGCTTGAGCCGGACGATCCCGAGGCGCAGCGGATCGACGTGACGGCGCAGCCCACGGTGATCCTCATGGTCGGCGTGAACGGCACGGGCAAGACGACGACCATCGGCAAGATCGCGTGGCGGCTCAAGGAGATGGGGAAGACGCCGCTCATGGTGGCCGGCGACACCTTTCGCGCCGCAGCCGTGGAGCAACTCGCCGAGTGGGCGAAACGCGTGGGCTGCGAGATCGTCAAGCAGGCGGAGGGCGGCGATCCGGCGGCGGTGGTCTACGACGGCATCGCCGCCGCACGCTCGCGCGGGGCCGACGTGGTGCTCATCGACACGGCCGGTCGCCTGCACACACAGGTCAACCTGATGCGCGAGCTCGAGAAGGTGCGCCGGGTCATCGAGAAGCAGTTGCCCGGCGCCCCCCACGAGACCCTGCTCGTGCTCGATGCGACGACGGGCCAGAACGGCCTGCGCCAGGCGCAGGAGTTCAAGCAGGCCGTGGACGTGAGCGGTGTGGTGCTCACCAAGCTCGACGGCACCGCCAAGGGCGGCATCGTCGTGGCCATCCACGAGACGCTCGGCATCCC
>JAPLCM010000135.1 GCA_026392275.1 Actinomycetota bacterium | reverse complement strand
GGGCCAGGCCGTACATGGCGATGCCGGTACGGATCATACCGAAGTGGGTGCGCGGCCCGCGCAGCGTCGCCGCGCTGTTGGCCGTGTGGCAAAGCAGGCCGGGGTAGAGAGCCGCGAGCTCCCCGGCCAGCGCCGCAAAGCGCCCGAGTTGATACTCGAAGAACGTGGTGTCCGCTTCGTCGGCGGTGGCGAAATGGCTCATGAGTCCCACGAGCAGGCCATCCTCGGCAGCCCCGGCGCACAACGCGTGCGTCTCTTGCTCGTCGACGCCCAGACGACCCATGCCGGAGTTGAACTTCACGTGGACGCGGGCGCCGAGCCGCAGAGCCGCGGCCAGGAACGGTGCCGACCAGACGACGACGTCGGCGCGAGCCGCCACGGCGGCCTCCAGGTCGGCGCCGGTCATGGGCCCGAAGATGAGGATCGGCGCCGTGAGCCCCGCCGCGCGCAGCTCTTCCGCCTCAGCCACGGCGGCCACGCCGAGCCAGGTGGAGCCGGCTTCGAGGGCGGCGCACGCCGCAGGGACCGCGCCGTGCCCGTAGCCGTTGGACTTGACGACGGCGCAGTGCACGGCGCCGGCCGACAGGTCGCGCATCAGCCGACGTACGTTGTGGCGGATGGCCCCGAGGTCGATCTCGGCCAGCGCCCGCTGGCGGCCGGCCAACATCTACAGGTCCAGGAGCTTCATGATGTCGTGTCGCGTGATGAGACCGACCACGACGTCGTTCTCGTCGACCACCGGTACGCGATCGAAGCGATGGCGCGACATGATCGTCCCGGCGGCGCGCGCCGGGTCGTCCGGGCCAACGGTCTTGACCTTGTCGCGGTGTGTCATCAACTGCCCCACGTTGGCGGCGGCGGCCCTCTCCAGCTGCTCCTTGAACTTCTTCTGGCTGCCCAGATAGATGATGCTGTCGAACAGTTCGAAGTAGTGCGGGTACTGGACATCAGCGTCGAGCGCCATGAGGTCGCCCTCGGTGACGATCCCGGCCAGCTTGCCGTCAGCGACCACCGGCACGCCGCCGATGTGCTTCTCACGAAACAGGGCGGCGAGGTCCTTGACGGAGAGCTCGGGATCGACGGTGATGGCCGGCGTGGTCATGATGTCACGGGCGAGGGCCTCGCCCTCGTCCGGCTGCTCAGTGGTGCTCATGGGCTTCCTCCTGTGGGCCGGCCTTGAGCCGCTCGACAGCGGCCGGCAGGAACTGGATGACGTCGCCGGCGACCATTCCCTCGGTGCCCACGGCGGTCTCGGCGGCGAGGTCGGCGGCCAGGCCGTGAAGATAGGCGCCGAGACAGGCCGCCTCCGTCGCTCCGAGGCCTTTGGCGAGCTGGGCGACGATGACACCGCTGAGCACGTCGCCGGTGCCGGGCGTGGCGAGGCCGGGGTTGCCGGTCGGGACGATGTAGGCCCGTCCCGACGGATCGGCGACGATGCTCGCCTCGCCCTTGAGGAGCACGGTCGCGCCGCTGCGCTGCGCGGCGGAGCGGGCGCACTCCAGACGCTGAGCCGCCACGTCGTCGGCCGGAACGCCGAGCAGGCGGCCGAGCTCGCCCTCGTGCGGCGTGAGCACCGTCGGCAGCGAACGATCGGCAAGAAGCTCCGGCCGGTCGCCGAGCGCGTAGAGCCCGTCGGCGTCAAGGAGCAACGGCCGGTCGAGGCCGAGCAGCTCGCGCACCAGCAGCTGCGCCCCGTCGCCGCGACCCAGGCCCGGCCCCACGGCCACGGCCTTGAGCCCGGCGGCCTGCCCGAACAGGGCACTGCGCGCCTCTGCCGTGAACTGACCGTCGACGCCGGGGACCTCAACGGTGATGACCTCGAGGAAGGGCTGACCGCCGCCCGCCCCCTGCGGCAGGGCGGCGTGCACCAGCCCGGCCCCCGCGCGCAGCGCCGTCATCGCCGTCATGTGGGCGGCGCCGGTCATTCCCCGGGATCCGCCGACCACGAGCACGGTGCCGACCGAACGCTTGTGGTCGAGCGCGCCCTTGAGCACCAGCAGCGGCGCCATACCGTCCTCGGTCAGTAGCCACACGTCGGGGTCGTGGTCGCACAGCGGCGGGATGCCGATGGGCGTGACGACGACCTCGCCGCTGAACGTCCCGCCGGGAGTGACGAAGTGGCCGATCTTGGCGGCATGCAGCGCCACTGTGAGGTCGGCGAAGACGGCCGGCCCGTGGATCGCGCCGGTGTTCGCTCCCACTCCGCTGGCGATGTCGACGCTGACCACAGCGCCCGAAGCCTCGTTGATGAGCTCGATGGCCGCGGCGGCGGCGCCCTTGGCCGCCGCCGTGAAC
>JAPLCM010000069.1 GCA_026392275.1 Actinomycetota bacterium | reverse complement strand
GCGGCGAACTCAGAGCCGGTCTCGACGACCTCGAAGCGCTCGAGCAGCTCGAGCGCCTGCCGCGCGCCGTAAGCCTGACGCTGCAGGAAGTGGTCGCGCGTGCGGCGCCGCAGGTTCTCGGCCTTGCCGATGTAGAGGGCGGCGCCCTTCTCGTCGCGCATCACGTACACGCCGGGCGTGGTGGGCAGCGTCTCCGTCAGGGAGATCTTGTGGTAGTTGCGGCGCGCCCCGGGCTCGCAGAAGCGCGCGACCTCCTCGATGGTGCTCATGCCCTGCTCCTGCAGCCAGCTCAGGAAGAGGAGCAGAAGCTCGGCCGTGGCCTGGGCGTCCTGCAGAGCGCGATGGACGGGCTTCACCCGCGTGTCGAAACGGTAGCTGAGGGCGTTCAGTGAGCAGCGCTGCTGCGGGCAGAGCTTGCGCGCCAGGCGGAGCGTGTCGAGCGCCGGCCGCGGAAAGGTGCGGCGCTGCAGGCGGCCGAGCTCGTAGTCGAGAAAGCCGAGGTCGAAGTGCGCGTTGTGGGCGACGAGCACGGAATCCGCCGCGAAGCCGACGAAGCGCGGCAGCACCACGTCGATCGGCGGCGCGTCGGCCACGGTGGCGTCATCGATGCCGGTGATGCCGGTGATCATCTCGGGGATGCGGATGCCGGGATTGACGAGCGCCGAGAAGGTGCCCACCTCGCGGCCGCCCTCGAGGCGCACGGCGCCGATCTCGGTGATCTTGGCGAAGCCCGGCGTGGCTCCGGTCGTCTCGAGGTCGACGACGGTGAAGGCCACCTCGGCCAGGTCACGATGCCGTGCGCGCCAGGTGGCGAGGCCGACGTGCACGTCGCTCTCCCACGAGAAACGCTCGTCGCCCTGCACGATGTCGGCGACCAGCTTGTGCATGAGCTCGGGGGGGCAGTTGGCGACGGGGAAGAGGTGCGGCCACACTTCGCGGTAGTCGAGGGCTTCGCCTGCCTGCTCGAGCAGCGCGTAGAAATCGTCGACTGTGGTGAAGGCGAGCTGCACGGTCCCATCGTAACCCCGGAGGGCGACGGATGCACGGGCCGTCGACGGGCGGGCCCCTTCGTGCCCCTCCGGACGACGACCGTCGCTCTCAGCCCTTGCCGCCATTCGTGGCACGGAGGACAATCACGCGGCAGGACCTCGCCGGCACGACCCTGGGGGCCTCATGCTGTACTGCTCATCGTGCGCACGGCCCCTCACCGGGGAGGGACGGTTCTGCGCGGCCTGCGGGGCGCCGCAGGCGGTCGCGCCGCCTCTCGCGATGCAGCACCCAGTGGAGCTTCCCCCGTCGGTGCCGCCCGGCCAGGCGCCGCCGCCTCTGCCCAGGGTGCGGCAGCCGTTCCCCGGCTGGGCGGTCGCCTTCTTCGTCATCCTCGCCGTCAGTGCGGCCTCGCTGTTCGCCATGTTCGTGCTGCCGTTCATGATCCTCGGCAGCATCTTCTCCGCGGTCGAGGAGTCGCTGCCGGCCGTCGACCGCGCGGCGCAGGTGCGCAGCGGCGTGCGCGATATCCAGATGGGCATCGAGGGCTGGCGCGCCGACGACGGCCGCGACACCTACCCGCCGAAGGCCGTCGTGACGCCGGCGCGTCTCGGCAGGTACGTCGACCCCTGGCCGCAGAACCCCTTCATCGGCGGCCCCATGCAGCCGGGCGGCGGCCCCGGCGGCTACGACTACGTGCGTCTGCCGGGCGGAGGGGGCTACACGCTCACCGGCTACGGAAGTGACGGCTACCCGGTGCTCACCGCGCCGTAGCGCGCCCGGCCTTGTGCGCCGCCGCGCCGTAGCGCGCCCGGCCGGCGCGCGCTCGCGGAGGCGGAAACACCCCGTGCATCCGTCGCCGTGCCGGAGCCCGTCTCGTTACGCTCGGCGGGGGAGTGGGTAGGAGCTTCGCAGAGTCCCGTGGAACGTGCTTCCGTGACTGCCTGAACGCCGTCGCCGAGGCCATGTGCAAGGAGCCACCCAGTGGATGTCGAGAAGCTGCACAACGAGGTGCTGCGCGCCTTCAACGATTCGTGCCTCATGGCCGCGCGGCAGCCATACCGGGGCCGCGGCTTTCGCCCGGCGGCCGACGCCTACTTCGAAGAGGACACCCGCGAGATCGTGGTGCGCTTCGAGCTCACCGGCCTGGCGATGGACGACATCGAGTTGCTCGTCGACCGCCGCGAGCTGGTGGTCCGCGGCGAGCGTACGTTCCCCACGCGTGAGGGCCGCGTCTACCAGCAGGTCGAGATGGACTACGGTCCCTTCGAGCGTCGCGTGCGTCTCATGGTCGACGTCGACCCCGACGTCACCACAGCCACCTACGAGGCCGGCGTGCTCGAGGTGAGGCTCATGCTCATCGAGCGCACCCCCGGCGCCCGCAAGATCGATATCCAGACGGGCGGAGGCGACGAATGAGCGACCCTCAGGAAATCCAGGTCGACGCGGCGCAGGAGATCCCGGGCACGCTTCCGGTGCTGCCGCTGCGCGACACGGTGGTGTTCCCCGACACCATGATCCCGCTCACCATCGGGCAGGAGCGCTCCATCAAGCTCATCGACGACGTGCTCGCCGGCGACCGGCTGCTCGCGCTCGTCACCAGCAGGGACGCCGAGGTCGAGGTACCGGGCCCCGAGCTTCTGCACCCCATCGGCACAGTGGGCCTGGCGCACAAGATGAT
>JAPLCM010000060.1 GCA_026392275.1 Actinomycetota bacterium | reverse complement strand
CAGGTCAGCCGGGCGGTCTTGCCCGGCGAGACGCTCTGCGTCGCCGCCGCCGAGAGCGTCGGAGGGGAGAGGTCGACGACGAGCGCTCCGGCAGCAGAACTGACGCCCGACGAAGACTCCGCGGTGACCGTGAAGGTCGGGCGACAGCTGGTCAGGGGCACTCCGGCGCCGGTCGCGCCGTCCCACTCGGCCGCGTGAGATCCGGCGCCGAGCGCGCCCAGCTTGAGGGAGCGCACGGTCTTGCCGTCGACCTTCACGGCGATGCGGACCGTGGCGCTCCGCGTGAGCGTGAAGCCGAGCATCGTCGAGTCCTTCGCGCCGTCACCGTTCGGCGAGAGCGTGCCAGGCGTGGCGGAAGGGAAGCCCAGCGTGCAGTCCAGAGCGACCTTGATGCCCTGGCGCGAAGCATTGCCGGCCACGTCGCGGCACTCCACTGAGAACGTGTACTCGCCTTCGGCGGCCGCCACCAGCTTGCCGTCGGACGACACCTTCCCGTCCCACGTCACGGAGCGTGCCGCCGTGCTTTGGCTGCGCCAGCTGGTGAGCTGCCGCCGCACCTTGCCGTTGGCAGCGACGATCGCGACGCGCGTCGCACACTGCTCGGCGGGCACGTAGCGCACCCTGACCGTGTCGCTCGAGCCGTCGCCGTTCGGGCTGAACGTACCGGGGTGGACGTTGGCGCTGGCGAGATGCGGCGGCACCGTATCGATGGTGACTTTGACCGTCTTGGGCGACGCCTTACCGAGCTCTGACGAAGCGAAGACGACCGCGGTATACACGCCGTCGGCGAACGCGCGCCCGTTGGCGTCGGCGCCCGGCCACGTCACCTCGGCAAACGCGCCCTCGCCGCTGTGGCTGACCAGCCGCTTGCCGCCGGCGTCGCGCAGCTGGACGTTCCAGCTCGCCTTCTTGGTCAGCGAGAGGCTCAGGTCGGTCTTGTCGACCATGCCGTCGCCGTTCGGGCTGAAGCGCGCGGGGCTGGCCCGGACGAGCGCGATGATGGGCGCCTGCGGCCGGCCGGCCGCCTCCAGGCGCACCGTGGGCAGCAGCGGGTAGAAGATGTTGCCGGGGCACTCCGTGTGGTTGGCCTGGCGGTGGCCGGCGATGACGGGAAAGGTGACTTTGGCGCCGTAGGCGTACTTCTCCGACGCGGAGCACGTCAGCCTGGCCGTTCCCATCGGCTTGAGATGATGGATCCTCAGCTTCCAGGCAAGCAGCTTCTCCAGCGCCGCCAGGGCCGCGGCGGGCGGCGCGTCGGCGGCGAAGTTGCCGATCACCGAGACGCCGCTGCTCCCGGTGTTGAAGCCCAGCGTCTGGGCGCCCACCACGCCCCTCCTTATGCCGCCGTAGCGCCCCTCATAGATGGTCCCGAAGCGGTCGACGAGGAAGTTGTAGGCGATATCGCTCCAGCCCAGGCTCCTGGTGTGATAGGCGTAGATCGCGCGCATGATGGCGGGCGCCTCGGCGGCCGTGTAGGTGTTGCCGCTGGCCGTGTGATGGATGAAGACCATCTTCACGCGGGCGTAGTCGGGGCTCCCGCTGCGCCACGATTCGTCGGCGCCCCACTCGCGGCGGGTGACGATCTCCGGGGCGCCGGCGGCGGCCGGCGCGGCGAAGCTGACGCCGGCCGCCCCCACCCCCACGCGAAGCTCGGCCCCGGCAGCGCGGGCGGCGGTGGCGCCGTCATCGGTAGAGTCTATGGCGACGACGCGTACGTTGCGGAGCGCTGCCGGTGAGCCTTCGGCGCCGGCCGCCGTGGCCGCCACCTGGACGTAGCGGGCCGTTCCTGTCCATACGGGCTCGATGAACGCTCGCGGGGGGCCTCCGACCTCTGCGGCGAGCTCCAGGGGCGCCCTTCGCCACGGGCTCCACGAGCGGCCGTCCGCGCTGGTGCGCAGCCGCAGGGTCACGTCGTCCGGTGCGGGCGGCACGTCGCAGAGCACGCCGACCATGGTGAACCGCAGGCCGGCGTCGAGAGTGGCCGCCGCGTTAGGGCGGCGCGCGGCCCGCTGGTCCACGCCCGGCTGCGCCTGCGCACCGCCGGCAACCTGGCGCGCGACGTGCAGGCCGCCGGCGACGTGCAGGACGCGCAGGCGCACCGGCGGAGCCTGGATCGACTCGGAGGCGGCGGCGCACGGCGGCGCCCCGACGGCGACCAGACAAGCGATCGCGGCGGCGGCGAAGCAGATGAGCGCTCTGTTCATGGGACTCCAGACGGCCGACGCCTGTTTCGTTCCACGGCCGCGGCCGAGTACCTCGATTTCTCGCGCGATCAACAGGGCGCCGGACCAGGGCGGCCACTGCGGTGCCGTCGCCGCGGCGCGAAAGCGCCGGGTCGGGGAAGTCGCGGTCGCACGTCCAGCGCTTCATCACATCATAGCTCGCGCGCGTGCTATCGCGAGCGGGGCCGGCGAAGCCTCGACCGGTCGCCGAACCAGGCGGTCGTTCCCGGCGTGCTCGAGCGCGCCGGCCAGCGCGCGCACGACCGGGGTCTGTGCGCCGACTCTGCCCGGATCGAAGCGCCGCGCCGCCTCAATGCGAGGCTCGCCTTGACGCTCGTTCATCACGCCTCTAAACTCCCCAACAAGCGAGGCTGGGCGTACTCACTACCTGTCTCCTCAAGGCAGGAGACCCAGGCTCCGGGCAAGCATTCTCCAGGGGGAGGAACTTTCATGACCATCCGCAAGAAGCTCGTACTCGCCGCGATTCTCGTGCTGGCACTGGCGCTCGCGCTCTTCGCCGTCGCGGGTTGCGGCGGCGACAGCGGCTCGGGAGACTCCACAACGGCCGCCTCGACCCCATTCAAGGTCGGCGTCGCCGGCCCCATGACCGGTGACTACGCGACGTACGGCAAGTCCCACAAAGAAGGCGCCGAGATCGCGCTGGAGGAGCTCAACGCGGCCGGCGGCGTCAACGGCGGCCAGGTCTCGCTGGAAATCGGCGACGACCTCGGCGACCCGAAACAGGCCGTGCTTGTGGCCCAGAAGTACATTGACGACGCCGAGCTCATCGTGGTCGACGGGCACCAGTTCTCCGGCGCCACCATCGCCGCCGGCGCCAAGTACGAAACGGCCGGCCTGCCCATGATCTCACCGTCCGCCACCAACCCGGACATCACCGATCTGGGCGCCTTCATCTGGCGCATCTGCATGACCGACGCGGTGCAGGGTGAAGGGCTCGCCAACTACAGCGTCATGACGCTGAACAAGCAGAAGATCGCCATCATGTACGACAACTCCGATTACGGCCGCGGTCTCGCCGACGCCTACGAGGCGGCCGTCAAGGCAGCGAGCGGCGCCATCGTCGGCAAGGAGCAGTACGCGACCGGCGACACTGACTTCAAGGCGCAGCTCACTAAGCTTAAGGGAGCCGGCCCGGACCTTCTGTTCCTCTCCGGCTACTACCCCGAGGGCTCGAAGATCGCCCAGCAGGCCCGCGAACTGGGCATGGACGTGCAGATGCTGGGCTCCGACGGCTATGCGTCAGACGAACTGCCCAAGCTCGGCGGCGCTGCGGTCGAGGGTATGCTGGTCTCGACCTTCTTCGACTACACGAAGGAAGACCCGGCGGTCAAGAAGTTTGTGGATGCCTACAAGGCCAAGTACGGCGGGGCCAACCCCGACTGGTTCGCAGCCAACTCCTACGACGTGGTCATGCTCGCCGCGCAAGCCGCCAAGAACGCGGGCAAGAACGAACGCACGGCCATCAACGACGCCCTCGGCAGCATCGGCACGTACCAGGGCATCTCCGGCCCGGTCACGTTCGACGCGAACGGCGACGTCATCAAGCCGCTGCAGATCGTCATTGTGCAGGACGGCGCCCTGGCCACCGCTCCTCAGCAGCCGACTCAGTAAGGATCTCTGCTCGAGTTACCGTGGAGGGGCGAGAGGCACTACGCCTCTCGCCCCTCCCCGTGCCGACTGAACAAACCCACGCCGCAGACCCGAGGACCTCGTGAGCGAACTCGGTCAGCAACTCGTCAATGGCCTCATGATCGGCTGCCTGTACGCCCTCATCGCCGTGGGCTACACCATGGTGTACGGCATCATCGAGCTGATCAACTTCGCCTTTGGCGAGCTCTTCATGTTCGGCGCCTTCATCACCATCATGATGATGTCGCCGGAGATCACGCTGTTCGGCAACACAGTCGGCATGCCGCATCTCAACTTCTTCCTCGCGATCATCATCGCCATGGCGGTCGTCGCCGTGATGGGCGTGACCATCGAGCGGCTGGCATATCGGCCCCTCCGCAACGCTCCTCGCCTGGCGGCGCTCATCTCGGCGATCGGCGTCTCGATCCTCCTGCAGAACGTGGCCCAGTCCATCTTCGGATCCCAGCAGGTCCCGTACCCCGACATCCCGGTGTTCACCACCGCGGCAGGGGCGCCCAAGGCCTTCACGCTGGGCGGGGTGTACATCACCTACTTCCAGGTGTTCGTGGTGGTGGTCACCGTGGTGGCCATGCTGCTCTTGAACTTCTACGTGAGGCGCACGCGCATGGGCCGCGCAATGCGCGCCTCCGCCCAGGACAAGCGCACCTCGGCGCTCATGGGCGTCAACGTGAACAAGGTCATCGCCCTCACGTTCCTGATCGGCTCGGCGATGGGCGCCTTGGCCGGCGGCCTGTACGGGGGCGTGTACCACGCCGCGTGGCCGCTCATGGGCTTCAACCCCGGCCTCAAGGCCTTCATCGCCGCCGTCCTGGGAGGGATCGGCAACATCCCCGGCGCCTTCCTGGGCGGGTTGCTGCTCGGCGTCATCGAAGCCCTGGGCTCGGCCTACCTGCCCATGGGCTCGCAGTACCGCGACGCGATCGCCTTCGTGATCCTCATCCTGATCCTGTCGCTCAGGCCGTCCGGCCTGCTCGGCTCCACCGTGTCGCAGAAGGCCTAGCATGGCAGGCGAAGGCCGCTTCCGCGTCAAGCTCAATCCCATCGCCGCGGCCATGGTCGGGGGTGGGTCTACCAGGTCTCAGCGGGTCTTCCTGGCCGTGCTGCTCGCCATCGCGGTGATCCTGCCGTTCCTGGTCGGTTCCAATCGCTGGGTCACGCTGATGACGGTCGTCGTGATCTACATCGTGCTCGCCTCGGGGCTCAACATCGTCGTCGGCTTCACCGGGCTCCTCGACCTCGGGTACGTGGCCTTCTACGCGATCGGCGCCTACTACACGGCGATCATCTTCAACCAGGTCCTCAAGGTGAAGTTCGGCCTCGACATCGACGCCTACTGGTGGCTGACCTGGATCAACTTCGTCGTCGGCGGGCTGCTGGCCGCCCTCGCCGGGGTACTCATCGGCTACCCGACTCTGCGCGTGCGCGGCGACTACCTCGCGATCATGACCCTCGGCTTCGGCGAGATCATCCGCATTGTGGCCCTCAACTGGGTCGGCCTCACACGCGGGCCGTCCGGAATCCCCGGCATCCCCAAGCCGGCTTTCTTCGGCTACGAGTTCAGCACGCAGAAGAGCCTCTACTTCCTCGGTCTCGCCCTGGCCCTCCTCTCGTTGTGGACGATCTCGCGGATCGTGCGCTCGCGCATCGGCCGCGCCTGGACCGCCATCCGTGAAGACGAAGTGGCGGCCGAGGCGATGGGCATCCACACCTCGCGCTACAAGCTCCTGTCCTATGCCACGGGGGCGTTCTTCGCCGGCGCCATGGGCGTGTTCTTCGGGCACTACCTCAACTACATCTCGCCGAGCAGCTTCATGCTCATGGAGTCGTTCCTCATCCTCAGCCTGGTCGTCCTCGGCGGCATGGGCAACATCGCCGGCCCGGTTCTGGGCGCGATCGTCTGGGTGGGTCTGCAGGAGTGGCTGCGCGACTTCCCCTTCGTACAAGCCCACCCAGAGACGCGCGGGATCGCCCTGGGGCTGATCCTCGTGCTCCTCATGGTCTTCCGCCCGCAGGGTCTGCTCGGGTCGTTGCGCGTGAAGCTGGAGATGAAGCCCGGCAGCGAGGGCGAAGCGGAGCAGGAACGGGAAGTGTGGTCCGATGCCGGCAGCTGAGCCCGTGCGCGTGCTTGAGACGACGCAACTGGTCAAGGCCTTCGGCGGCCTCGTCGCCGTCAACAAGGTCGATTTTCACGCCGACGAGAACGAGATCGTCGGGTTGATCGGCCCGAACGGGGCCGGCAAGACCACCCTGTTCAATGCCATCACCGGCGTCTACGGGCCCACCTCCGGCACCATCCGCTTCAAGGGGCGCGAGATCGCCGGCCTGCTGCCCTCGAAGGTCACCAAGCTCGGCGTCGCACGTACCTTCCAGAACATCCGCCTGTTCAACGAGATGACCGCCCTCGAGAACGTCATGGTGGGGCAGCACTGTCGCACGCACAGCGGCGTGCTCCGCGTTGTGTTGCGCACGCCCAAGGCAACGCGCGAAGAGAAGGCGGTGCGCGATAAGAGCCTGGCCCTGCTGGAGTACGTGGGCCTCGGGGGGCACGCAGGCGAGCTGGCCAAGAACCTGCCCTATGGCTCGCAGCGCAGGCTGGAGATCGCGCGCGCCATGGCCACCGAGCCGGCGCTGCTGTTTCTCGACGAGCCGGCGGCCGGCATGAACCCGCAAGAGACCGCCGCCCTGCTGCGGCTCATCCGCCGCATCCGCGACGAGGGCATGACCATCATCCTCATCGAGCACGACATGAAGGTGGTCATGGGCAGCTCCGATCGCGTCGTCGTGCTCGACCACGGCGAGAAGATCGCCGAGGGCTCCCCCGACGACGTGCGCAGCGACCCGAGGGTCATCGAGGCCTACCTGGGAAAGAGCGCCTAAGTGGGCGCCGCGGCAAGGACCGACAGCGCAGCCGGCGAGGTCATGCTGGACGTCCAGGACATCCATGTCTTCTACGGCAACATCGAGGCCATCAAGGGCGTCTCGCTGCAGATCCGGAAGGGCGAGATCGTCACCTTGATCGGCGCCAACGGCGCCGGCAAGAGCACCACGCTGAACGCGATCTCGGGGCTGCAGCGCCCGCGCTCGGGCAAGATCTTCTACGAGGGTCACGACCTGACCAGCGTGCCTCCCTACGACGTGGTGACCCTAGGGCTCTCCCAGGCGCCTGAGGGGCGCCGCATCTTCCCGCGCATGACGGTCAGGGAGAACCTCGAGATGGGCGCCTTCTCGCGCAAGGGCCAGAACCTCGCCGCCGACTTCGACCGGGTCTTCGACCTGTTCCCCGTGCTCAAGGAACGCGAGTCCCAGACCGGCGGCACGCTGTCGGGCGGCGAGCAGCAGATGCTGGCCATGGGCCGCGCCCTGATGGCCGGACCCAAGCTCATGATGCTCGATGAGCCTTCGATGGGCCTCGCCCCCATGCTCGTCGAGAAGATCTTCGACATCATCAAGGAGATCAACGCCCAGGGCACCACCATCCTTCTGGTGGAGCAGAACGCCCACGTGGCGCTCGAGATCTGCGACCGCGGCTACGTCCTCGAGACCGGCAAGGTGACGCTCTCAGACGACGGCGCAGCGCTGCTCGACAACCCCCACGTGCAGGATGCGTACCTGGGCGTAGCGTAGCGGCGGCGCGTTCTACGACGTGCTCTCCATAGGCACCTGCGGGCCGAAGACGTCCGCCGCGGTCACTGCCGTGACCCCCGGTCCCGGCCCGCGCACGTCTTCGCGAGCGCACACCACGTATGCGGGCACGGCGGCACGCCGTGGCAGCTCCTGGCTGCCGCGCTCCAAGCCGGCGACCACTTGTCGAGCGTCGATGCTGTGCGCCCACTTGGCCGCGCCCAGAAGCACGGCCTCTCGCGACTCAGCGGCAAGCCCCACGGCATCGATCTCCACTGAGCCATCCGCCTTCCACCAAGGACCCAGGGCAACGATATCGCCGCGTAGAGCGCCCGTCTCGACCATGCGCCGCAGGTGCCAGCGAAACGCCTCTTCCCACGGCCGTCCCATGGCGTTGTCCAACGCGCGTTCGATAGCCTTGGCCGCTGGTCCGCCCAGCCCCCTGTCGATCTCGGCCCGGTAGCGATCTACCACGCTCAGCCAGAACGCCAGGTAGTTGTCGGAGATGCGGTATACGCGCCGCTTGGTGCGGCTGTACTCCTCCGTCACTGGCACATGACGTTGTACAAGGCGCAACTCGATGAGCCGGTCGAGCGTGCGGGCGGGCTCGGTGCCCACCGCGGCGGCGATCTCGTGATGCTTGGTGCGGCCGGCGGCGATGGCCCGCAGCACGGTGCCGCCCAGCCCGCTGAGATCGCCCTCGGTGGCCAGCAGGAATTGGCCCTCCGTGAGCAACAGAGCTCCGGGCCGACAGAACAACTCGCGCAGATTGGCAGCCACGGATGCCTCTTCGTCCCACCAGGAGAGATACAGCGGGACGCCGCCCACCAGGCCCCACACCAGGGCGCGGCGCGCGGGCGAAGAGCGCGGCAGCATGAGCGCCGCCTCGTGGGGTCGAAAAGGATGGAGTTGCAGCCTGAGGCCAAAGCGCCCGTAGAGCGGCGCCCGCTCCTCCTGCAGCTTGACCATAGTGCGCACGGCCGAGCCACACACGAGGATGCGCAGCATGGTCTTCCCGGCGGTGCGTTCGAGAAAAGCGCGCAGAATGCCTTCAAGATGTGGCGCCGTCGCGAGGAGCTCGGGGAACTCGTCGAGGACGAGCAGCAGGGGCTCGTCGGCGGCCGACGCGGCGAGCGTGTCGAGCGCGTCATCCCAATCGCTGAACGGCCGCGCCGCGAGATCCCGTGGACCGGTAGCGACGGCTGTGGCGACGGCTGTGGACAGCAAGCGCAGCTCGTCGACCGCCGGCCGGCCGGCGCCGGTGTGAAAGACCGCGGGCCGCGCCCGGGCGAACTGCTGGAGGAGCATCGTCTTGCCGACCCGGCGCCGGCCCCAGACGAGCCCCAGCCGAGCATCGGCGCCTGCCCACCAGCGCTCGAGAGCGGCGAGCTCCTCGCTTCTGTTGACGAAGTCCGACATGGCGCAATCATAACTTACGTGATAGGTAACTCACAGCCACTGTAACCTCGATTGCTACGCCCCGTCCGCCGCCGCCTGCTCCCCGGCGAGCTCGGCCATGAGCTCGGCGACGGAGAGGATGCGCTCGACGCGGGCGGCGTTGGCGCCGGCCGTGTAGAGCGGCTCCTCCTCGCCGGCCCCCAGGCCGGCGGCGCTGCAGAGGCCGTTGCAGATG
>JAPLCM010000237.1 GCA_026392275.1 Actinomycetota bacterium | reverse complement strand
AGCAGCCCACGCTCGCGCGAGGCCTTGACGCGCTGTTCCGGCGGCAGAAGGTCGATGCGCTTCATGACCGCCTACCCTTCATCGTCGATCGCCAAGCCGAGCGCGATAGCCAGTCTCGGGGACATGGCCTCCAGCTCGGGCTGGGGGAACTGCGACTTGTTTTCCACGATGTACTGGAGCGGGTTGCCCAGCTGCACTCCCACATGAAGTGCCTGCGACAGGTATCCACAGATGTTGCGCGTGAGGGCGCCCTCGCCGCTCAGGAGGAGCGAGCCGATCTGCCCCTCGTGTTCCTGTGAGTGATAGTAGTCGATGGAGCGGCGGATCTCGTCGGCGATGGCTTCGCAGGCGAGGTCGAGCACCTCGTGGACCTCCGAAACCGTTGACGCTTCGAGATCACCCACGGCGGGGTCGTTGCCGGAGAGGCCGACCATGATTCGCATGGCGTCGGCTTCGCCGAGAGATACCCCGCGGTTGTCGATGAGCGCTTTCACGAGGCCTTCGTAGCCGATGTTGATCACGCGCGTGAACTGGGGCAGGCCGTTGACCGCGACCACGAGGTTGGTTATGCCCGAACCGATGTTGATCAGAGCCGCCGCGTCGGCGCGTTGGGGGGCGCCCACGTCGACGAACGCCACGGGCGGCGCGACCGCGCGCATCAGGGCGAAGGCCTGCAGGTCGATGCCGTCGACGCTCAGCCCGGCCTTCTTGGCGGCCTCGACGAACTGCGCGATCATGTCGCGCTGGGCGGCGACGATAAGCACCTGCTGCCTTCCGGCGCCATCTTCGGACGGCACGGTGGCCAGCACCTGGAAGTCGAGGATGGCGTCCTCGAGCGGGATGGGAATGGCCTCCTGCGCCTGGAACTCGATGGCGGCCCGCAGCTCTTTGGCGTCGATGATGGGGAACTCCATGGTGCGCACCACGATCTTCTGGTTGGCCACGCCGAGCGAGCAACGCTTGCCCGAGAAGCCGCTCTCCTTCCAGAAGGTCTTGAGCTCGGCGGCAAGGCCGCCGACGTCGACGACTTCGCCCTCGAACACGAGGCCCTGGGGCAAGGCGCGCACGGAAGCGTGGGTGAGCGAGTACCCCTGACCGGCGCCTTTCACCTGGACGCCGGCGATCGACGACTGCTCGAGGTCGATCCCGACGCGCGCACCACTCTTGGCCATGCCAGCCCCTTCGCTTGCCTCGCTACCTTCTAGCGGCGTTGTCGGCAGCCTTGCCACATACCTTTAGGCTCAGCTTTCGACAGAAGCGCCCTCCAAACCTGCCTCTTCACGCGGGTGGTCCAGTCTTTCACAACGCGCCTCCGCAGTACACACATTTCGCACCGTCCTCGCGATTCCCTGCGCTCAGGGCACATCGAGCGACTGCACAGCCGGAGACACCAAGCCCGCGAGTGGCTTCAGGCGCCACTCGCGGGGAGTATTCACCGTCAGTGGGGCCGAGACCAGAAGGTCCTGCGCAAACAGGTGCCCCCCGAGAACCGATGGTGCGCATACGCGCAGGCTGCCGAGCACCAGCAGCGCGCCGTCGAAGGCCGTCGCGACGCCCGGCTCGCCCAGCAGCGCAGCGCCGCGGACGACAAGAACGACGGCGCAGGCGCCCGGCGGGCGGGAACCCGCGAGGCGCAGCTCCGTACCCTCAGCGACAGGCGCCACCACGACGTAGCCGTCGTCCCAGGCGCCGGGGGCCGAACCGGGCGGCCGCGACAGCGGCAGCTGTGCCAGGTCGAGGACGCCGTCGTGGAGGGCTGCGCCGGGCGTGACGGACGAATCTCGCAAAGCGATGAGAAACGCGGCGTCTGGCGCCGCGACGAACGGAGACACGTCGTTGCCCGCGGTATGCGTGTCGGTGTCAAAGGGCCACTGCACGTCTGCGCCGGGCACGGCGTGGATCTCCTCGCCCGCCGCCCACTCGCCGCCCAGCACGTGTGCGCCGGCCATCGGCCACACGTCGCCGTGCACGCCGTCGGTCGGCGGCCCTGCGGCACCCGCCGGATCGAGGCTTGCCAGCTCCAGCCACTCCCTGCCGCGCAGAGAGCCGCCGCAGTACAGCCCGCCGCCTGTAAGCCGGAGCGGTGCCTGAAGCTCCACTTCGCCGGCCACGACCAGGCCTTGCGGCACGGGCTCGGCGCGCAGCTGCAGCACGGCCGCGAGACCTTGTCGCGCGGCTCCGCGAGTCGCCTCCACACTGACGACCACGGTCGGCCACGACATGCCGGCGGCCCACCCGGCGGG
>JAPLCM010000147.1 GCA_026392275.1 Actinomycetota bacterium | reverse complement strand
ACATCGTCCTCCGCTACCAGCGTACGGTGCCGTTGTGGGGTATCTTTGGGGCCATCGTGATGCGCGGGACCTTCATCTTCGTGGGCGTCAGATGCTGCTGAGGCAGGTGCTCCACATCCCCATCTGGATGTCGCTTGCCGTCATCGTGGTCGCCGTCGGCGCCGCCGTGCTGTTCTCGCTGTGGAGGACGCGCGGCGCGTCGTCGGAGGCGGTGGCGTGAGCTTCCTGTCCATCCTCGCCATCGCCGTGGGCCTTGCCATGGACGCCTTCGCGGTCTCTCTCGGCATCGGCCTGAAGCAGTGCCAGGTGAGCACCCGCACGACCGTTCGCCTCGCCTGGCACTTCGGCCTGTTTCAGTTCTTCATGCCGATCCTCGGCTGGCTCGCCGGCCTCACCTTCGCGCGCTGGATCACGAGCGTCGATCACTGGATCGCCTTCGGGCTCCTGGCCGCCATCGGCGGCAAGATGATCTACGAGGCGCTGTGGGGCGACGAGGAGAAGCGCGCCGCGGCGGATGCCACCCGCGGCAGTTCCCTGGTCGTGCTGTCCGTGGCGACGAGCATCGACGCCCTTGCCGTCGGCCTCTCGCTGGCGTTGCTCGGGGTGCAGATCTGGTACCCGGCGGTGATCATTGGCGTGGTCGCCTTCGGCTTCACGGCGGCGGGCCTGCACCTCGGCTGCCGCTTCGGCGCGCTGCTCGGCAAGAGGATGGAGGTCGTCGGCGGCCTGATCCTGATCGGTATCGGCGTCAAGATCCTCGTCGACCACCTGTTCTGACCGGCAACCGCGAGAGCGCTTCGTGCCGGTCACGCGGACGGGACTCGCCCGCGGCCGCGCCACCCGGCCACCAGGCGAGCGTAGCCGAGCGCCAGCAGATGGCTGGCGACGAGGATCGGCACGCCGAGCAGCGCCGCCAGCCACGACGGCTGGTCGAACACGCCGAGGCCGATGGCCAGCCAGCCGATCAGCACCCACTGGATCAGGTAGACGGCCGTGATGTTGCGGCTCAGCGAGGTGAGGTAGCGTGGCACCGCGCGCCAGGCGAGGCGGCGGTCCAACCACCACAGCAAAGGCAGCCAGAGAAGCACGAAGCCTGCCAGCAGCAGTTGTACCGGCAGGCCGCTGCGGTAGTAGTCGCCGAAGACGAGGATCCCCGCGCCGTCCGGCGCGAGCACGACCAGCGCTGCACCGGCGAGTACCGCTGCGGCTCCGGCCAGCGCCCAAGCGCGCATGAGCCGGTCGGCGGAGGTCGCCCGGGCGGCGAACCCGGCCAGCGAGAGGCCGAGGAGCGGGTAGGCGAGCCAGGGGAAGAGCGGGAACGACACCCACTCGCCGAGCCCCCACAGCGGGTCGAGGAAGACGCTCCCGCCGCCGACTCCCCACAGGAGCGGCGAGACCACCGCGACCGTCGCCGCCAGCGCCAGGACGACGCGCGGGTCTTGCGCGTAGCGTTTGACCGGCCCGAGGACGATCAGCGAAAGGCCCGCGAGCTGCAGGATGTCGATCTCGAAGAACGCCCCCCACCAGGTGCCGCCGAAGACCTCGATGGCCTGCGGGTCGCCGCGCAGGCGGTGCCGAGGAGCAGGAAGGTCGCGCCGAGCAGCGAGTCCTCGCCGGAGCCCACGGCGAACAGCAGCTGGACGTGCTGAAAGACCATGAAGACGATGGCCAGGCCGCGCGCCAGATCGAGAAAGCGGAGCCGGCCGTCGTCAAGCGCCAGCGGGCCGAAGGCCCTGGGACGGGGCCTTGCCGCATCCTTCATCCCGCCACCAAGTGGGCTCTCTCGCTGGGTGCCGTCCATTGACCTGCGATGAACATATTACCGAGACGGAGTCTGCCCTTCGCGCAGATCAAAGAGCCTCGTCCAGAGGGCCAAAGAGCTGGGCATGCCGGCCGTGGCGCTCACCGACCACGGTACGCTGGGCGGCGTCGTCAAGTTCTACCGCGCCGCCCGCGACGAGGGCATCAAGCCGATCATCGGCCTCGAGCTGTACGTGGCCACCGACCGCACCTCGCGGGCCGGTGTCAAAGAGAAGAACGCCCACCTCACCCTGCTGGCCCGCGACCAGACCGGCTACAAGAACCTCGTCAAGCTCTCCACGCGCGCCTATCTGGAGGGCTACTACTACAAGCCGCGCGCCGACTGGGACCTCCTCGCCGAGCACCACGAGGGTCTCATCGCGCTCACCGGCTGCATGAGCGGCCGCGCCGCCATGTTGCTCAAGGACGGCAACGACGAAGCCGCCCTTGCCGATGTGCTGCGCCTGGCCGAGCTGCTCGGCCCCGAGAACGTGTACGTCGAGCTGCAGGACGCCGGCCTACCCGCGCAGCGCGAGCTGCTTCCCAAGCTCGCGCTGCTCGCCGAAAGGGCCGGCCTGCGCACGGTGGCCACCAACGACGTGCACTATCTGTGTCAGGACGACTGCTACGCCCACGATGCGCTCCTCTGCATCCAGACGCAGAGCAACATCGCCGACGAGGATCGCCTGCGCTACGGCAGCGAGGAGTTCTATCTCAAGTCCGGCGAGGAGATGGAGGAGCGCTTCAAAGACTACCCCGGCGCCTGCGCGGCCACCGTGGAGATCGCCGCGCGCTGCGACGTGAGCCTCGACTTCGGCACCTATCTGCTGCCGTCTTACCCTGTACCTGAGGGTGAGACTGAGAGCGCCTACCTGCGCGAGCTCTGCGAGAAGGGTTTCGTGCGCCGCTACGGCGCCGAGCCGTCCGCCGAGGCGCGCGAGCGCCTCGAGTTCGAACTCGGCGTCATCGGTGAGATGGGGTTCGACGCCTACTTCCTCATCGTCTGGGACTACGTCAAGTTCGCCAAAGACAACGGCATCGCCGTCGGACCCGGGCGCGGCTCGGCCGCCGGGTCCATCGTGAGCTACTCCCTCGGCATCACCGACATCGATCCGCTCAAGTACGACCTGCTCTTCGAGCGTTTTCTCAACCCGGGGCGCAAGAGCATGCCCGACATCGACATGGATTTCAGCGTGGCGCGCCGCGAGGAGGTCATCGATTACGTGGCCGACAAGTATGGTCGCGACCACGTCGCGCAGATCATCACCTTCGGCACCATGGCGGCGCGCGCGGCGGTGCGCGACGCCGCGCGCGTGATGGGCAAGGCCTACGCGGTCGGCGACAGGATCGCCAAGATGATCCCCGAGCAGGCGCCGCCGGCCACCTTCGCTCAAGCCATGCTGCCCGGCGGCGAGCTCCGGCAGGCCTGCGACGCCGACGCGGAGGTCAAGGAGGTCGTCGATCTGGCGATGAGCCTCGAGGGCCTCATCCGCAACGACTCCATTCACGCCGCCGCGGTGGTGATCAGCGACCAGCCGCTCACCGAGTACCTGCCGCTGCAGAAGAAGGGCGACGCCGAGCTCGTCACGCAGTTCGACATGAACGACGTCGCCAAGCTCGGCCTGCTCAAGATGGACTTTCTCGGGCTGCGCAACCTCGACGTCATCGAGGCGGCGCTGGCGATCATCGAGAAGACAGACGGCGTGTGCATCGAGATCGACCTGTTGCCGCTCGACGACCAGAAGACGTACCAGATGCTGGCCCGCGGCGACTCCACGGGCGTATTTCAGTTCGAGAGCCCGGGCATGCGCGAGGCGCTCCGCGACGTACGGCCCACGCAGTTCGAAGATCTTATCGCCATCGTGGCGTTGTACCGGCCGGGGCCCATGCAGTACATCCCCACGTACGCGCGCAACAAGAAGGATCCGGCCTCGGTCGTCTACGACCACGAGGCCTTGCGCCCCATCCTGGAGCCCACGCACGGCGTGACCATCTACCAGGAGCAGTACATGGCCATCGCCCGCCGCGTGGGCGGGTTCTCGCCGGCGCAGGCCGACGACCTGCGCAAGGCCATCAGCAAGAAGGATAGGCAGCTGATGGCCACACTCAAGGAGCCTCTCATGCAGGGCCTCGGGGCGAGCGGCGTGCCGCCCGCGGTAGCCCACAAGCTGTGGGCCAACTTCGAGGCCACCGGCGACTACTCGTTCAACAAGAGCCACGCCGCCTGCTACGCCCTCATCAGCTACCGCACCGCCTGGCTCAAGGCCAACTACCCGGTGGAGTACATGGCGGCGCTCATCAGCAGCGTCATGAGCACCAAAGACAAGGTGCCCTTCTACGTGAACCAGTGCCACGAGCTCGGCATCGAGGTGCTGCCGCCGGACGTCAACGAGAGCGACGTCGGCTTCACCGTCGTCGAGGGCAAGATCCGCTTCGGGCTCAACGCCGTCAAGGGCGTCGGCGTCGGCGCCATCGAGGCGATCGTCGCCGTGCGAGCCGCCGGCCCGTTCACCTCCATCTTCGACTTCTGTGCCCGCGTCGACTCGCAGATGGCCAACAAGCGCGTCCTCGAAGCGCTCGTGCACAGCGGCGCCTTCGACGGTAGCGGCGCCTCGCGGCGCGGCATGCTCGAGGCGCTGCCGACGGCGATGGCCGACGGCGAGCGCCGGCGCAAGGACGCCGCCCAGGGCCAGGGCGGCCTGTTCGACATGGTGGACGCCATCGGAGGTGCTGCCCCCGAGCCGCAGCTGTCGCCGCTCGAGTTCGACCAGGCCACGCTGCTCAGGCAGGAGAAAGAGGCTCTGGGCCTCTACGTCTCTTCGCACCCGCTGAAGGACCTGCGCGAACAGCTGCGCGACGAGATCGAGGTGCCGGTGGGCAGGCTCGACGACGCCGTCGACGGCGGCACGCTGTGGACCGGCGGCATCGTCGCCAACGCGCAGAAGAAGGTCAGCAAGAACGGCGGCGTTTGGCTGGCGTTCCGCCTCGAGGACATCGACGGCGGCGTGGAGTGTCGCGCCTGGCCGGCCACCTACGAGCAGTACCGCGATCTGCTCGTCGAAGACGGCATCGTCAAGGTCAAGGGGCGCGTGGAGCGCAGGTCCGAGGGCGAGACCACGCTGATCGCCATCGAGGTCCTCCCGTTCAGCGGCGTCAGCGAGTACCGCCCGCTCACGGTCACCATCGACGCCCGCCGCGTGCGCCCCACCGTGCTCGACGATCTCAAGCGCATCCTCGGCGACTTCCCCGGCACGGTGCCGGTGGTCCTGCAGATGGTGCGCGGCGAAGACTGCGCAAAGCTCCGCGTCGGCGACGGGCTGCGAGTCGAGCCCGTGGCGGGTCTGTACGCGGAGCTCAAAGCCCTGCTCGGCGAGAGCTGTGTCGGAGTCGGCTGAAGCCGGCTGCGCCGATCCGGGAGAAAGGCAGCCATGATCCCCGAAGGCATGCGCGACGTGCTCCCCCCCGAGACGGGCCAGCTCAGGGCCATCGAAGCCGCGCTCTGCCGCCGCTTCGAGGCCTACGGCTACGGCGAGGTGCGCACTCCGTGGCTCGAGTACGCCGAGACGCTCGAGGCGGTGGAGGACGACACTCTGGAGGCCGGGTACAGGCTGCGCGACCAGCAGGGTCACGAGCTCATGGCGCGCACCGACATGACGGTGCCGGTGGCGCGGCTGGCGGCCGCTCGGTTCCGCGACAGGCCGCTCCCTCTGCGCTTCTTCTACGTGGCGCCGTCCATCCGTCCCTGGGCGCCGCAGCGCAGCCAGGACGGTGAGTTCATGCAGGCCGGCGCCGAGCTCCTGGGCCTGCATTCGGCGGCCGCCGACGCGGAGAGCGTGATCCTCCTCTGCGACTGCCTTGCCGCGCTCGGGCTTCGCGATTTCAGGGTGAACCTGGGCACGGTGGCCTTCTACACGGCGCTGGTCGACTCGCTGGGCCTCGACGACGAGCGCGAGAAGTTCCTCGAGGCCTTGGCCGACCGTGACTACCCGCTGCTCGAGACGATCGCCGGCAACGCCGGCGTCGACCAGGACGCGCTCAAGGTGCTGTGGCGCACTCTGCGTCTCAGCGGCACCCGCGACGGGCTCAACCAGGTGCGCAAGATGGCTAGTAACGATGCCATGGACGACGCCATCCGGCATCTCGTGGAGGTCGGGGAGCTCGTCGACGACGCCGGTTTCGAGGATGCGGTCAGCCTCGATTTCGGCCTCTACCAGGACCTCACGTACTACAGCGGCGTCATCTTCGAGGCCTACGCCCCGGGCGCCGGCTTGCCCATCGCTTCCGGCGGGCGCTACGACGGCCTGCTGGAGCGCTTCGAATGGGCCATCCCGGGGGTGGGCTTCGCCATCGCCGTGAACCGGCTGCACGAGGCGCTCGAGGAGGCCGGCGCCGTGCCCCCCGGCGCTCCGGCCTGCATCGCCTTCGCCGGCGGCCTCGCCGATCCGGCGCGGGCCATGGAGCTGCGCCGCGCCGGCTGGGCGGTCGCCGCGCTTCCCGACGACGCGCCCGCGCCGCCGCGCCCGCGCCTGCACCGCAGCGGCGGCGGGTACGTCCTCGAGCTCGCCGACGGCCGCGAGGCCAGCGGCAGCTGGCGCGATATCCTGCGCGCCTTGGGGATCGCGTGAAGCTCGGCCTGGCCTGTGAAGGGGGTTCGCCGCCCTCACAGGTGCTCGACCTTCTCGAGCGGGCCGGCCTGCCTTCAGGAGACCTTCGCGACGTGGCCGGCCCGGCGCTGGCGGACGCCGGCGAGGTCACCTGGCTGCTGGCGCCGGCCGCCGACGTGCTCGAAGCCTGCGCCCGCGGAGCGCTCGACGCGGGGGTCGCCGGCAAGGATCTGCTTCTCGAGCTCGCGCCGCAGGTGCACGAGCTGCTCGATCTGCGGGTATGCCCGGACGTCCTCGTGTACGCCACGCCGGAGCCGGGCGCCGGAGCCCTCCGCCGCGGCCGGCCGCGCGTGGCCACGCGCTACCCGCGGGTCACGCGGCGGCACTTTGCCGCCAGCGGGCGACAGGTGGCGCTCGTCGCCTTCGAGGCGGCGCCACTGGCACCCGGCCTCGGCATCGCCGACGGCGTCGTCGAGCTGCGCAGCCGGCTGGCTCTCGAGGTCGCTGTCGGCGCTGCCCGGCGGCCCTCCGGGCTCCAGGTGCGCGAAGAGATCGCCGCCTGCAGCGCCCGTCTCGTCGCGGGGCGCGCCGCCCGCGCCCTCGGTGGTGAGCGCCTGGCTGAGCTTCTGGAGCGCCTGCGGGCAGTCGTGGAGGAGCGCTGAGAGCCCCGGCCGGATCCTGCGGCCGCGCCCTGCGGCCGCGCCCTGCGGCCGGACCCTGCGGCCGAGCACTGCGGCCGATTCTCAAACGTGCGCCTCTGTGGTAGAACTCGGGCCGCCGCCCGGCCCTTCGCCGCGTTCAGTCAGGAGACCAGTATGAAGACCCGCCGCGCAGAAGTGCATCGCGTCACCAGCGAGACCGATATCGCCGTCACGCTCACGCTCGACGGCGCCGGCGCCGCCGACGTGAGCACCGGTATCGGCTTCCTCGATCACATGCTCGAGCTCTTCGCCCATCACGGCGGCTTCGACCTGGTGGTGGCCGCGAACGGCGATCTCGACGTCGACGGCCACCATACCGTCGAGGACACGGCGCTCACGTTGGGCCAGGCGCTCAAGGAGGCGCTCGGCGACAAGCGCGGCATCCGCCGCTACGGCTCCTTTCTGCTGCCCATGGACGAGGCGCTGGCCATGGTCGTGCTCGATCTCTCCGGGCGCCCGTACTTCGTCCACGATCTCCAGTTGACGGGCGTGCGCATCGGCGCGTTCGACGGCGGTCTCACGGCCCACTTCCTGCACTCGCTGGCGATGCAGGCCGGCATGACCCTGCACGTCCGCCTGCTCGCGGGCAGCGACGCCCATCACATCGTGGAGGCTGTGTTCAAGGGCGTGGCCCGGGCGCTTGCCCAGGCGTGCGAGCGCCACGGGCGCGGCGACGCGGTGCCGTCCACAAAGGGCACCCTCTGACGGCGCCGGGCTCCAGAGCGTCGCCGCGCATCGCCGTGGTCGACTACGGCATGGGCAATCTGGCCAGCGTGGCCAAGGCGCTCGAGCGCAGCGGCGCCGACGTGCGCGTCACCGGGAGCGCCGCCGCGGTGCGGGGCGCCGCGGCGGTCGTACTCCCCGGGGTCGGCGCCTTCCGCGACGCCGCGGCGCGGCTCGCGCAGAGCGGCCTCGGGGCCGCCGTGCTCGAGCGCATCACCGCCGGCACGCCGTTCCTGGGCGTGTGCCTGGGCCTCCAGCTCCTGTTCGAGAGCAGTGGGGAGGGCGGCAGGTGGCCTGGGCTCGGAGTCTTCGCCGGCACCGTCGAACGCCTGCAGACCGCGCTCAAGGTGCCGCACATCGGCTGGAACGAGCTCGAGTGGGCGCCGGCTGGGGCGGCCATGGCCCGCGGGCTGCCCGCCGCGCCCGCCGTGTACTTCGTGCATTCGTACGCCGCGCTGCCCGCCGACCCATCCATCGTCGCCGCCAGCACTGACTACGCCGGCAGCGTGGTCGCCGCCGTCGCCCGCGATACTGTATGGGCGATGCAGTTCCACCCCGAGAAGAGCTCCGTCGTGGGCCTGCGTCTGCTGGCCAACTTCGTGGACCGTGCCAAAGAGGAGGCCCAGACCTCATGATCGTCTTCCCGGCCGTCGACATCCAGGGCGGAAAGGCCGTGCGCCTGCGGCGCGGCGACTTCGACGACGTCACCGTGTTCGGAGACGACCCGGTCGCGCTGGCGCGGCTCTGGCAGGACCAGGGCGCGGAGGCCCTCCACGTCGTCGACCTGGACGCCGCGCGCACCGGCGAGCTCGTGAACTTCGACATCCTGGAGCGCATCGTCAGGTCTCTCGACATCCCCGTGCAGTACGGCGGCGGCATCCGTAGCGCGAAGAGCCTCGCTCTGGTCGCCGGGATCGGCGTTCACTGGGTGGTCATGGGTACGGCCGCCGTGACGGGCCTCGACCTGCTCGACGACGCCGTGGAGCTGCTCGGCGAGCGCCTCGTCGTGGGCCTCGATTGCACCGACGGCATGGTGGCCACCCACGGCTGGCAACGGCGCTCGCAGATGAGCGCCATCCGCTTTGCCAGGATCCTCGCCGAGCACGGGGTCAAACGCGTCGTGTACACGGACACGGCCCGCGACGGCATGCTCGGCGGGCCGGATCTCAGCGGCCTGCTCGACCTCGCCGAGGTCACCGCGCTGGAGCTCGTGCTCTCGGGCGGTATCGCCCGGCTCGACGATCTGAGGCATCTCAAGAAGCTCGCCGTGCCCAACGTCGTCGGGGTGATCGTCGGCCGCGCCCTGTACGAAGAGGCCTTCACCCTCGCCGACGCGCTGGCCGTGTTCGCCGGCTGAGGGCGCGGGGCGGGGGCAGCAGATGCACATGAAGCGCATCATCCCGTGCCTCGACGTGCGCGAAGGGCGCGTGGTCAAGGGCGTGAACTTCGTCGGGCTGCGCGATGCCGGCGATCCCGTCGAGCTCGCGGCAAACTACGACGCCGAGGGCGCCGACGAGATCATCTTCCTTGACATCACGGCGTCGCACGAGCGCCGCGAGATCATCACGGCGCTCGCGGCGCGCTGCGCGGCAGAAGTGTTCATCCCGTTCACCATCGGCGGCGGGCTGGGCAGCGTCGAGGACGTGCGCCGCATTCTCGCCGCCGGCGCCGACAAGGTCACCATGAACACGGCGGCGGTCGAGGACCCCGAGCTGGTGCGGCGCTGCGCCGCGCGTTTCGGGGTGCAGTGCATCGTCGTCGCCATCGACGCCAAGCGCGTCGCGGGGAGCGGGGAAGAGGGCCGGCCACCGGCCTGGGAGGTCTACGTGCACGGCGGCCGCACGCCCACGGGCATCGACGCCCTGGCGTGGGCGGTGCGCGCCGCCGAGCTCGGCGCCGGCGAGTTCATGCTCACCAGCATGGACCGTGACGGCACCCGCGACGGCTACGACCTCGAGCTCACGCGCGCCGTGGCCCGGGCCGTCGACATCCCGGTCATCGCCTCGGGTGGGGTGGGCACTCTCGAGCATCTCGCCGAGGGCCTCACGAGCGGCGAGGCCGACGCGGTGCTTGCCGCCAGCATCTTCCACTTCGGCACGTTCTCCATCGCCGAGACCAAAGAGTATCTCGCGGCGTGCGGCATCCCGGTGCGCCTCGTGGCGAAGGGGCCGCCGCCGGCCGCGCCGGCCGCCGGGTGACGGTCGGGGGCGCCGTGGCCGGGCCTGCCGCCATCGATCTCGCCGCCCTCGGGGTGGGCGACGCAGCCGACCTGGAGGGCCGCCTCGGCGCCGCGCGCCTCGTCTGCTTCCCGACCGATACTGTCTACGGTGTCGGCGGGGCGCTCACGCCGGCGGTCGCCGGCGCCCTGGTGGCGGCCAAGGGCCGCGACCCCGGCAAGCCACTGCAGGTGGTGTTCGCCTCTCTCGCGGCTCTCGAGGCCGGCGTCGCTCTGGCGCCGGAGCTGCGCAGCGCCTGCCGGCGCCTGCTGCCGGGGCCGGTGACGCTTCTGCTGCCGTACCCGGCGGGCTGGGTCTTCCCGCCGCCGGGGACGGCCGGCGAGGTCGGCGGCCGGCCGGCCGTCGCCACGCTCGGCGTGCGCGTGCCGGCGTGGCCGCCGGCGGCGCGCGTCCTCGCGGGCCTGAAGCGGCCGCTGATCGCCTCGAGCGCCAACCCCAGCGGCGCCACTCCGGCCGCGTCTCTGCACGAGGTCGAGGCGTCGCTTCTGGCGCGCTGCGACCTCGTGCTCGACGCGGGCGCGGTGAGCGGCCTCGCCTCGACCGTCGTGGATCTGAGCCTGTACGCCGAGGCCGGCCACTGGCGCCTGGTGCGCCGCGGCGCGTGGGGGGCAGCCGAGATCGGCGCCAGGCTGGCCGCGGCGCGAGAGGAAGCGCCGCGACCGTGAGGGCGCTGCCGTGCTTCCACGGCGGCGTGCTCTGCGGCCGCACGCGCCTGCTCACGGTCGCCGTCAGATCGGCGCCGAACGTGTCGACGATGGGCCACTCGGCGGCGCCGACCGGCCTGCTTTCTGGAACGGAACCGACCTTCGAGGACTGATAGAATCGAGTGTCTGAAGGGGGGCCGTGGGGCTGCGCCGGCGGCCCTCGCCCGTGAGCGCAATGACCGTCAAGCGGAAGGGAGCTCATCGTGAAGATCGCCTCCGGCGCCGACCACGGCGGGTATGCCGTCAAGCAGGACCTCGTGCGGCGCCTGCGTGCGCAGGGTCATGAGGTCATCGATGTGGGCACCGATTCGGCCGAGACGTCGGTGGACTATCCGACCTTTGCGCACAAGGTCGCCGCCCTGGTGGCGAGTGGCGAGGTCGAGCGCGGCCTGCTCGTCTGCGGCACTGGGCTCGGCGTGTGCATGGCCGCCAACCGGCACCGCGGAGTGCGCGCCGCGGACTGCCTCACGCCCCATCTCGCCGACATGGCGCGGCGGCATAACGACGCCAACGTGCTGTGCCTCGGCGGCCGCCTGCTGAGCGACGACGAAGCATGGGCGATCACCGAGATATGGCTGGCGACCCCGTTCGAGGGGGGCCGCCACAGCAGGCGCGTCGCCCTCATCGACGACGAGGGTGGACAGTCGTGAGCCCGGTCGGTCGTGAGTGGCGCCGCGAGCCGCTCTACCATCTCGACCCCGAGCTCAACGGACTGCTGCGCAGCGAGCTCATCCGGCAGCAGGAGACACTCGAGCTCATCGCCAGCGAGAACTTCGCCAGCCGCGCGGTCCTGGAGGCCACGGGCTCGGTGCTGACCAACAAGTACGCCGAGGGCCTCCCGGGGGCGCGGTACTACGGCGGCTGCGACATCGTCGACCAGGTCGAGCAGCTCGCCATCGACCGCTGCAAGGCGGTCTTCGGGGCCGAGCACGTCAACGTCCAGCCCCACTCGGGCTCGTCGGCCAACCTGGCCGCCCTCTTCGCCCTGCTCGACCCGGGCGACACGCTCATGGGCATGGAGCTCACACATGGCGGTCACCTCACCCACGGCCTCGATATCAACTACTCCGGGCGCACCTACGACGTGGTTCGGTACCACGTGCATCGCGTCACCGAGACCATCGACTACGACGAAGTCAGAGAGCTCGCGCTCACGCGCCGGCCCAAGCTGATCATCTGCGGCTACAGTTCGTACCCCCGCATCGTCGACTGGGCTGCGTTCCGCGCCATCGCCGACGAGTGCGGGGCGCTGCTGCTCGCCGATATCGCGCACATCGCCGGCCTCATCGCGGCCGGTGTGCACCCCAACCCGGTGCCCTACTGCGACGTCGTCACGAGCACGACGCACAAGACCCTCACCGGCCCGCGCGCCGGCCTCATCATGTGCAGGCAGGAGCACGCCAGAGCCATCGACCGGGCGGTCTTTCCCGGTATGCAGGGCGGGCCGCTGATGCACGTCATCGCCGCCAAGGCGGTCTGCCTCAAGATCGCCCAGAGCGAGGAGTTCCACCGCCTGCAGCGGCAGATCGTCGTGAACTGCCTGGCCCTTGCCGAGACGCTCGCCGCCGGCGGTGTGCGCCTGGTGTCGGGGGGCACCGACGTGCACCTGGCGCTGCTCGACCTGCGCAGCACGGGCCTCAACGGGCTGCAGTGCCAGGATCTCCTCGAGAGCGTGGGCATCACCGCCAACCGCAACGTCGTTCCCTTCGAGGCGGGCAAGTTCAACGTCGCCAGCGGCCTGCGCGTCGGCTCGCCGGCGGTCACGACGCGGGGGTTCATGGAGCCCGAGATGCGGCACACCGGCGAGCTCATCCTGCGCGCCATCGCCGCTCGCGACGACGCCGTCGCCCTGGCGGAGATCCGCCGCGAGGTTCTCGACCTTCTCGACCGCTTCCCGCTGTACGAGTTCCTGTGAGCGAGCCAGCCGCAGGTCACTCCGTCCCGCTCCTCCCGCGACCCAGCTGGCACGAGTACTTTCTGCAGCTCGCCCGCCAGGCGGCGACGCGCTCCACCTGTCTGCGCCGCCAGGTGGGCGCCGTGCTGGTGCGCGACAAGCGTCTCCTCGCTACCGGCTACAACGGCGCTCCGCGTGACACGGCTCACTGCCTCGATATCGGCTGCCTGCGCGAGCAGCTCGGCATTCCCTCAGGCGAGCGCCAGGAGTTGTGCCGCGCCATCCACGCCGAGCAAAACGCCATCATCCAGGCCGCGGTCCACGGGGTCGCCATCGAAGGCGCCACGCTGTACACGACGCTTCACCCCTGCATCCTGTGTGCGAAGATGCTGATCAACTGCGGCGTGCACGAGATCCACTACCTCGAAGGGTACCCGGACGAGCTCTCGCGCACGATGCTCGCCGAGGCGGGCGTGTCGATGCATCAGGAGACGCTGCCATAAGCCGGTCGCTCCTCCTCGAGAGCCCAGTGCGCACAGCGGTGCTCGGGTTCCTGCTCGCCGCCGTCATGGTGTACCTGCTCACCCCACTCATGGGGCGGCTCGCCCAGCGCACCGGCGCCGTCGACACCCCGAGCGACGACCGTCGTATGCACGTACTGGCTACGCCGTTGCTCGGCGGGCTAGGCATGTACCTGGGCTGGATGGTCCCGGTCACGCTCCTCGTCAGAGTGGACCGCCCGATCTGGGGCATCATCGGGGGCGCCACCATCGTGGTGGCCGTGGGCCTGTTCGACGACCTCTACGAGCTCGAGCCGATCATCAAGTTCATCGGCCAGCTGCTGGCCATCAGCGTGGCCATCTTCTTCGACATCCGCATCAACCGCATGGGCGTGCCGTTCACCGAGATCATGGTCTATTTCCCGACCGCCGTCTCAGTCCTCGTCACGGCGTTCTGGATGGCGATGATCATCAACATGGTGAACTTCATCGATGGCCTCGACGGCCTTGCCGCGGGCGTCTGCGGCATCGCCGCGCTCACCTTCTGCGTGATCTCGCTGAGCACCAGCTTCCCGGCGGCGGGGGTGGTCGCCGCCGTGCTCGCCGGCGCGACGTTCGCGTTCCTGCGCTTCAACTTCCACCCGGCCAGCATCTTCATGGGCGATGCCGGCTCGATGCTGCTCGGCTTCGTCCTCGCCTGTCTGAGCGTGCAGAGCGTGATGAAGGGCACCGCGGCCATCGCCCTCGTGCTGCCGCTCCTCGTCCTCGGCGTCCCGTTCGTCGATCTGTCCCTCATCGTCTGGCGTCGCTGGCGCCGCGGGGTGCCGTTCTACTCGCCGGGGCAGGACCACGTGCACCACGACCTCGTGCTCGTACACGGGTTCTCGCAGCGCAAGAGCGTCCTGCTGCTCTACAGCTGGTGCCTGCTGCTCAGCGGGCTCGCCATCGCGGTGCAGCGCAACAACGCTCCCGCCATGGCCGTGCTCGGCGTCGCCGCCACCGTCGCCACCGTGTACATGGCGCAGCTGCTGAGCCGCTACCGTTCGGGGCGGCGCGGGCTGCCCGATCCTCTCGCCGCGGGCGTCGCGGACGACCCCGGCGACGAGCGCGGCCGCGTTGCAGGCCCCCGAAGCGGCAGGTAGAGTGTGACCTTGCAATCACCGGATGACAGGCGGGGCGACGACAAGAAAGGCTCATCCACGTCGGCCGAGTCGGTCGCCTTTTTGCTGCTGGGAGGCGTCGTCACCGGCCTCGGCGTCGGGGCCGGCATCGACTGGCTCGTCAAGACCTTCCCGCTGTTCACGGTGATCGGCGTGTTCGCAGGGTTCGCGCTGGCGCTGTACGCCATCTATCTGGAGACGAAATGACGACGACCGGGAAGGACCGGCACGTGCCTAGACAAGCCATCGCACCGCTGTTT
The DNA here is from genome assembly GCA_026392275.1 of Actinomycetota bacterium. Taxonomy (GTDB): domain Bacteria; phylum Actinomycetota; class Thermoleophilia; order UBA2241; family UBA2241; genus CAIXSE01. The sequence continues at coordinate 2,573 of JAPLCM010000147.1, read as the reverse complement.
CTGGGCGCCATGACCGTGGCCAGCGCCGTGGTCGCCGGGCTGCTGGGGCAGTCGGTATGGGCGGCCGCCCTGGGCGCCGCCCTCTGCCTCGGCTACTGGGCGCTCGAGGCGCTGGCCTGGCGACGCGGGGCCGCCGTGCCTTTCGGCGCGGCGCTGGGCGTTGCCCTCGGCGGCATGGTCCTGCGCTTCGCGCTCGTGCTCGGCGTCCTCATCCTCATCGGCGTGTTCTCGAGGCCCGACTTCGCCACCGCGGCCCTCGCCTTCCTCGCCTCGTTCAGCGTGTACGTGTGCGTGCGCCTGTTCACCTATCCGCTCCCGCCCGGGGCGGCACGCCAGGCGGGCGTCCGTTGACCCGCAAGGTGAAATGGGGCATCTTCGGGTTCATCGCTCTGGGCGCTGTGGCGCTGCTCGCCGTGTTGCCGGGCGGCGCCAAGCAGGAGTTCTCGGTCGCCGACGAGTTCACCCTCCATCCCATCATCAGCCTTCCCTCGCTGGCGGGCGTCGACCTGTCGGTCAACAAGGCCGTGATCGAACTGTGGGTCGCCACGGCCGTCCTTGTAGTCCTTTCCCTCGTTATCAGCCGCACGATCAAGAAGCAGCCGGGCCGCTTCCAGTACATCGTCGAGGTCCTCTACGAGCTCGCCCGCGACAACATCGTCGGCGACGTCATGAAGAGCGGCAAGGCCACGTGGTTCCCCTACATCGGGGCGGTGTTCTTCTTCGTGCTCGCCTCCAACCTCATCGGGCTCCTGCCGCTGCCGCTCGGCGAGAACTGGCAGCCGTCCTATTACGCCGCCACCGCCAGCCTGTACGTCACGCTCACGCTGGCGCTCTTCACGTTCGTGTTCACCCACTACGCCGGCATCCGCAAGAACGGCTTCCGCTACTTCGTGAATTGGGCCCCTTCCACCGCGCCGCCGGTGCTCAAGCAGCTCATCTGGGTGATCCACGTGGTCAGCGAGGTCTTCCGCCTGGTCTCTCTTTCCGTGCGTCTGTTCGCCAACATGCTGGCCGGGCACGCCATCCTCGGCGTGTTCTTCGCCATGGCGCTCATCTTTCAGAACTACCTCGCCGCCCTCGTGCTGCAGGGCGGCTCCGTGCTCATCTACATGTTCGAGATCTTCGTGGCCTTCATCCAGGCCTTCATCTTCGCCATCCTCTCCGCCGTGTACATCGGCGGTGCCCTCGACCAGGATCACTGAAGTGTGCGGTCATACTTACCCAGGAGGTTTCTGAATGGATTCTGACGCTGCCAAACTGCTGGGCGCTGGCCTGGCCATGGGTCTGGGCGCTATCGGCCCGGGCGTGGGTCTCGGCATCATGATCGGCAAGGCGCTCGAGGCCATCGCCCGTCAGCCCGAAGTCGCCGGCGACATCCGCACCAACATGTTCATCGGCATCGGCGTGACCGAGGCCGTGGCGCTCTACGCGTTCGTGGTCGCCCTGATCCTCGTCTTCGTGGCCTGACGCCGCGATTCGCACGGGAGATCGGAGAACCACATGCTGAACACCGAGTGGGGCCTCATGGTCTGGACGCTCATCACGTTCGGCATCGCCCTGTTCATCCTCTGGAAGTTCGCCTTCGGGCCCATCCAGAAGATCATCGACGAGCGCCGCGCCGACATCCAGAACAGCACGGATGCCGCCGAGCAGACACGTGCCGAGGCGCATCGCCTGCTCGACGAGTACAAGGCCACCCTGGCCAAGTTGCGCGGCGAGGCCGACAACATCCTCGAGCGTTCGCGCACCACCGGCGAGCACGCGAAGGCTGAGATCCTGGCCGCGGCCAAGGCTCAATCCGAGCGCGTGCTCACCCAGGCTCACGAGCAGATCGAGCGCGACACGCGCGCCGCATTGCGTGAGCTCAAGGGTCAGATCGCCGAGCTCACCGCGCTGGCCACCGAGAAGGTCGCCGCCGGCAGCCTGAACGCCGCCGACCAGGAGCGCCTCATCGACGAAGCGCTCGCGGAAATGAACGTCGACCAGCTGGGGATGGGGAACCAGCGTTGAGCGCAGAGAACGTCGCCCGCGTGTATGCGCGCGCCCTCTTCGACGCCGCCCGCGACGCCGGCGCCGTTGCGCCGGTGGGCCGCGATCTGGGCGACTTCGTCGCCGCTCTCGCGGCCTCGGCGTCGCTGCGCGACGTGCTCGCCGATCCGCAGATCGACACCTCCGCAAAGCAGCGCATCCTCGTCGAGATCACGCGGGGCGGCCAGCCGCTGGTGGCCAACACGCTCCGGCTCCTGCTGGATCGCGGCCGCTTCGGCCTCGTCGCCGAGCTGCGCGAGGCCTACGAGGCGCTCGCCGCCACAGAGGCCGACCTCGTCAGAGTCGAGGTGACCTCGGCACTGGAGCTCACCGCGGCCGCCCACGAGAAGATCCTCGCGCGGGTCGCGGAGGCCGCCGGCCGCCGCGTCGAGCTCGCGGTGCACGTCGACCCGGGCATCATCGGCGGCCTCGTGCTGCGCGTCGGCGACGTGATCGTCGACGGCAGCGTGCAAGCCCGCATCCGCCAGCTGCGCCGCCGGCTGGCTACCGCAGAACTGAGAGGTGACGTGCAGTGAAGCTGCGCC
>JAPLCM010000162.1 GCA_026392275.1 Actinomycetota bacterium | reverse complement strand
CACGCTGTGCCGGCTCCTGAGTACCCTGAGGTGCTCCGACACCGACAGGGGCGTCGGCGAGTACCTCTGCTCCTTTCTCACCGCCTAGGATCGCGTTCCTGGCGGCCGTCTGCGCGATGCTCTTCAGTCAGCTCCGCTTCGTGGTGTGGTCTCGCTCGCCGCTGGGCGCGACGAGCTCACGAGCGATGTCGGCGAACGCGGCGCCGACCGGCGTCGAGGGGTCAAGGGCGGCCGGCAAGCCTGTATCTCCGCCCTGCCTGGTGGCCTCATCGAGAGGGATGCGCCCGAGGAGGCGCGAGTCCATCAGGCGGGCAATCTCGAAGGCGCCGCCCCGCCCGAAGATGTAGTGGCGGCTGTCACAATCAGGGCAGACGTAGTAGGCCATGTTTTCCACCACGCCGAGCACATGCTGCTTGGTCATCCGCGCCATCTTGGCCGCCTTGATCGCCGTTCTGGCGGCCGCCTCCTGAGGAGTGGTGACGATGATCATGTCGGCGCCCGGGATCATCTGCGCGATCGTGAGAGCGATGTCGCCGGTTCCCGGCGGGAGATCGATGAGCAGGAAGTCGGGGCTGCCCCACAGCACGTCCCCGAGGAACTGCTCGATGGCGCGCCCCAGCATCGGCCCGCGCCAGATCACCGGCTCGTTGTCGGGCAGGAAGAAGCCCATGGAGACGACCTTGACGCCGTGGGCTTCCGGCGGGATGAGCTTGCCGTCGTGCATCTCCGGAGGTACGGCCGCCAGCCCCATCATCAGGGGGATGGTGGGGCCATACACATCGGCGTCGATGAGCGCCACGGCGTGGCCCTGAGCGGCCAGGGCGACCGCGAGATTCGTGGTCACCGTGGACTTGCCGACGCCGCCCTTGCCGCTGGCGATCGCGATGGTCCGTGTCTTCGATCCGGGGCCGAAGAGGCTCTGCGTCAGCTCTTGGCGGTCGCTGAGGCGCGCCGCCAGCGCATCGCGTTCGTCGCACGACATGGCGTCGAGTCTCACCTCGACGCGGCGGCCTTCCGCGATCGCCTCAAGCGCCTGCTCCGCCTCCGCGCGGATCTGGTTCCGCAACGGGCACCCTGCGGTCGTCAGAACGATGGTGGCTCCGACGCGCTCCGCGTCGGCCACGATGTTGCGTACCATGCCGAGCTCCACGATGCCCTTCTGCAACTCGGGGTCCTTGACGGCGGCCAGCGCCCGCCGGACGTCTTCCTCAGTCACGAGTGTTCCTCCGCGTACAAGATCGTGTGGATGGGCTCTGCGTACTTACCCGACTCGGCGGCGCGCCAGTCGGACGTCCGCCGCGTACCAGGAACGCGGTGAGACTCCACGCGCGAGCAGCGCGCCTTCACAACAACTCAAGAAAGGGGTGTCAGGCTTCTCGCTGCACGACCGGAAGCCGCGACCCTTTCGTGGCTGCCCAGGGCACGCGGCGAGAGGAGACGTCATGGAGCGTCTGCTCGGCATAGACCCTGTCGCGCTGAGACAGGCACTGATCGTCCCTGCATTCGGGGCGGCCACGCTGGTCCTGATCATCCGTGGGGCCACTGTCCGTCGTCGCCCGGCGCGCGTGGAGCTTCGCCGTCAGCCGCCCGGGCGCGACGCTGCGATCGTGACGCTGGAGGCCGTCTACCGGCGTGGCGATATCACCCGCGAGGACTACGCGGAGCTCTCGCGGACGCTTCGCGGACTCTGAGCACGGCTGTTCACAAGTCCGGCAGAGGCGGTTCAAAGGTTCTTCACAAGTTGAGTGTAGGCTCGTAAGCGAAACAGGCCTCGGCTCCCGATCGTGGGCGGCCTCGGCAACAAGAAGCGCGCGCAGACGGCGCGTTCGACGTAAGGAGTACGCCCGTGAGAAAGCATTGGAAGATGATCGTCATCGCGGCCGCGGTGGCCGTAGTGGGTTTGTCTGTGGTGGCTGTCGCGTCGGGCGCCGCCAAGGTCAAGAACCCGTTTCGCGGCCGGGCCGCCTGTGGCCAGCTCATGAACAACCCGAAAGCTGCGGAAGCCATGCAGGCGCTGAGAGACGAGCATCGCCAGGAGATGCAGGCGTGGTACGCCAAGTACGGCGCCAGCCCTCGCAGCACTGAGGCGCGGGCCGCTCTTAAGGCTCTTCGCACCGAGCACTGGAACGACATGAAGGCGTTGTTTGAGCAGTTCGGCATCCAGGTACCCAAGGGTGCCGGGCCGGGTGCGTGTGGCGGTCAGGGCGGCATGATGGGTGGCGGCGGCATGATGGGCAATGGTGGTAATGGCTCTTGTGGCGGCGTCGGCGGCGCGGGATGCGCCGGCCCGGGTTCGGGCACCGGCAGCCAAGGCACCGGCTACGGCGGCGGCATGATGGGTGGCGCCAGCTACTGAGGGTGATTTGAAGGACGCCGCGCTGAGTGATGAGGCGGCGGGCGGGCGCGACAAGGCGCCCGCCCCGCCGCCGTCGTGATGCCCGCCGGCCGGCGAGGCCACTGTTTCACGTGAAACAGTGGCCTCGGTCATGCTCTCTGCGCGGTGCTCGACCCGGCGTCCTGGCGCGGCGCGCGGGCGTGTTTCACGTGAAACACCTTGGGCCGCGCGAGCCGGGGCAAACAAGAAGAGGCCCCGTCCGGGGCCTCTTCTTGTCACTCGTGCCGGCCGTCACTCGGATCCAGCGTGCTACGCCTTCATGTTCACCGGCTCGGCATTGCCGGCGCCGGTGGCATACGTCTCCTTGAAGATCTCCATGAGGATCGGGCTCCGGCGCACGTCGTCCAACGAGATCTCGGCATGATGCCTGGTGTAGCCGTTGCCGATGAGCATGGTGGTGTCGGCGCCGATGCCCTCTGCGCCCAGCGCGGCCGACGTGAAGCTTGTGGCCATACTGAAGAAGTAGACCGTGCCATCGTCCTTCGTCGCGAGGACCGAGGCCATCTCGGTGTCAGGGATGTCGACACAGTTGATGGTGAGGTCGGCCATCTCGCCGTCCGTCACCTTCTTGACCTCTTCGTACACGAACAGCTGGTCGGTGGCGCTGCCCTGGAAGATGTGGTCGCAGAAGCCGGTCTTCTCCAGGCGCTTCTTGCCGGCGTTGCCGTGCACGAGGCCGATGACCTTGCCGGTGACACCGACGCGATTGCGTGCCTCATAGGCGCACAGGAGGCCGCTCTTACCGCCGGCGCCGATGATGAACACAGTCTGGCCCGGCCTGCAGAGCTTGGCGGCCTGCGCCGGAGCGCCGGCCACGTCGAGGATGGCGAGCGCGAGCGCTTCGTCCATGTCGGCGGGCATCTTCGCGTAGATGCCGGTCTCGAAGAGGATGGCCTGACCCTTGACCTTGACCTGGCAGGTGTCCTTGTTGATCGAGATGACCTCGTCGACCTTGAGCGGCGTGAGCGACAACGAAACCAGCGTCGCGATGCGATCGCCCACCCTGATGTCGCGGCCGGCGAGCTTGGGGCCGATCTCCTTGACGGTGCCGAGGAGCATACCGCCCGAGCCCGTGTCGGGATTATGGTGCTTTCCGCGGCTGGCGATGATGTCGAGGCTGTGACGCGCCATCTTCTGCACGTCGCCGCCCTCGGCCTCTTCGATCTGCGTGAAGCTTGCCGCATCGACGTTCAGCGTGTCGACGTCGATGAGGATCTCGTTGTCGTAGATATCCATCGTGTTGTCGACGCGCTTCGACGGCTGTGGCAGAACCCCCTTGGGCTCGATGACCCGATGGGCGCCGAACTTGTCGCCTTCCTTCATTCCCTCTCCTTCCCCTCTGCGGGGTGTGCCCGCGCCGCGATCGACTGCATGAGCCGCTTCTGCGTGCGGGGCGTTCTCCGACGGTTTGCTTAGCCTTCTACCTTGATGACCGAACCGGCGCCCTGACCGCCGCCGACGCAGGCGCCGGTGAGGCCGATCGTCTTGCCACGCTTCTGCAGCTCGTGGATGAGCGTCACCACCATGCGTGTGCCGGTGTTGCCGAGCGGGTGGCCGAGGGCCACGGCGCCGCCGTTTACGTTGACGATGGCGGGGTCGAGGCCGATCTCGCGTGTCGCGAGGGCGGCCACGCATGCGAACGCCTCGTTGAGCTCGGCGAGGTCGACGTCCCCGGCGGTGAGATCCGCCTTCTGGAGCGCCAGCCGGGCGGCCTTGGTCTCGCCGAGGCCCATGATCTCGGGCGCGCACGCCGCGGTGGCGTAGCTCACCAGGGTGGCGATCGGTTTGAGGCCCAGCTCAGAGGCCTTCCGGCGAGACGAGAGGACGATGGCGCTGGCGCCGTCGCTGAGCGCCGAGGCGTTACCAGCAGTCACGACGCCGCCCTCCTTGAAGAACGGCTTGAGCTTCGCCATCGCCTCGAGGCTGGCGTCGCGGCGCGGGCACTCGTCGGTGTCGATGACCACGTGGTCGCCTTTGCGTTGAGGGATCACAACGGGGACGATCTCGTCCTTGAAGCGGCCGCCGTCGATCGCCGCCACGGCATTGACATGGCTCCTGTAGGCGACCTCGTCCTGCTGTTCGCGGGTGATACCGAACTGCTCGCAGAGGTTTTCGGCGGTCACGCCCATGTGGTAGTTGCCGAAGGCGTCCCAGAGGCCGTCCCACACCATGGCGTCGTACATGGTGTCGGTGGGCAGGCCCATGCGGTACCCGCTGCGGCCGTTCTGCAACACCCACGGCGCGCGGGTCATGTTCTCCATGCCGCCGACCAGGAAGAGGTCGCCGTCGCCGGCCTTGATGGCGTTTGCCGCCATCGCCATAGCGGCCGCGCTCGAGACGCAGACGCGATTGATGGTGACCGCCGGCACCTCGACGGGGATGCCGGCCTTGATCTCGGCCTGGCGGGCAGAGTTCTGGCCCAGGCCCGCCTGGATGGCGTTGCCGAAGATGACCTCTTCGAGTTGCTCGCCCGTGACGCCGGCGCGGCCCAGCGCCTCCTTCATGACCAGGGCGCCCAAATCGATGGCCGGCGTCTTGGCGAACCCGCCCATGAAGCGGCCTTGGGCGGTGCGGACCGCAGAGAGAATCAAGATATCGCTGTCAGACACTGGTGCCTCCTCGAGCCTGTGCGCGTCGATCTGCAGAGCCCGCATGGATCACGCCCTGCATCACGACACATTGGTTGATGATCGATCTGTGGACACGACGTCGTCACGCCTCTTCGTGACGACGCACGACTTCCTGCGCCAGGAATGCCGCCACCTCGAGCGGCGTGGTGCGCGGCCCGAAGCCGGCGTCGTAGCCGAGTTCCTTGGCGAACGCGTTATTGAGGCGTGGTCCTCCGACCACGATCACGAAACGTTCACGCACGCCCTCAGCCTCGAGCAGCTCAATGAGTTGGGTGAGGTGCTGGACGTGGATGTTCTTCTGCGTGACGATCTGGCTCACGAGGATGGCGTCGGCGTCGCGCTCGAGCGCCGTCTTCAGGAGCTGCGCGCAGGGGATCTGCGAGCCCAGGTTGAGCGCATCCATCTCCGGATAGCGCTCCAGCCCGTAGTTCCCCGCGAAGCCTTTCATGTTCATGATGGCGTCGATGCCCACGGTGTGTGCGTCGCTCTCGATAGCCGCGCCCACGACGCGGAGCTTGCGCCCGAGCTTCTCCTTGATGATGGCGTTGATGGCGTAGTAGTCCATCTCCTCGACCTCGAGGTAGTCGCCCTTGACCTCGTCGGGGTCGATACCGGTGTCGGTGCGGCCGTAGGCCACGTAGAACGTGTACTCGGGGTCGATGGACTTGCACTCGGCGATAGCTACGGTGTGGAAGCCGAGCTTCTCCAGATATTGCTTGCCGATGTCGGCGGCCTTGATGGAGTAGGCGATCGGCAGGGTGAATGAGAATTGCATGACGCCGTCATTACGAGTATCACCATACGGTCGTACTAGCATCAGCGCCCCCCTTCGGTGCCGGAGGCTGGGCCGCCGGGTGGCGGGCCGGCGGGCGCGCCGCTCATGCGGCCGTCGCGCAGCGCCGCGAAGAACGGGTTGAAGTAGTCGGCGGCGATCCTGAAGACGCCCTCGCCGCCGCGCCCGCCCTTGGGATCGCGCTTGACGTCGGCGAACATGCCGCGCGAGAGCGCCTCGAAGAGCCCGATCTCGCGGACCTCCTCGAGCTGTTCGGCGGCTTTTCGCAGCTGGTCGTTGGCACGCTGCTCGATGATGCCGCCCGGCTTGAACGTGACCTCGCTCGCGAGATCGCGGCAGCTCTCGAAGACGTACTTGGCGTTCTTGATGCTCAGGTAGCGATCCTGGAGCAGCGGCGTGTGCAGAGCTTCGGTGAGCATGCCCAGCAGCATGATCTCCTGGCCCGTGAAGATGCCGGTGAAGTTGAACATGCCGTCGATGACCTGGCCGTGGAAGATGTCGCCGGGCATGTACTTGGTGGGCGGCATGTACTTGAGCGGGTAGCCCGGAAAGAGCTGGCGGACGAGCTGCGCGTCGGCGATCTGGTAGACGACCTGGTCAGGCTTCGCAGGGTTGATCTCGAAGGCATGCCCGAGCCCGATCTGCCAGGGTTCCAGGTTGGCGCGCAGCGCGAACGCCTCGTTGATGAAGTCGGAGCTGACGACGGTGAAGCCCTGTTCAAAGGCGTCGGCGGTAGTGAGGTAGTTGTCCTCGCCGGTGTTGATGATGATACCGGCACGGGCGTTGATGAGCCGCGAGAGGTACTGGTCGACGAACGTACGCTTCATGTTGATGTTGCGGAAGATGATGCCGTACATGGAATCGTTCAGCATCATGTCGAGGCGCTCGAGCGCGCCCATGGTGGCGATCTCGGGCATGCAGAGGCCACTGGCGTAGTTGCACAGGCGGATGTAGCGGCCCAGCTCGGCGCCGACCTTGTCGAGGGCGGCGCGCATGAGGCGGAAGTTCTCTTGGGTGGCATAGGTGCCGCCAAAGCCCTCAGTCGTCTCTCCGAAGGGCACGTAGTCGAGCAAGCTCTGCGCTGTGGTGCGGATGACGGCGATGACGTCGGCGCCGGCGCGGGCGGCTGCCTTGGCCTGGGCGGCGTCCTCATAGATGTTGCCGGTGGCGACGATCACGTACACATACGGCTTGACGGCTTCGCCGGTCTCGGCCACGAGCTCGTTGCGACGCCGGCGGACGGCATCGATGCGCGCGACGCCCTCGCGGGCGAGCTCCGCGGCGCGCGCCTCTGCGGCGGCGCGCCGCTCGCGCGGCACCTCCGCCAGGGTCAGCTCACCGGCGGCCACGCCGGCGGCGGCCTGCTGGGCGCTCGTGCCGGTCTCGATCATCAGGTCGACGAACGGCCGCATGATGCCGCCCGGGAGCAGCTCGCGGGCGTGCTCGATGACGACGTTCACCAGCGGCACGTCGATCTCGTTGACGCCGGCGATGCCGAGCAGGCGCAGCGTGGCGCGCTCGGTGGTGTCGGTCGTGTGTTCTTCGATGTGCTGCTGGATATCGTCGGCGATGGCGTCGGCGGCCGCGCGGGCGCGGTCGACCAGGGCGCCGTTCAAGCGGAGCGCATCGTTCACTGCATCACCCTCTTTCCTTCAGGGAGAGACCATGCCGGGCCGCCGCGACTCGCCGGGCAGCGAGGCGCGGCCGTTCACGACGTCGAACACGGGCACGCGGTCGCCCACGGCGCCGGCGACCGCGTCGAAGAAGACCCTGGGCTGATAGGGCCGTGGCACGCGAAACGGGTTCGCGGTGACGGCCAAGACGCGCAGCGGCGTGAGCACTTCGAGGGCGATGCCACGCTTGCGGCAGCGCTGCACTGAGGCCGCCGGGAGCACCAGCACGGTGGCGTCGCGCACCACGACGCGCAGCTCGCGGCGTGGCGGCAGCACGCGCGTGAGATCGTCGACGAACTCCTGCGTGAGGGCGCCGCCGATGAACAGCGTGCGCGTGCCCAGCCGCTCGACCTCGCGGGCCACCGTGACGCCCTCGCCGACGACGGTGCCGAACTCCAGCGGCGTGACCACACCGCAGGCGTCGAAGGACAGCGCGCGCGCACCCTGCGCTAGCTGCGGCGCCAGGTGCGGCGCCAGGTGCGGCGCCAGCTGCGCGCGCGTCTCATCGGCTACCGCAGGCAGCAGTAGCATGTCGAGGGTCGCCGCGGTGGTCTCGAGCACGTCGGCCAGCGTGTCGCCGACCATGCCGCCCGTGGCGACCACGACGCCGTCGCTCACACGCGGCGAGGCGCTGCCGATGCGGTTGATGGCGCCGTCGACGAGCACCTGCTCGGCGCCGTGCGCCTGAAGTCGCTCGATGGTCACGGCCAGCTCCGCCAGTGTCGTGGGCCCGCTTACCTCGACGTGGCCCTCGGTGCCGGCGCGGCCTATGAGCACGCGCCCCAAGGGCGTGTGGAACGGCAGCTCCTCCAGCACCTCCATGGTGTAGCGCGAGCGCTCGAGTGAACCCCGGGTGGTGGCCACCAAGGTCCCGCCCGGCGGCGCGATGCGTGGTTTGGCCAGGCCGGTGAGGTGGTCGACACGCTCGCCGTCGAGGCCCAGGGAGGTCAGACCGAACAAATGGGGGCAGTTCGCCATAAGGGCGTTGACGACGGTGGTCTTGCCGGCGTTCTTGACCAGGCCAATGACGGCCAGCGAGCGGCAGCCTGAGCCTGCGATGATGTCGCAAAGGCTGCCCACCGTGGCCGCGTCGGGGCGCGCCTTCGTGGCGCTGGTGCCTCCGCAGGTCACTTCTTACCTCCGGTCGAACGGCGTCCCGCGCCGGCCGCGTGCGCCGATCGCTTGGGGGCAGGCAAAGGCCGCCCGCCGGCAGCGTCGCCGTGGCGGATCTCCTTGAGATAGCTGAAGATCGTGTAGCGCGAGAGGTCGAGAGCCTCGGCGACCTGCTCGGCGGAACGCTTCACGAGAAAGGCGCCACGCTCCTCGAGTCGTTTGACGACCTCCATCTTCTCTTCGCGTGACATGGCGGCCGGCGTCTTGGCCATCTCGGCGAAGATCGCGGCGATCATGCCGGCGACCACTTCGCGGATGTCGGCGGCGAAGATCTCGCCGGTCTCGGGGGTAGCGGCGCCGTCGCGGCGGCCGAGCGCCGTCACGTTGGCCAGCGCATGCTGTGCCTGGACGATCTCGGAGATGTCGAAATTGAGGCCCAGCAGGCCGAACGGCTCGCCGTCCTCGTCGCGCAGCGTCACGGCGAGCGATTTGAGGACCTTGCCGTCGTGCGACGAGACGTAGACGCGCACATCGCTTGTCTCGCCGGGGTTGCGGAGGCTGCGGAGCATGCGGTCGGTCGGCACGTCGCCGACGGTGCGCCCGGTCACGGCGCCGTTCTCGATGGCGACAATGGAGTGAGGGAGCCGGCCGACGTCGTGAAGGACGACCTCGCAGTCTGGGCCGAACATCTCGGCCAGACCCTGGACGACGGGGAGCAGCGCCTGCATGCGAGCGGCGAGTGGCTGCGTGGGCAAACGGTTCTCCTTGGACGGCGGCGTCATGCGGGCGGCTCCCCAAGGCGACGCTGCGACCCTGGAAGACAGGTATACACCGACTTGCCGGTGCGTGTCAAAAAAAGTGGGGCATCTACCCGGTCTAGTGGGGATGCCCGAACGGGAGCGCGGGCGGGCGGCGCATCCGCGCCGCCCGCCCGCTGCGACCTTCACTCGGCGAGTGTGGTGGCGTCTCTCAGAGGTTCGCGGGCCGCTCCGCGAGCGTGACGGAGATGTCCTGCGTCTTGCCGTCCCGCTCGACAGTGAGCGTGACCTTGTCGCCGGGCTTCTTCTGCGTGATGAAGGCGCTCAGCTCGTCGGCGCTTGCGATCGCCTGCCCGTCGGCGGCGGTGATCACGTCGCCGCCGATCGTGAACTGCTGGCCCTGGACGGTGACCGTCTGATCCCCGGCCTTGATTCCGGCCTTGGCCGCCGGGCTGTCCGGATACACCTTCTCGACGAGGGCTCCCCCCTGGGTCTTCATGTTGAAGGTGCTCGCGACGTCGCTGGTGATGGTCTGCATCCCGACCCCTATCCAGGCATACTGGACCTCCCCGGTGGCGCGCAGCTGGTCGAGCGAGCGGATCGCGGTGTTGATCGGTACGGCGAAGCCGAGGCCGTCGTTGCCACCGCCCTGCGAGGCGATCTGCTCGTTGATGCCGATCACCTTGCCATTGCCGTCGATGAGCGGTCCGCCGGAGTTGCCCTGGTTGATGGCAGCATCGGTCTGGATGCCGTTGGGAATGGTCTGGCCGTTGGGCGCCTGAAGGCTTCGGCCCGTGGCGGAGACGATGCCCGAGGTGATCGAGAAGTCGTAACCCAGGGGGTTGCCGATGGCGACCACGGGCTCGCCAACGGCCACCTTGGAGGAATCGCCCAGCGGCAGCGGGTTGAGCGTCACGGCGCTGGGGTCGACCTTGATGACGGCGACGTCGCTGCCGACGTCCACGCCGATGAGCTCGCCCTTGACCCGCTGCGTCTCGGAACCGCCCTTGTTGAAGACCACGGTGACGCCGCTGGCCTGCTGACCGTTCTCCTCGACGACGTGGGCGTTGGTGAGGATGTAACCGTCGTTGTCGACGACGAACCCGGTTCCGAGCGCCTGGCCGCTCTGCGTCTGGCCGAACTGGTCGGTGCCGGTGCTGGCGAAGTCGGAAAGCACCATGACGACGCCGCCCGAGAGGGTCTGGTAGATCTGCTCGGGCGACTGGCCGTCGCCGATCGTGGGCGTGTACACGGCCGGCGTCTCGGCGGCCCTCTGAACGACCGTCTGCTTGACCTCTCCGAAGTTGAATACCAGCACAAGGACGAGGACCACGAGCGCGGCGCCGACGGCGCCGCCCCCGAGCCCTACGAGGAATGCTCTCATCTTGACCATTGCGTTCCCTTCGTTGTCACAGCTGGTGGGTGCGGAGGCGGCGCACACACAGCGCGTCGCCGCTCTCCCGTTGCCCACGATGATGTCCGTTGGGTGTTAAGTGCTCGCAGGGGCGTGTTGAGTAACACCCCCGGAGTGATTAAGGATTATGAATCACTGATCTGGGCGCGCCGCCGAGGAGCGCGCGGCAGGCGCACGGAGAAGCGCGCGCCGCCGCCGCCCGAGTCGGCGCGGATGCTGCCGCCCATCATCTCGGTGAGCTCGCGGGCGATCGAGAGTCCCAGCCCGGCGCCCGACGTGGTGGCGCGCTCCTCGCTGCCGCGGTGAAAGCGCTCGAAGACGTGCGCCAGCTCCGCCGCAGGGATCCCCGGTCCGTCGTCGCTGACGACCAGCGTCGCCCACGAGGCCTCGGCGCGGGTAGCCACATGCACGCTGCTGCCCTGCGGCGAGAACTTGACGGCGTTGTCCACGAGCGCGCGCAGGACCTGTGCGAGGCGATGCTCGTCGCACCACGCCGTCACGGCCTCGCCGTCGTCCACGGCGAGCGTGAGATCCTTGGCCTGCGCCTGCACCTGGAACTCGTCGAGGACAGAGCGGGCCACGGCCTCAAGATCGACGTCTTCGGGCTGCATCTCGATGGAGCCTGCCTCCACCCGCGAGAGGTCGAGCATGCTCACGGCGAGGTTGCGCAGGCGGTCGACCTGCTGCCGCATGAGCTGAAGGAACTCGCGCTGCTCGTCGGCGTCCACGTTGCCTTCGTCGATGATCTCGAGGAAGCCGGCCAGCGAAAAGAGCGGCGTCTTGAACTCATGTGAGGCGTTGGCGATGAGGTCGCGGCGCGCGCGTTCAAGGCGTGCCTGGGATGTGACGTCGCGCAAGACGACGATGGAGGTGAAGTCGGCGGCGCCGGCGACCGGATACGTGGTGGCCTCCAGGGTGCGCTCGCCGTGCACGAAGACCACCGCCTGTGTCTCGTCTTCGCGGCGTGACTCGTGCCATGCCTCGGCGACATCGGCGGGGAAGGTCTCGTCGAGCCCGGCGCCGATTGGCACGGGCTCGTCGAGCAGCTCGGCGGAGGCCGGGTTGGCGATGGTGACCGTGCCTTCCTCCGAGAGGCCGATGACGCCCTCACTGAGGTCGTTGAGCAGCACCTCGACGCGGTCGCGCTCGTACTCGACCTGGGCGAACGCGCCGCGCAGCCGCACGGCCATGGTGTTGAAGGTCGCCCCCAGCTGCCCGATCTCGTCCTCGACTGTGACGGCCACCGTGGCAGTGAGGTCGCCGCCGGCGATGGCCTCGGCGCTGCGCTCGATGCGCTTCAGGCGCCGGGCGATGAAGTACGAGGCCAGATAGCCGAGCAGGAGGCTAACGCCGAGCGCTAGGACCGCGGCGAAGAACAGCTGACGTTGGACGGCCGCCACCGCGGCGTCGACGTCCCTGAGCGGCGCGATGACGAGCACCACGCCGAACACCGTCCCACCCTGCTCGTCCGCCAGCGGGACGGCGGTGGCCGCGTAGCGGCCCGAGGAGGTGATGAACACTCCCTGAGTCGGGCGGCCGGAGGCGAAGGACTGCTGGATGATGGGGTAGTCGCCCGGGTCGAACGCGTCCACGCCGCCCGAATCCTTGCGTGTCGTCTGGTTCATGGTGATCAGGACGACGCGCGCGTTGAACTTCTGGCCCAGCAGCGTGAAGGTGCGCTG
>JAPLCM010000046.1 GCA_026392275.1 Actinomycetota bacterium | reverse complement strand
GGCGCCTTCAGGCCGGCGGAGGCGCGCGCCGATCTGGCCGGCATCCCGCGCGTCGTCTTCGCCCGCCTCTCGGCCGGCGACGGCGGGGGCTGATGACGGTGCGGAGCGTGAAGGCGCGCGCCATCGTCCTCAACTCACGGCCCTTGGGTGAGGCCGACCGGATGCTGCGCCTGTTCACGCGCGAGCTGGGGCGCGTCGACGCGGTGGTCAAGGGCGTGCGCAAGACCACGTCCAGGTGGGGTGGCAGGCTGGAGCCCTACAACGTCTGTGACCTCATGCTCTACCAGGGGCGAACGCTGTACACGGTCACGCAGGCCCATCTCGTGGACGTGTTCCTTAGGCTGCGCGACGACCGCGAGGCTCTGACCGCGGCGGCCGTGGCCTGCGAGGCCGTCGCGGGGCTGACTCCGGAACACGAACCTGAGGAACGCGTCTTCGCGCTCCTGCGCAACACGCTCAGGGAGCTCGACGCGGGCTTGAACGGGCCGGCTCTGGAGGCGCCGCTGGTGCTGAGCGCTCTGCTCAAGCTTCTCTACGAGGCCGGCTACATGCCGGTGCTCGACCACTGTGCGGCGTGTGGCGGCGGCGAGCGCGCCCTGGGGTTCTCGGCGGCGCGCGGCGGCCTCGTGTGCGAGAAATGCCTGGACGACGCCGTGCCCATCACGCCCGCGGCCATCGAGGCATTGCGCGAGGCCGTGGGACGGCCGCTGGCAGAGCTCCGCGCAGCGGAGCCCACGGCGGCCGTCGCCGAGGCGCTCCGCGACGTCCACGACTTGTACAGCTACCACACGGGGACGCGACTGCGCGCCTTGCGCTTCGCGCGCGCCGTGGGCTGAGCCACCGCCGATCCCAAGACGAGAAGAAGCGGCGCTCGCGTCGCCGTCGCACCCGTGACCGGGTGTTCGCGTCGCCGTCGCGCCGCCCCAGACGGACGGCGCCACTCACGCCGTCCGTCAGCGCACAGTGTACCCGTGACTGACAACAGCGGCGATGGAACACTCGTCCATGCCCTTTGCTCGCGCCCGCACCGCCGTTGGCCCGGCGGCGGCGGCCCTGCTAGAATCGGCGCTTCCGACCGAAAGGACACGTGACCGACCACGCCCCGGGCAAAGCCGCCTCGCTCGAGCTGCCTACGTTTCAGCAGATCATCGGCCGGCTGCAGGCCTTCTGGGAACAGCAGGGCTGCGTCGTCGTGCAGCCGTATCACACCGAGGTCGGCGCCGGCACGTTCAACCCGGCGACCTTTCTGCGCTGCCTGGACGCGCGCCCGTGGCGCGCCGCCTACGTCGAGCCGTCCATGCGGCCCGCCGACGGGCGCTACGGTGAGAACCCGTATCGCCTCGGTCACTACTACCAGTACCAGGTCGTCATCAAGCCCTCGCCGCCGGACATCCAGGACCTGTACCTGCAGTCGCTCGTGGCGCTGGGCATCGACCTCGGCAAGCACGACGTGCGCTTCGTCGAGGACAACTGGGAAGGCCCCACCCTGGGCGCCTGGGGGCTGGGCTGGGAGGTCTGGATCGACGGCATGGAGGCCACCCAGTTCACGTACTTCCAGCAGCTGGGCGGCGTCGACCTCGACCCCATCACCGTCGAGCTCACGTACGGCCTGGAGCGTCTGGCGATGTATCTGCAGGGCGTGGACAGCGTCTACGACCTGGTGTGGTCGCGCTGGGACGAAGACGGCCGCGCGGTGACCGTCACCTACGGCGACGTCTACCGCGAGAACGAGCGGGAGTTCAGCGTCTACAGCTTCGAGGTCGCCGACACCGACATGCTCTTCCGCCACTTCCGCGAGTACGAGAGCGAGGCTGGGCGCTGTCTCGAGGCGCGTCTGCCCGGTCCGGCCTACGACCAGGTGCTCAAGTGCAGCCACGCCTTCAACATGCTCGATGCGCGCGGCGCGATCAGCGTCACCGACCGCACGATGCACATCGGCCGCGTGCGCGATCTCGCGCGCAAGGTCGCCGGCCTCTATCTCGAGGTGGTCGGCGACGGCCGCGCGGGCGCCGGCGGCGAAGCCGCTCCGGCGGCGGAGGGCGGCGGATGACCACCCTCCTCATCGAGATCGGCTGCGAGGAGCTGCCGGCAAGGGTCTGCGAGTCGGTGCTCCGCCAGCTCGAGGATTCCGCGGAGGCGCCGGGGCTCGTGCACAGGCTGCTCGAAGCCGAGCGCCTCCTCGAGAGCGCCGCCTTCGCTCTCAGGGTGCTGGTATCTCCGCGGCGCATCGCCGTTCTTGCCCAGGGCGTGCCCGAGCGACAGACCGCGAGGACCGACGACTACCGCGGCCCCAAGGCAGAGATCGCCTACGACGCCGCGGGAGGCCTCACCAAGGCAGGGCTGGGGTTCGCGCGCTCGCGCGGCGCCCGGCCCGAGGACGTCCGTCGCGAGGTGGTCGACGGCAAGGAGTTCGCCGTCGTCCGCGTCGAGGCCGAGCGTCGCGACGCGGCTGCTGTCCTGCCGGGTCTCATCTCGGCGCTGGTCACGGGGCTGCAGATCCCGCGCGGGATGCGCTGGGGCGGCCGTCCCGCCGGCGAGGCGGAGTACCTGCGCTTCTCGCGGCCTATCCGCTGGCTGGTCTGCAAGCTCGGCGGCACGACGGTGGCGACGACCCTCTACGGCCTCACCTCCGGCGACGTGAGCCAGGGCCACCGGGTGCTTGGCGCGTCGCTGGTCATCGACAGCGCCGAGCACTACGAGCAGCTCCTGGCGGAACAGAAGGTGATCGTCTCGCAGCAGGAACGGCGCCGCCTGATCGTCCTGGGCCTCGACGCGTGCGCCGCCGAGCTCGACGCCCAGTGGTCCGACCCCGGCGACGTGCTCGCCGAGGCGGTGTACCTCGCCGAGTGGCCGAGCGTCGCCCGCGGGGCTTTCTCCGCCGCTCACCTGCGGCTGCCCTCTCCAATGCTCATCACTGCCATGCAGAGCCACCAGCGCTACTTCCCGGTGCGGGACGGCGGCGGCCGACTGATGCCGGCGTTCCTCTACGTGAGCAACGGAGACCGCGGCGCGGCGGCCCTCGTCACGCACGGCAACGAGCGCGTGCTCGAAGGCCGGCTGGACGACGCTGAGTTCGCCTACGACCGCGACGTCGCCGAGGGCCTCGACACAATGGCCGACCGCCTCGGCGACGTGGTGTTCCACGAGAAGCTCGGCTCGCTCGCCGACAAGGCGCACCGTCTGCAGGGGTTGGTGGCCGGTCTGGCCGCCGGGCCCGGCGCCGCCGGCGCCCGCCCCGGCGGTAATGGCTCGTCGGCGCCGCTCGCCGAGACACTGCGCATGGCCGCGCGGCTGGCCAAGGCCGACCTCGTGAGCCAGGTGGTCATCGAGTTCCCCACGTTGCAGGGCGTCATGGGCGGCATCTATGCGGAGTCGGGCGGTCTCGGCGACGCGATCGCCGCGGCCGTCGGCGAGCACTACCGCCCGCTCTCGGCCACGGCGCCGCTGCCGGGCACGCTGGCCGGCGGGCTGCTCGCCATCGCCGACAAGGCCGACAATATCGTCGGCGCGTGGGTCGCCGGCCAGAAGCCGTCGGGCTCCCGAGACCCATACGGCTTGCGGCGCGCGGCCATGGGCATCGTGCGCATCGCCCTCGAGTACGGCCTGCGCTTCCCGCTCGCCGGTCTGCTGGCTTCGGCCGTGGACCAGTTCGAGCTGCAGGGCGCCGAAGATCTGGGCGACGAGCGGCGCGCCGTCATCGTCACCGAGACGGCGGCGTTCGTGCGCGAGCGCCTGCAGGTCTTGCTGCTCGACGAAGGGCTGGCGTTCTCCAGCGTGGAGGCGGCCCTGGCGGTACCGGCCGGCGACATGCCGGCTCTGGCGGCCCGGGCGCGTGCTTTCGCCGCGCTCGCCGGCCGCGACTTCTTCGAAGACGCCGTGACCGCCTACAGCCGCTGCGCCGCGCTGGCCGCCAAAGACGCGGCGGCCGGGTCTCGCTCCGTCGACCCGGCGCTGTTCGCCGACGCCGCCGAGCGCGAGCTGGCCGCGGCCTGCGAGGCGGCGCGCGAGCCGCTGCTCAACGCTCTCTCTCATCTGGACATCGAGAGCGCCGTGAAAGAAGCGGCCGGCCTGCGGCCGGCCGTCGACCGCTATTTCGACGCCGTGATGGTCATGGCCGACGACGACGCCGTGCGCGGCAACCGGCTGGCGCAGCTGGCCGCCGTCACAGCTCTGATCGGCCGCATAGGCGAGTTCAGCCGCCTGCCGCTGGCGTCGGCGTGAAGAAGGCACCTATCCCGAGGAGTGCGTGATGTCGAGCAAATGGGTCTACCAGTTCAACGAGGGCGACAAGAGCATGCGGAACCTGCTCGGAGGCAAAGGGGCCAACCTCGCCGAGATGACGAGCATCGGTCTGCCCGTGCCGCCCGGATTCACCATCACCACCGAGGTCTGCAACCACTACTCGGCCAACACCAGCTACCCGGACGGCGTCGACGAGCAGGTGGCCGCCGCGCTCGCCGCCCTCGAGGCCGACACCGGTAAGAAGTTCGGCGACGCCGCCGACCCGCTGCTGATCAGCGTGCGCTCCGGCGCCCGCGCCTCCATGCCCGGGATGATGGACACCATCCTCAACCTGGGCCTCAACGACGCGACCGTGCAGGGCGTCATCGCGGCGACCGGCAACCCGCGCTTCGCCTACGACTGCTACCGCCGTTTCGTCTCCATGTACGGCGACGTCGTGCTCGGTCTCAAGCCTGAGGACAAAGACGAGCGCGATCCCTTCGAGGAGATCCTCGAGGCAGCCAAGGAGGCCAAGGATATCCAGTCCGACGCCGACCTCGACGAGGGCGACCTCAAGGACCTGGTCGCGAAGTTCAAGGCCGCCGTCAAGCTGCGCACCGGCAACGACTTTCCCGACGACCCGCTGCAGCAGCTCTGGGGCGCCATCACGGCGGTGTTCGGCAGCTGGGGCAACGACCGCGCCGTGGCCTATCGTCGCATGTACGACATCCCCGACACGTGGGGCACCGCCGTCAACGTGCAGACCATGGTCTACGGCAACACCGGCGAGGAGTCCGGCACCGGCGTTGGCTTCACCCGCGACCCCGCCACCGGCGAGAACGTCTTCTACGGCGAGTTTCTCACGAACGCGCAGGGCGAGGATGTGGTCGCCGGCGTTCGTACGGGGCGTCCCGTGAGCGAGCTCGCTGAGGTCTTCCCGCCCGCCTACAAGCAGCTCCTCGAAGTATGCCAGACGCTGGAGCGCGAGCTGCGCGACATGCAGGACTTCGAGTTCACCATCGAGAACGGCCGCCTCTTCATGCTGCAGACGCGCAACGGCAAGCGCACCGGCCTGGCCGCCATCCGCATCGCCGTCGACATGTGCGAAGTGGGCATGATCACGCCGCAGGAGGCGCTCATGCGCGTCGAGCCGAAGCAGCTCGACCAGCTGTTGCAGCCAGTCTTCTCGCCCGAGAGCCGGCGTGAGGCCGTCGCGGAAGGCCGGGTCCTGGCCAAGGGCCTGGCCGCCGG
>JAPLCM010000319.1 GCA_026392275.1 Actinomycetota bacterium | reverse complement strand
CGGCTTCCGCCGCCGCGACTACCTGCTCAGCAAGGGCGTGAGCGTGCAGACCCGCGAAGGCCCGGTCGCCGGCCGCGCCGCCGGCATCGACGAGCGCGGCGCCCTGCTCGTCCAGCTGCCCCAGCGCCAGATCCGGCGCTTCCACAGCGGCGATGTGACGCTGCAGATCTGAGGGCGCGCTCCGAGGGCCGACTCCGAGAGCGCACTCCGAGCGCCGGACCCGAGCGCCGACCCTGAGCACACACGGTGAGCGCCGACCCCGGTTGGCGCCGAAAGGCCCCCGGGCGGCTGCCGTCTAAGCCTTGACACCCGCCCGGGGGCCTCGTAGATTGTCACCTCTGTTCACGCGAACAAGGTTGACGATTGCTGCAACGATCGCCGCCCCTCACCACCCGCGAGCTCACCTCCGCCGCCCTCTTCACGGCGCTCATCGCCGGCGGCGCGCTGGTGAGCATCCCCATCGGCACCGTGCCCTTCACCCTGCAGGTGCTGTTCGTGCTCCTCGCCGGCATGCTGCTGGGGCCGCGGCTGGCGGCGCTCAGCGTGCTCGCGTATCTCGCCCTCGGGCTTATCGCCCCCGTGTACGCGGGCGGCACCTCGGGCCTCGGCGTGCTCTTCGGACCCACGGGCGGCTATCTGTGGGGCTTCGTGCTCGCGGCCGTGGTGACCGGCGTGGTCTGCGCGCGCGGGCGCCCGTCCCTCGCGCGCTTTGTGGGCGCCGGCCTGCTCGGCGTGGTGCCCATCTACGCGCTCGGCGCCGTGTGGCTGGCGGCGCAGCTCCACCTCAGCCTGGGCGCAGCGATCGCCACGGGCGTGGCGCCGTTCGTGTGGCTGGACGTGCTGAAGGCGGTGGCGGCAGGGCTCGCCGCCCGCAGCCTGGTCAGCCTGCCGCTGGGGCTTCCCGCGGCTCAGCGCGGGCGCTGAGGTCGCACTGACGTCAGTCGGGGCCCGCCCGCGCCTGCCTGCGCCGGCGCAGGCGACGCGCACGACTTCGCACTCGCCCGTGCAGGCGACGAATCCGCATCCGAAGGGAGACCTGCACGCTCTGATGCCTTCCGGCGCCGTGGCCCAGAGGGTGGCATCTTCGTGGCAGTCGCCTTCTCTGGACTCACGCCCGGGCCACCACGTGATACACGGTCGTGCCGGCAGCGAAGCCCCCCGTCCCCGCGCGACCTTGTTTCGAGGACGTCTCCCGCACGTACAAGGTCGCCCGGTCACGCGCGAGCTTAGGACAAGCCGCACTGTGCCTGCAACGGTGACGATCGCACGGCTGCGGTTACACTTCGTTGAGAGGGTGTCGCACAGGAGGTGCGACCCCGCTACACGGGAGGTTCGTCATGCCGCAGTTCGTCATACTCTGCAACCTGACCGCCAAGGGGCTCGCCGACCTCAAGGACGCGCCGGCGCGGTACCAGGCGGTCGTCAAGGGGATCGAGGCCGCCGGCGGCAAGGTGCTCAGCTTCCATGCCACGATGGGCGCCTACGACTACGTGATGGTGGCCGAGGGCCCGAGCGATGAGCTCGCAGCCCTGATGTCGATGTCGATCGCCGCTCAGG
>JAPLCM010000009.1 GCA_026392275.1 Actinomycetota bacterium | reverse complement strand
CGCTCCTCCTCCACGTTCTGCTCGTCCAGAGAGCGCGCATGGGGAAACACGCCCTCCTCCATGCCCGTCACGAACACCGCGGGGAACTCGAGGCCCTTGGCGTTGTGAAGGGTCATGAGCGTGATCAGCGCGCTGGTGTCGGCGAATGCGTCGATGTCTGCGTACAGCGAGATCTCCTGAAGGAAGCCGTCGAGGCTGGGCTCGTCGGCGCGCTTGTCGTACTCGGCGGCTACGCCGGCGAACTCCTCGAGGTTCTCGAGGCGGCCTTCCGACTCGAGCGTCTTCTGTGCTTTGAGCGCCGCCTCGTAACCGCTCTCGTCGAGCACGCTGCGCACCACGGCGGCGACCGGCCGGCCGGCGAGACCCGCCTGCAGGCCCTCGACGAGGCGCACGAAGGCGAGCAGGCCGTTGACGGCGCCGGCCGACAGGCCGGGCACGTCGTCGGCGGCCTGCATCGCCGCCCACACGCTCTCGCCGAGGCCGGCGGCGTGCGCCTGCAGGCGCTGCAGGCTGGTGGCGCCGATGCCGCGCTTGGGCGTGTTGACGACGCGCAGCAGACGCTGCGCGTCGTCGGGATTGACGAGCGCCGTGAGGTAGGCGACCACGTCGCGGATCTCGGCGCGCTCGTAGAACTTGGGGCCGCCGATGACCTGGTAGCCGATGTCGTAGCGGCCGAACTGCTCCTCGAGCACGCGCGACTGCGCGTTGGTGCGGTACAGCACCGCCACCTCGTCGGCCTCGTAGGGCCTGTCGGCGCCGGCCTCGCCTTCGAGGAGCTTCTGCACCTCGCTGGCCACGAACTGCGCCTCGGCGCGCTCGTCGTTGACCTCCACGATCTGGACGAGCGCCCCCTGCCCTCTGGGCGTCCACAGGTTCTTGCCCTTGCGCTTGCGGTTGTTGGTGACCACGGCGTTGGCGACGTCGAGGATCGCCTGCGTGCTGCGGTAGTTCTGTTCGAGGCGGATGACCCTGGCGTCGGGGTAGTCGCGCTCGAACTCGAGGATGTTGCGGATGTCGGCGCCGCGCCACGAGTAGATGCTCTGGTCGTCGTCGCCGACCACGGCGAGATTGCGGTGCTCGCCGGCGAAGAGGTTGGCGAGCCGGTACTGCGCGTGGTTGGTGTCCTGGTACTCGTCGACGAGCACGAAACGGAACGCCTGCTGGTAGTGCCGGAGGCGGTCGGGGAAGCCCTCGAGCAGCTGCACCGTCTTCATGAGGAGATCGTCGAAGTCCATGGCGTTCATGGCGGCGTGCCGCAGCTCGTACCGTTCGTACACGTCGGCCGCCACCTGCGAGAAGCGGCCGCCCTGCTCGCGAAACTCGGCCGGCGTGCGCAGCTGGTTCTTGGCGTCGCTGATCTGCCGGCTGATGGACTCGGGCGGGAAGCGCTTGGGGTCGATGTTCAGCTCTTCCATGCAGCGCTTGAGGAGCCGCCGGCGATCGTCCTCGTCGTGGATCGTGAAGGTGCTCTTGTAGCCCATGCGCTGAGCCTCGCGACGCAGCAGGCGGGCGCACATGCTGTGGAAGGTGCTGATCCACATGGTGCGCGCGATCGGCCCCACGAGGCCGCCGATGCGCTCCTTCATCTCGCCGGCGGCCTTGTTGGTGAAGGTGATGGCCACCACCTCGTCGGGGCGCACCCCGTGCATCTGGATGAGGTAGGCGACGCGGCTGGTGAGCACGCGCGTCTTGCCCGAGCCGGCGCCGGCGAGGATGAGCAACGGGCCCTCGAAGTGGGTCACAGCGGCGCGCTGCTCGTCGTTGAGGCCGTCGAGAAGCGGGTGGCCCGGCGCGGTGGGCGGCGCGGCCGCGCCGGCCGCGCCGCGCCCGGCTCCGGCTGTGCCGACCGTCCGTTTACGCGCAGCGCCCATCAGCCGATGCCTCCGCCGAGCAGCAGGCTGATGATCAGGGCGATCACCCCGGCGGCGGCTAGGCGCAGCCCGGACAGCCAGAGGCGCTCGCGCGAGATGGCGCCGAGGAAGACGCCGAGGAAGAACAGCTCGACGAGCCCGACGGCGACGGCCGCGAAGTAGGCGGTGTGCATGGAGATGACCCCCGTGAACAGGAAGGGGATCATCACGATCATCGCCGCCAGAAACGGCGAGGCGCCGTCGACCACGGCGATGACGATGGTGGCGTACCGCGACGCCGCGGAGATGGTGGTGTCCTCGAGGCTCGAGAGCGTGGATTCTTCGAGCTCGCGCATCGCCCGGCCGCGCTCGGCGCGCTCCACCAGGTACGAGCCGTAGAACCCCGACACGCCCATGCCCACCGCCGTGGAGAGCACGACGACGAAGATCGCCCGCGGGCTGTCGACGCCGCCGAGGTAGCCGCCGACGAGCACGCCGATCGCCGTGAGCACGCCGTCGAAGGCGTTCATGGCGAAGTAGCGACGCGCGATCTCGCCGACCTCGGCGATCTCGTGGTAGTGGCGCAGGGTCGCCGCCCGCTCGCGCAGGCGCGTGCCGATGCTGGGCTTGGCCGGGAAGCTCACCGGTCGGTCACCTGGCTGTCAGGCAAGGCGCCGCTCAGCGCAGCCAGCTGGCGCCGGCGTCCTGCGGGGTCTCGACCTCGTCGATGAGACGCTTGCCGGTCGAGCACTTGTCGATGGAGTGGATACTGCCGCCCGACTCCTGGACCACCTCGGCGACGTCCTGGAAATCGATGTCGTCGCCCTCGAGGGTGATCTTGATGTTCTCGACCTTGTTGTCGATCTCGATGAGCGTGATGTCCACGCCGTGGATGCCCTCGAGGTCGCCGAGCTTGTCGGCCAGCACGAGCATGGTGGGCTGGTGCGGCTTGAGCACGTCGAGCACGAGACGCCGGACCTCGCTCATGTGGTGATCACGCTCCGTTCACGGTCGCTGGAGAAGGCTGCAATCGTAGCATACCCACCCCGCGGCGCCGCAGGCGGCGTCAGATGCCGGCGCCCTGGTCGAAGGGCAGCAGCTCCGCCAGCATCGCCTGCGTCTGCCGCACGGCTTCTTGCCGCTTGCCCTTGCGCTCGGGGTGGATCTCGTCGAGCTCCTGTTCCATCTCGACGATGCGCGCCACGAGGCACTTCACGGCCTCGGCCACGGGATCCGGCAGGTGCCGATAGTCGATGTCGGGGATGCCGACGCGCTGGCCCTGGAGCAGCACCGGGCGCCCGGGGTTGCCGACCACTGTGGAGTTCTTGGGCACGTCGGTCACGACCACGCTGCCGGCGCCGATCTTGGCGTTGTCGCCGACGGTCACCGCGCCCAGTACCTTGGCCCCGGCGCCGAACACGACGTTGTCACCCACGGTGGGATGCCGCTTGCCGGTCTGCTTGCCCGTGCCGCCCAGGGTGACGCCCTGGTACATGGTCACGTCGTCGCCGATCTCGGTGGTCTCGCCGATCACCACGCCGGCGCCGTGATCGATGAACAGGCCGTGGCCGATCGTCGCGCCGGGGTGGATCTCGATGCCGGTGAGC
>JAPLCM010000064.1 GCA_026392275.1 Actinomycetota bacterium | reverse complement strand
ACGACCTCTTTGTACATGAGCCAGAAGAGGCCCTCGGTGTCGAGCCCGTCGTTCTCGGCGAGGATCTTCTCGGCGACCTTCTGCCACCGGGCAGGGTCGTCCTTGATCGCGGCCAGCGACAGAGGTGGGTTGGTGGTGACGCCGCGGAACAGCTGGCCCATCGGGTCATCGGCGTCGTACATGCGCTTGAACTGGCGCTGGAGGTTGTCCTGATCGCCGGCATCCGCTTTGGCCAGCATCTTCTGGCACCAATTGCCGAAGATGACCGGCGAGCTGTCCCACCAGATCTCCATTCCGGGACTGACGGCGACAAGGTCTTCCAAGAGATTGCGTTCTTGCATGTCTCCCCCTAGCTGATCGATTCCACGGACGTGGCGCTGCGGGCGTAGAGCTGAGCCGAGCGGGTCAACAAGCCTCGGCAGGCGGTCTTCTCTGCAAAAAACTCACATGCGAGCACTGAAACGAACAGTTTCGCTCCTTCATCGCCTGCTGAGCATGTTAGTTCACGTGCGCTCACGTGTCTAGCGCTCGGCTCGGGCTTTGTGTCTGGGACGCTCATGAGCCTCGGCCCAGTGACCCAAACGGGCATGCCGGCGGGCGCGCGAGCGCCGCATGGGGGGCGGGAGCGGCGTGAAGCCGGGCGAGAGAAGGCGCGGCGGGCACTGCCCGCCGCGCCTTTCGAGACTCCTTGCAGCCGGAGATCAGATGATGTTCAGATCGGCCTCGATCTCGGCGAGCTCTTCCGCCGTACCCTGGATCTTCGGACCCTTGAACCACTTGCGGGCACTGACGACCCACCAGATACCGGCGAAGCCGATGACGACGAGCACCGCCACCCCCGTGAAGTTGAAGGTCGCCCACGCGAATGGCGTGAAGGTAGGCAGCATGAACGCGATGCAGATGATCACGACCCAGATGATCGCGATCCAGCCGATCACTGGGCCGTACTTGCCCAGCACCCAGGGACCAGGCACGAAGGCACTTGGGTTGATGCGGCGCAGGAACACCGGCGTCAGGTAGGCGATGTAGAGACCGATGACTGCGATCGACACCACTGCGAAGTAGGTTACCGGGCTCCAGATGTATGGCGTCGCCAGAATGAACGCCCCAATGGCGCCGAACCAGGCCGAGTGGACGGGGACCCGGGTCCTCTTGCTGACGTGGTGCCAGTATGCGGAGAAGGGTAGGGCGCCGTCACGCGAGAACGCGTAGATCATGCGCGAGTTCGCGGTGATCGACGACATACCGCAGAAGAACTGCGCCCCGATGACGACGAGGATGAGCATCAGGCCGATGGTCCTGCCTGCGGAGGTCGTGAAGGCCACCGCCCACGGGGTGACGCACAAATTGGCCAAGTCAGTGATGGACGCGTACTCGGTTCCCGCGAAGCTGACCGGGAAGGTCTTGGGAAGCGCATAGCTCACCGCGATGAGCAGGATGAAACCGGCGATGAGCGAAACCCAGATGGACCGCACGATGCCCTTGGCTGCCTGCACATTCGCCTGGATCGTCTCCTCGGACACGTGCGCCGAGGCGTCGTAGCCGGTGAACGTGTACTGCGCGTTCAGCATGCCGATGAGGAAGATGTATAAGGGCGCCGTGAATCCGGACAGTCCCTTGAACGTGTTCCACCCTTCGCTCCCGAACACGAACGAGGCAGACTGGTGAGTCCCCGCTTCGGGCGCCCAGAACAGGATCAGGAAGATGACAGCGACGCCGATGAGATGCCAGTAGACGGAGACGTCGTTGAGCAGCGCCACCAGGCGGATGCCGAAGGTGTTCAGCAGGCCCTGGATGAAGAGGATGACGGCCAGGATACCGATGATGGTGGTGCGCTCCACCCAGAAGCTGTCACCTGTCAGCTCGCCGAGGAAGGCGGAGACAGAGTAGGCGCAGCCGAAGCTGATGCCGGCCGTGACGGCGACCTGCCCCAGCAGGTTGAACCAGCCGGTGAACCACGACCAGACCGGGGCGCTGTTGCCTGGCGCGAGTTTGGCCGCCCAGTAGTACAGGCCGCCGGCCGTCGGGTAGGCCGAGCAGATCTCGGCCATCGACAGGCCGGCGAAGATCACCATCGTGCCGACGAACAGCCAGCCCCAGACCATGACCGGCGGGCCGCCGTGCAGCAGGCCGTACTGGTAGACAGTCAAGCAGCCCGACAGGATCGAGATGATCGTGAAGGAGATGGCGAAGTTGGAGAAGCCGCTCATCTTCCTGTCGAGCTCTTGCGCGTAGCCCATCTCGTGGAGGCGTGCGGTATCCTCGTCTACTGCTTGGACCGGCGGTGAAGCGGAACCTGGTTCAGCCACGGTAATCCCCCTTTGTTCGACGACGGGTCCAACGGACGCATGACTTGAATGCCATTTAGTACGAGCGAGCAATCGAAGTCAAGGTTTTGAGGCTCGCCGGGGTCCCTACTTCCCCAGCAGCGCGTCGATCTTCTTGACCCCGTCGCTGGCGTCCTCGGCGTAGGCGTCGGCGCCGATCTGGTCGGCCCAGCGCTGCGTGCAGGGGGCGCCGCCGACGACGGTCTTGTAGGGCAGGCCCTCGGCCTTGACCTGCTTGATGACCTTGCGCTGCTCCTCCATGGTGGTGGTCAGCAGGGCGCTCATGCCGATCACGTCGGCGGCTTCTTCCTGGGCGCGGGCGATGAAGGCGGCCGCGGGCACGTCGCGGCCGAGGTCCGTGACCTCGTAGCCGTTGGCCTTCAGGTAGGCGATCACGATCGCCTTGCCGATGTCGTGCACGTCGCCCTGCACGGTGCCGATGACGATGCGCCCCTTGAGCTCGGCGGCCTCGCCTTCGAGGGCGGCGTTCGTGACCTCGGTGGCACCGGCCATGGCGTCGGCGCTCATCATCAGCTCGGGGAGGAAGAGCTCGCCGGACTCGAACAGCTCGCCGACCTCCTGGATGCCCTTGACGAAGCCGTTGGCCATGATGTCGGCGGGGGCGATGCCCGCGGCCAGGGCGCGGGCTGCGACCTCTTCGGCAGCGGCGCGGTCACTGGTGATGATCGCCTGGGCTGCTTGTGCGTAGATGTCGGACATGCCTTGGACTCCTCCCAACGTCTCTCATGAGCTCCACCGCACAACTGGGGATGGCGGGTGCAGAGCGGGGAGGGGAGGCGCTCCGCAAGCGAGTGCGCCGCGCCGGCTCGAAAGCCCACCGGCGGCCACACCCCACCGCCTCTCCGTCCTGCGACGGAACGGAGTATACCAGTCGCGCGGACGGCAACGAAAGCGCCGCCGCCCGTGCGAGCGCGCCGCCCAGGCGGCCGTGCTAGCATCATGGCGTGAGATACCACGGTGCCGTCATCCGCCCCCCTAGTGAAGCCTCCAGCCTGATCGTACAGGTCACCTACGGCTGCTCGAACAACACCTGCGACTTCTGTGGCACCTACCTCCACAAGCCCTTCGGCGTGCGGCCGTTCGAGGAGGTGGTAGACGATGTCATCGGTCTGCCGTCCGGCGTCCGCGCTCGTGTACGGCGCGTCTTCCTGGCGGACGGCGATGCGCTGGTACTGAGCTCGCGCAAGATGCACGACATCCTCGACCTTCTGCACCGCGCTCTCCCCAGCCTGGAGCGCGTGAGCAGCTACGCCAACGCCCGCAACCTTCTCGCGAAGAGTGTCGAGGAACTCACCGGGCTGCGCCAGAACGGCCTCGACCTGCTGTACCTCGGTCTCGAGTCCGGCGACGACCAGACGCTGGCCGGCGTCCACAAGGGCATGACGGTCGCCGAGCAGATCGAGGGCTGCCGGCGCGCGTCCGCGGCCGGCATCGAGCTCTCGGTCACGGCCATCCTCGGTCTCGCCGGCATCACCCGTTCGCGCGAGCACGCCAAGGCCACCGGCAGGGCCCTGTCGGCCATCGACCCGGCCTACATCGGCATCCTCACGCTGATGCTCACCCCGGGCACGGCCATGGAGCGAAGAGTGACGAGCCGCGAACTCGTGCTGCCCGACTCCATTGGCATGCTCCGCGAGTTGCGCGAAATCGTCGCCGGCCTCGAGGTCACCGACTGCCTCTTCCGCAGCAACCACGCCTCCAACTACCTGCCCGTGGGCGGGCGCTTGCCGCACGACAAGCACGCCATGCTGGCCGCCCTCGACAAGGTGCTGCTGGCTCCCGAATCCGTCCAGTTGCGCCCGGAGAGCTGGCGGCTGCTCTGACGCCGGTCAATCGTGCAGATGTGAGCCATAGCCGCGCTTGAAGTGCGTCGCCGCGTACTTCTGCAGCTTCCACTCCGGGATGCGACACTGCGGGCAGGCCTCCACATACCACTTGTTGCGCAGCCAGCGCCCGGCGCGGCTCGTCTTGGAGTCGTGTACCACCATGTGCTTGTTACAGTGGGTGATCACGACTGCATAGGAGCCGCGCTCGTCGAACTCCTTGATGCCGTGGAGGATGCCACGCCGCGACGGCCAAAGCTTCAGCTTCTCGACGAGGCGGAAGAGCGGGACCTGTTTGCGGTAGTACCGCGCTTTGTTGGGATCGGTTGGCATCGGGGCCAGCAGTGTACCATCCGCGGCAGGAGCCGGCCGCTACGGCGGCGAAAGTGAAAGCCCTGTGTCTGACGACCCGAGGCGGACCGTGAACCGACGTATCTGTGCAAATCACAGCAAGGCGCTGCCGATGTGGGCGGTCTTGTGCCTTGTCACCGCGATAGCGGCCACCGCTGGTCTGGCCGCCTGCGGCGGCCCCGGCGGCTCATCATCGCCCACCCCCATGGCTACCGTCACCGCGACGGCGACGCCCTCGGCCCCGCCCAGCCCCACGACTACGCCCACGGCTACCCCGACGGCGACGACCACGCTGTCGCTGTACTTCCTGAGAGGAGAGGCGCTCGGCGTCGCCGAGCGCCGGGTGCCTCAGACGACCAAGCCGGCCACGGCGGCGACAGAGGCTTTGCTCGCCGGCCCCACGGCGGCCGAGAAGGCCGCCGGGCTGGCGAGCGCCGTGCCGCGCGGCGCTCGCCTCATCGGCCTCTCCATCGACGGGACCACGGCGCGCGTCAACCTCTCCGCGCAGTTCGCGGCCGGCGGCGGCAGCCTCTCGATGCAGGCGCGCGTCGCACAGATCGTCTACACGCTCACTCGATTCCCCACGATCCGCGCCGTGGACTTCATCCTCGACGGGGCCCTCGTCGAGACGCTGGGCGGCGAGGGCATGATTCTCCAGGCGGGGCAGACGCGCGCTGACTGGCGCGATTTCGAGCCCGCCATCTTCGTCGAGAGCCCCGGCGTCGGCGCCGTGCTCGGCAACCCATTCGCCGTCAGCGGCACGGCCAGCGTCTTCGAGGGCTCGTTCCAAGCCCGTCTTGTAGACGCCGGCGGCGGCGAGCTCGCGAGCGCCACGATCCAGGCCTCGCGGGGGGCGCCCGACCGTGGACGCTACCGCAAGAGCATCACGTTCGCGACGACGGCAACGAAAGGCGAGCTCATCGTCTATAGCCAGTCGATGGAGGACGGCTCAAGCCAGAACGAGGTGCGCATCCCGGTCACCTTCGCTCGGCAGTAGAGGCGCAGCGCCAGCCGTTCGCCGCCCCGCGGCCTCGCGCGCCGAAGAGACAGATGGCGGGGAGTGCGGGAGTCACACCCGCCTGCGTGGGTTTAGAGCCCACGCTGATCCTTCCGATCGACCCCCCGCGCAGGACGATTGTACTACGCGCGCGCCGCAGCGCATCGCCACGGATCCCGTCGCAGGCAGCGGCGGCGACCCTTGCCCGCTCCCCCGCGCCGGTCCATACTGCGGGCGGAGGGGACACAACCGGGAGGAAGCCATGAGCCGTCCATCACTTCACAGGCCGAGACCGCGGTTCGGCGCCGGCGGCCGCCGCATGATCGTCGTACTGATGGTCGTCGCCGTGGGCGTTGTGCTGGCCGTGCCGGCCACGGCCGGCGCTGACGTCAGCAAAGCGCATGCCAAGGCTTACGAAGCGAAGCTTCGCGTGTACGGCAAGCTGATGGAGGTGGAACAGGGCATCTTCAACAGCTACAGCCAAACCGCGACGAACTATGTCGGGATCATACAGATCAGCTTGGGTCATCCCGACCTGCTGGCCAACGCGGAACAGATGTGCCTGGACACAAGGGGAGAGTGGCAGCACGAAGTCCGGGATCGCAGCAAAGACTCCGGCAAGGATATCGCCCGTTTTGCGGCGCAGGCCCTCACCTGGTTCCCGCCCAAGACCGCGAAGGCGGACAAGAAGAGCTTCGCGGCCGCACTCAAGCTGCTGCGTGGAGGCTTCACGGAACTGTACGCTGCCGAACGTGAGCTTGGAAGCGCCTTGTTATCTCTCGGCATCGGCGCCGACATCCCCACGGCGAACGACAAGATCTTCGCGGCCGGGGGCCAGGCGATAACGGCGTCGGCGACGTTTGATGATGGCCTGAAGGGCCTTCGCAAGCTGCAGTAGCACGGGTCATGCGGATCTGGTGGCCTCGAACGCGGCGCCCCGCGCCTCGACGCTTCCCCAGACCGCGCCGGATCGCCCGGCCTCGGGGCACCTCAGACGAGCGCCCGCGCCACCATGACCGCGACGCCGATGGCCAGCGGCTCGTGGATATGTCGCACGCCGAGCGCCGCCTGCGCCGCCGGGGTGAAAGCAGAAGGCAGACCCGGCACTGCGGCGACGGTGAGCGGTGACACCTCGGCGACGTCGATGAAGCCGGCCGCCGGGGTGGCGTCGACGATGAGGTCGCAGCGCGCAAGGCCCTCGGCGAGCGTCACCGGCTGGACCTTGAGGCCGACGTCGAGCGCGGCCTGAAGCCGCGCCTGATCGGGCTCCACGACCTCGACGGCGGCCCCGCGGCTCACGAGGCGCCGGGCGGCAGCGCGACCCACGGGGCCGAGGCCGAGGAGCAGGACGTACCGGCCGAGAAGGCTACCGGCCGCCGCCTCGAGCGCGGTCACGTAGCCATCGGCGGTCGCGGGGTCGTCGTCGACGCAGCGCCCGTTGCCGGTGTTCAGCGCGATGAAGCGGAAGTCGTCGGCGAGGAACACCACTTCCGCCGCCTCGTCGTGCGCCTCCTGGATACCGCGCACGTCGGGCTGCGCCGTCACCCAGGCCTCGCAGCCCAGGTGCGCGAGGATGGCGACCACACAGTCGCTGAAGCCGCCGATAACGCCCTCTCCGCTGGTCACGGGCACGGCCGCCACGCGCGCCCCGTAGAGGGGCACGCAGACCGGCGGGTGCGCGACCGTGTTCATGGCCAGTTCGCGCAGGCCGAGGCCAGTGACTTCCTTGAGACCGGCCTCGAACTCCCTGAGGCGATCGGTGAGCGCGCCCACATCCGCTGTCGTAAGTCTCGTCATGATCTTGTCGCCTCCGTACCCGCCGGGCCGTCCGGCTCGAGCACCAACTCGAGTCGCTCGTAGCGCGCCAGCTCCTTGGCGGCCTCGTCGGCGCGCCTCCGCGCCGTCACCACGTCGGCTCCTGTGGCGATCAACGTCGCCGCCCAGGAACGCGCTCCCCGGCGGTAGTCGGTCAGCGCCTCGTCCGCGCCGAAGAAGCCTCCGACCAGTCGCAAAGGAGCCGCGCTCCCCATCACATGCTCGCCGGCGACCTCGAGCAAACTATCGTGAGCATGGACGTGCTGGTAGACGCAGGCGCGGCGCGGCCTGCGGTCGACCGCCGGAGGAGCGCCGCTGCGCGCCGTCTCGTGCAGCAGTTCGACGATGTTGAGGCCGCAGGACCAGTACACCGCGGTCGGCGTCTGGCTCGGCAGACGCGCGTCGATCTCGAGGACCTTGGGCTGCGCGCCACCCACCATCACCTCGACGTCCATCAGCCCGTTCAGGCCGAGGCCCGCCGCGAGACGCAGGGCCGTGGCGTCGAAGGCGGCCAGCGTGCCCGGCGCGACGGCGCCGTCCCAGGCGAGGGAGCCATCGGGGCCGGCGGTCGCAGGCCCTCCGGCCCCGGCCTCCCCCACCGGCGCCACGACGCGCTTGCAGTCGAAGGCGACGTCGAATTCCAGGCCGGTCACCTGCAGCGGGACGGCGTAGCCACCCCAGGCGAGCACCTCGAGTGACAGAGACGGTCCGGCGATGTATTCCTCGATGACCGGCTCGTGCCCCCCGGCCTCGAGGCGCGCGAGCGCAGCCGTGAACTCGGCTTCGTTCGCGACCACCGAGACGCCCTCGCTGCCGCTGGCCGAGTCGGGTTTCACGACGGCCGGAAAGCCGCAGGACGGCCACGTCAGGGGCCGCGGCACGTCGAGCTCCGCGAACAGCCTCTGTGAGGCCAGCTTGGAAGCACTGACGCGATAGGCGTCGAGGTCGAAGAGCAGGGGGACCCCCCAGGCGGGCACGCGCTCGGTGAGCCACTCGAGCGTGCTCGTGTCTTCACACGCCGGCAGCACGGCGTCGCAGACGGTGACCAGCGCCTTCGCACGGGCATCGTCGGCGACGATGTCGGTCACCACGTGCCGGTCGGCGAGCCCCGCCGCCGGCGGAGCTTCCCGGCGGTCCACGAGGATGGTCTCCCAGCCGGCCTTCGCGGCCAGGTAGACGGCCTCGGTGCCCTGCAGCTTGCCGCCGACGACAAGCAGCCTCACGCGGGGACCTCACTGCGCAGATGCGCCGCGGCAAGCCAGGCGCGGTACTCGGCGACCGTCCCCGGACGGAGCCCCAGCCTCGCCAGGTGCGGCAGCACGACGGCCACCGTGCGCTGCCCCTCGTCGATGTCGAGCTCGGCCTGCGACACGCCGGCCAGGCCCAAGGCGGGCGGGACGATCGAGGTCACCACGTTGGCGCCCGCGTTGAGGCGCCGCTCGAGACCGCGGATGCCGTCGACGTCGAGCGACGCGGGGATCAGCGCGTGGGGCATGGCGAGACGCATCGTGGCGATGGTGAGCAGCTCGGCCTCGTCGCCGCTGGTCTGCACGTCGGCCAACGGCGTGCCCGCCTGTGGCACGAACGTCATGACCCGGACCTGCTCCCAGGCGGCCGCGCGCATCGCCGCGATGGCCCGGGCGCGGTCCGCCGCCGTGTCGCCGATCCCCGTGAGCATACCGTCCTCGACGAGCAGGCCGGCGCGCCGGGCCGCGCGGCGCGCGGCGACACGCGCCGCGAACGGCTGGCCGGTGCGCAGGCGCGCGTACAGCTCCGGGGTGTGCGTCTCCTGGTAGAGCGCGTACCAGTCGACGCCGCTGGCGCGGAGACCGGCCAGCACCTCGTCGGGTACGACGCCGGGCGAGACCATCACAGGCAGGCCGCTGCCGTCGCACACGGCCGTCACGAGCTCCAGAAGCCCGCCGTAGCCGGGGTCGTCGTGGATGAACGGGTCTTCACCCATCGTGAGGTCGAGCAGAACGATCCCGGAGGCCGCGAGACCCCGGCAGATGGCGACGACTTCGTCCAGCGACTTGCGGTAACGAGGGCTCTCGTCGTTGCCGGCGCGGTAGAAACAGAACGCGCACTCGTTGCGGCAGTACGTGGAGAAGTACACGAAACCGTAGAGGAAGACCGCGTCGCCGAAGCGCCGGGCGCGCGCCTCGCGGGCCGCGGTGAACACGACTTCTGCAGTCTCGCCGCGGGTCGAGAGAAGCGCTCCGAGTTCGGCTTCTTCGAGCAGCCCGCCGGCAAGAGCACGGCGGCAGAGGTCGCGGACGTCACTGGCTGCGTGCTCCATGAAGTGCGCCCCTTCACCGTGACCGCTGGGAGAGTACCGGATGGCGGCCCGGAAGCCGCGTCACGCGAGTGTACCGAGGCGCGAAGGGGGCTGACAAGCCGGCCGGCCGGGTAGCGAGAGCACGTACGACCGGCGCCTCAGCGGAACTCGAGTACCTCAGCGGCACGACGCCGGGACGTGGGCGTGACGGCAGCCGCGGGCCTCCCGATAGGCACGACGGCGACCAGCTTGGCCGGGGGCCGCACACCGAGCAGCTCTTCGATGGCCGGCGCCGCCAGCACGGGGGCCGTCATCCAGCACGAGCCGTAGCCCAGGGCGTGCGCCGCTGTGCACAGGAGCTGGACGGCGGCGCCGATGCTCTGGAGATCCGGCCGGGCGCGCAGCCTGTCGCGATCCGCGACGCCCACGCCGTGGGCGAGCAGCATCTCGTCGGCGCGCGAAACGTAGGGCAGGCCGAACACGGCCATCACCAGGGGCGCCTCGACGAAGAACGTCGCGTAGACGCGCAGCGCCTGGAGATCCTTGCCGCGGCCGGCAAGCTCCGGCCAGGTGGCCATCTCGTCGATGGCCTCATCGACGGCCCGGCGCATGGCCGCTTGCGTAGCGGCGTCGTCGACGGCGACGAACCGCCACATCTGGGCATTGCCGGCGTTGGCGGCGCGCACCGCCAGCTCGACCATCGCCGTGACGTCCTCCCGCGGGACGGGTTCGGCGAGGAAGCGGCGGACGCTGGCGCGGCCCTGTACGGCGGCAAGCAGTCCCGCCTGGGATAGCGGCTCTGAAGGCACGTCGCTCATCGCCGGGATGCTATCAGACGCCGCCGCAGCGGCCACACCGCGCCTCTTCACCAAACGGGGCGGGCGCCTTGCGGCGCCCGCCCCGGGGTCGATCGTCTGCACCCACTCCTCGAACGTGCCTCAGCCGCCCGAGATGGGCGGCACCACGGAGAGCTGGTCGCCATCCTTCAGCGGCGTGTCCAGACCCCCGAGCGCGTTGATGTTGCGCGCGTTCAGAAACACGCCGGCCCACATCCTGCCGTCTTCGCGGAAGATGCGTGGCCTCAGTCGCGGCTCGGCGGCGATGGCCAGCTCGAGGGCTTCGGCCACTGTCGTGGCCTCGCACTCGACCTGCCGGCCGCCGCCGGCCATGGTCATGCCGACCGGCAGCTTGACGTGGGCCCTGGCCACGATCAGGCCTGCAGCTGCTTGTCCATCTTGTCGACCTTGAGGTCGACGGCAAGGACGTGCGGGTTCTGGCAGAAGGCGATGCATTGCGGCTCTCCGCCGCAGAGATCACACTTGAAGGCGACCTCCCGGTCGGGGTGCTCGTGGATGACGTCGGTCGGGCAGACGTCGTAGCACTCGCCGCAGTTGGTGCAGGCGTCTTCGTCGACGATCAGCACGTAGCCCTTGACCGTGTCGCCGATCTTCTCCTTGCCGGGGAAGTCGCCCTTGACCTTGACCGTGATCTCCGTGGTCACGATGGCGTCGTTGGGGCACGCCTCCTGGCACTTGGCGCACGCGGTCTGCAGGCAGGTGTGACCCTTGATGACGCCGGTCGTGGGGTTGCACGCCGAGAAGAGGCGCGCCACCGACGGACGGTAGGCTCCTTCGTGCTGCGCCGAACAGGCCAGTTCGCACATGTGGCAGCCGGTGCACTTCTTGCTCGAGATCATGACGTGTGGCATTGAGAGTCCCTTTCTTCGACGCGCCGGCCCTAGAGGCGGACGTCGATGCCGAGCTCGGCGAGCTTCGCTTCACTGGGCACGCCGTTCTCGTCCCAGCCACGCATATCGTAGTATTGCCGCATTCGCTCGGCGAACACATCTTCGCCGACCGCCTTGCCGGCCGAGGGGCCGTCCGCGAAAGCGCCGGACTCCGCATAGAGCGCCTTCGGCAGGCCGTCGCTCTCTACGCCTTCGCGCAGATTGAACAGACGGCCGAGATTCCACACGCGCTCGCCGATCTCAAGGATCTGCTCGTCGGTGAACTCGCGCTTGAAGACATGCTTGAACATCTGCGCGATCTGGTCTGGCGTGACCGCCCAGAAGTCGCACCAGATGCCGCAGAACTTCACTGAGCTCATGTTCTGGCCGATGAAGCCCTTGGACGAGTCGCCGACGACGATCTGCTCGACCTTGGCGAGGTCGATCTCGTCGGCCGGCGACGTACCGGCGAGGATCTCGTCGCCCACCGGATAGGTCCGCATGTGGCAGCCACCGCGGTCGCTCGTCGCGTAGCCGACGCTCATCCCGAACGACCCGCGCGGGTCGTAGCCGGGAAGCTCGAGGCCCTTGACGTGGTAGGCGAGCTCGGGATGGCCGTACTTCGCGGCCAGGGCCCGAGCGCCCAGGGCCATTTCGGCGCCCACGCCTTCGCGCCTGGCGATGAGCTCCGGCGTCTGCACGTAGCCGTCGACGTCACCGAAGCGCACGCCGAAGTCGTGGATGCCCTTCTCGGTGAGATCCATGGCCAGGCCGAGGACAGAGCCCGTCGAGATGGTGTCCAGGCCCCACTCGTCGCAGAGCTCGTTGAATCTCATGAGGGCATCGATATCGCCGATACCGCAGTTGGCGCCGCAGAGCGCGATGGTCTCGTACTCCGGGCCTTCGCCGCGGACCTCGGCGCCGGCGAAGGTGGTGCCATGGAAGTTGCGGCAGGCGATGGAGCACTGGTAGCAGGCCCGCTTTCTGACGCGGATCTTCTGGAACGACTCGCTGTTGAGGTTCTTGGTGCCTTCGAAGCTACCCGCTGACCAGTTCTTCGTGGGCATGGCCCCGGCGCCGTTCACGAGGTCGACGAGGATCGGCGTGCCCTCCTCGTGGGCCCAGAGGTTGTCGTCGGTGAGCACGAACTCCTCGTGGATACGATACAGGTCCGCGAGAAACGCCTTGGCGTCGCCCACCGAGACACTCCCCGTGCCGCGCACGACGAGCGCCTTGAGGTTCTTCTTGCCCATGAGGGCGCCGTGGCCGCCGCGCCCGGCCTTGTGGTACTGGTCGGTGCTGATGCAGGCCCACGGGATGCGCTGCTCGCCGGCGGGGCCGATGGAGAGCGTCTTTGCCTCGGGGTCGACGTCCTGACGCATGGCCTCCTCGACCGCAGAGGTCTTCATGCCCCAGTACTTGGGCGCCGCCGGACGGAACTCCACGACGTCGTCCTTGACGACGACCACGGTCGGCGCGGCGGCCTCGCCCTTGATGATGATCGCGTCGTAGCCGGCGAACTTCATCTCGGGGGCGAACGAGCCGCCGACGTAGCTGTCGTTGAGGATGCCGGTGGCCGGGCTCTTGCAGCCCACGACCAGGCGCGAGGCGGTGCTGACGCTGGTACCGGCGAAGGGGCCGGTCATGAGGATGATGGGAGCCTCGGGCGCCCACGGATCCATCTGCGGCGGGATCTCGTGCCACAGATAGCGGAACAGCAACCCCTTGCCGCCCACGTACTTCTCGGCCCACTCCATGTTCAGCGGCTCGACGGCAGAGGTGCCCGCACTCAGGTCGATCCTGAGTACCTTACCCTGGTAGAAATCCAATGCGTCCTCCTGACGACGTGCGCGTTACCCTCCGCGGGGCGCCGCGAGGCTGCCCCCTGGGCGGGAAACGGTGGGCATTCGGGCCCCGCCATTCTAGCCAACGTCCAAGGGCGGAGCAACAGCGGAAAAACCGTGTTCTTGCAGGGCAAAGCGGAGCCGAAACCGCCCCCTACCTGGCCATTCCGGCAGGCCGGGCCAGAGAGCCGCCGCGGCGCTGCGGCTAATCGCGGCCGGGAGCTTCGGGCAGGTCGCGGATGTTCTCGGCCGCTTGCCACTTGCTGTAGTTGTCGGTCATGGCGTCGAGCAGCTCCTTGAGGAAGCGCGGCGAGAGATTGACGCGGCTTACGACGACGCCCTGCATCTCTCCGGGCTCCTCGCTCTCGTGGTCGAGGCGCACGAACGTGATCGAGAACTCGTAGTCCGAGTGGCTGACGTTGGCGAAGTTGGCGTACACGCCCGCCATCATCTCGGGGGTGGCGTGCAGGTTGATGTGCTGCTCTTGCTCCTCCATGGAGCCTCCTTTGCGGGCGCGCCCGGCGGGCGGGCGGCGCGCTGGCTAGCTTGTCATGCGACGGGCGATGGCGGCGGCCATGCCGCTGGTGCCGGCCGAGCCGCCGAGATCGTACGTCACTTCCCTGCCCTCGGCCACGACGGCCGCGATGGCGTCCTCCATGCGCCGCGCCGCGGCATCCTCGCCGAGATGCTCGAGCATCAGGACGCCCGAACGAAGCAGCGCCACGGGATTGACCTTGTCCTGCCCGGCGTACTTGGGAGCGCTGCCGTGCACGGGCTCGAACACGGCGATGTCCGCGCCGAAGTTGGCGCCCGGCGCCACCCCAAGGCCACCGATGAGCCCGGCGCAGAGATCGCTGACGATGTCGCCGTAGAGATTGGGCAGCACCAGGACATCGTACAGCTCCGGTTTCTGGACCAGCTGCATGCACATGTTGTCGACGATGCGGTCCTCGAACTCGATGTCCGGGTACTGCGCTGCCACCTCGGCGGCGACGCGCAGAAACAAGCCGTCCGTGCACTTCATGATGTTGGCCTTGTGCACGGCGGTGACCTTGCGGCGGCCGTGCCTGCGGGCGTACTCGAAGGCGAAGCGCGCGATACGCTCGCTGCCCTTGCGGGTGATGATCTTGATGCTCTCGGCGGCGTCCTCGCCGACCATGTGCTCGATGCCGGCGTAGAGGTCCTCGGTGTTCTCACGGACAACCACGAGGTCGATGTGGTCGAAGCGGCTGCGCACGCCCTTCATCGTCTTGGCCGGGCGCAGGCAGGCGTACAGATCGAGCTCCTTGCGCAGCGCGACGTTGACGCTGCGGAAGCCGCCGCCGATCGGCGTCGTGATCGGCCCCTTGATGGCCACTTTGGTGCGCCGGATGGAGTCGAGGACGTGTTCGGGCAGCGGCGTGCCGCATTCCTCCATCACGCCCAGACCGGCGTCGTGCACCTCCCACAGGATCGGCACGCCGGTCGCGGCGATCACCGTCTCAAGAGCGGCGGCCAGCTCGGGGCCGGTGCCGTCGCCGGGGATCAGGGTGACTGTATAGGTCATGTGACTCCTGCGGTCTCGGGGGTCAGCTGGCTGATGGCGCCCTGCGGGGCCGGTCAGCCCTCAGGCAGCGCGAAGCCGCCGTGCTGCTTCACGTGCGCCACCAGGCCGCCGTCGTTCAGGATCGTGACCATCACCGGCGGCAGAGGCACGAACGGGATGACGGCGCCCGTGGTGAGATCGCGCACCTCGCCGGCGATCAGATCGACCTCGAGGTCGTCCTGCTCGCCGATACCGCTCGTGTCGCACTGCAGCACCGGCAGGCCGACGTTGATGGCATTGCGGAAGAAGATGCGCGCGAAGCTCTGCGCCAAGACTGCGCTCACGCCGGCGAGCGCGATGATGCGCGGCGCGTGCTCCCGGCTCGAGCCGAGCCCGAAGTTGCGCCCACCCACCACGAAGTCGCCGGGCGCCATAGCCGCGGCGAACTCCGGGCGCGCGTCCTCGAGGACATGCTCGGCGAGCGCGGGAAGGTCGGTGCGCAGGTGGAACAGGCGGCCCGGAGCGATGTGATCGGTGGAGATGTCGTCGCCGAAGAGCCAGGCCCTGCCGCGCAGTAGCTCCTCGCGGAGCGGTGCCCCTCCGGTGCCCCGCTCGATGGCATATGTGCGGTGCTGCTCCGCCGCCCCGCACGAAAGCTCGCCTTCGGCGGCTTTTCTGCGGCGGCCATTCACGTGATCCATTCCTCCTCGCGAACGGTCACGCTGTTCATCGTCACGCCCGGCTCGCGGGCGAGCTGGGGATCGCGCTCGGGGATCGCCTCGAGGACGTCCATGCCTTCGATGACACGCCCGAACACGGAGTGCTTGCCGTTGAGAAACGACGTTTCGGTGTAGGTGATGAAGAACTGCGACCCGTTGGTGCCCGGGCCGGCATTCGCCATGGAGAGGATGCCGGGCTGGTCGTGCCTGAGCGCCGGGTGGAACTCATCGGCGAACTCGTAGCCAGGCCCGCCCCTGCCGCTGCCGGTGGGGTCACCGCCCTGGGCCATGAAGCCCTTGATGACGCGATGGAACGTGACTCCGTCGTAGAAGCCGTCGCGAGCGAGGAACACGAAGTTGTTGACCGTCGTGGGCGCCTTGTCGGCGAAGAGCTCGATGACGATGTCGCCTTGATCGGTGCCGATCGTGGCGATGTAGCGCTTGGCGGCGTCGATGACCAGGGGCGGCGGTGCGTCGTACTGTTTGGCCACGGTGTCCTCCTTTCTAGAGTAGTTCGCGGGGATCGGTGATCTCGCCGAACACGGCCGTAGCGGCCGCGGTCGCCGGCGAGCCCAGGTAGATGGACGACTCAGGGTTGCCCATGCGCCCGTGGAAGTTGCGGTTGGCGGTGCTGAGGCACACCTCGCCGTCTGCAAGGATGCCTTCGTGGATGCCGACGCAGGCGCCGCACCCGGGATTGGTGATCACGGCGCCGGCGTCCCAGAACACGTCGAAGAGGCCCTCGGCCGCGGCCGCACGCGCCACGGCCTGCGACGCCGGCGTGACGATGAGGCGGGTATGTGCGGCGCGGCGGCGCCCGCGCAGCAGCCGCGCCGCCGCGCGCAGGTCGGCCAGGCGACCGTTGGTGCACGTGCCGATGAGCACCTGATCGACCCTGGTGCCCCTGAGCTCTGCTGCCGGCGCCGTGTTGTCGACGGTGTGCGGGCGCGCGACCGTGGGGACGATGGCGCCGGCGTCGAGTGCGACGACACGCTCGTAGGCGGCTCCGCGGTCGGCGGCGAGCTGCCGCCAGGCCTCCTCGCGGCCCTGGCCGGCGAGGAACTCGCGGGTGGCTTCGTCGCTCGGCATGAGACCCGCCTTGGCGCCGGCTTCGACCGCCATGTTGCAGAGCGTGAAGCGGCCGGGCATGGGCAGGGCGTCGATACCCGGCCCGCCGAACTCAAGCGCCTTGTAGGTGGCGCCGTCGGCGCCGAGGGTGCCGATCAGCGTCAGCACGAGATCCTTGGCCTCGACGCCGTCGCGTAACTCGCCGGCGACCTCGATGCGGTAGGTCCCGGGGACGCGCAGCCAGGTCTGGCCGCTGGCCATGCCGACGGCCACGTCGGTGCTGCCCATGCCGGTCGCAAAGGCGCCCAGGGCGCCGGCCATGCAGGTATGCGAGTCGGCGCCGATGACGAGGTCGCCGGGGCAGGCGAAGCTCTCGGCGACCCTCTGGTGACAGACGCCCATCTCGACGTCGCTGAGCGTCGCGCCGGAGGACGCGCAGAAGGCTCTGATCGTCTGCTGAGCATTGGCCAGCTCGCGGCGCGGCGCCGGAGCGGCGTGGTCGATGAAGAACACGCACGTCGGCGCCTTGACGGTGGCAGCGCCGAGCTCCGCGAGCTGCTCGATGGCCAGAGGCCCGGTGCCGTCCTGGGCGATGGCCACATCGACGGCGGCAACGACGATCTGCCCGGGTACGACCACGTCGAGGCCGGCGTGCGCGGCGATGATCTTCTCGGCGAGAGTGAGCGCCGTCACGAAGGCGCTCCGGCGGCGTCGGCCGCAGTCGCACCGTTCGCCTTGTTGCCTATGGGCACCGCGTCGCCGAGGCGCGCCAGATAGTCCATGTAGATGTACATGAGCTCCTTGTCGAAGAGCGCCCGCTTGAGCTCGACCGCGGTCTTGCGGACCAGGGCGAGCACGCCGTCGCAGTCGGCCTGGGTGAGCTCCAGGCCGAACTCCTGGAACTTGCGGTAGATGGTGCGCGACCCGGAGTGCTTGCCCACCACGATCTGGCGTTCGAGGCCGACGTCCTCGGGGGCGAACGCCTCGTAGTTGAGCGGGTTCTTGATGACGCCGTCGGCGTGGATGCCACTCTCGTGAGCGAAGACGTTGGTGCCGACGATGCTCTTCCAGGCCGGGATGGTGCGCGCCGAGGCGGCGGCCACGTATTCGCTGAGCTCGCGGAAGCGGCTCGTGTGCAGGCCCACGTCCACCTTGCCGAGGTACTTGAGCGCCATGACGACCTCCTCGAGGGCGGCGTTGCCGGCGCGCTCGCCGAGACCGTTGACTGTGGTATTCACGTAAGTGGCTCCGGCCTTGATGCCGGCCAGGGCGTTGGCCGTCGCCATGCCGAAATCGTCGTG
The DNA here is from genome assembly GCA_026392275.1 of Actinomycetota bacterium. Classification (GTDB taxonomy): domain Bacteria; phylum Actinomycetota; class Thermoleophilia; order UBA2241; family UBA2241; genus CAIXSE01. Next base: position 2,771 of record JAPLCM010000064.1, on the reverse strand, counting down.
CGTGTGCATCTCGATGTCGAGCCCGCCCTCCTTCTTGAGGAACGTGATGACATTGAAGGTGTCGAACGGGTCGAGGATGCCGAGCGTGTCGCAGAAACGCAGCCGGTCGGCGCCCTCCTCCCTGGCCGCCTGGCCGAAGCGCAGCAGGAACTCGAGGTCGGCGCGTGAGGCGTCCTCGGCGTTGACCGACACGTACAGGTTCTTGTCCTTGGCGAAGGCCACACACTCGCGGATCTGGTCGAGGACCCACTGCCGCGACTTGGCCAGCTTGTGCTCGATGTGGATGTCGCTGGCCGACATGGAGATAGCCACGGCGTCGACCCCGCAGTCGAGCGAGTGCCTGACATCCTCGATGACGGCCCGGTTCCAGGCGAGAATGGAGGCGTCGAGCCCGAGGCCGACGATCTCCTTGATCGTCGCCTTCTCGTCGCCGCCCATGGCGGGGATGCCCACCTCGATCTGGTGCACGCCGACCTCGTCGAGGAGCTTGGCGATGCGGATCTTCTCGTGGTTGCTGAACACCACGCCGGCCGTCTGCTCGCCGTCGCGCAGCGTGGTGTCGTCGATGCGCACCGCCGGTTCGGCCGGCCTGGCCCTGCCGATGACGAAACTGGAGAGGTCGCTGGTCATAGGTACCTACCTGTCGACGCCGGCGCGGCCACGCACCCCGGCCCCGGGGACGGCGCTAGCTAGCGTGGGGCATGCCTGTGCTGTGAGAGAAGGACGGCTCGCGCCACTGAACGGCAACGCGCGGCTGCAAGACACGTGCATTGTCCCACAGGCCGACGCGGGCAGGCAAGGAGCCTCAGCCGCCCAGCGCCTTGCGGAGCAGCTCGTTGACGAGCTGCGGGTTGGCGCGCCCGCCGGTGGCCTTCATGACCTGCCCTACCAGGAAGCCCAGCACCTGCTGCTTGCCGCCGCGGTACTGCTCCACCTGCGCGGCGTTGTCGGCGACCACGCGGGCGACCGCCGCCTCGAGCTCTGCCGTGTCGCTGATCTGGCCGAGGCCGTGCTTCGCGACGATCGCCTCGGGCTCGGCGCGCTCCGCGATCATCCTCGTGAAGACGTCCTTGGCGGAGCTCGTCGACACGGTGCCGTCGGCGACGAGCTTGACCAGCCTGGCGAGCCGCTCCGCGGTCACGTGGCCGTGGCCGGCCTCGAGGCCGGCGGCGTTGAGATGGGCGAGGTACTCGCCCATCGTCCAGTTGGCCGCCGGCTTGGCGCCGGCTCCCAGCGCCACGACCTCCTCGTAGAAGGCAGCCAGCGCGTGTGCGCTGCCCAGCACCAGGGCGTCGGGGCGCGAAAGACCGTACTGCGACGTGAAGCGTTCGACGCGCGCTGCCGGCAGCTCCGGCTGCGCCTGCCGCAGACCTGAGGTCCAGTCCGGATCGATGACCAGTGGCACGAGGTCGGGTTCGGGGAAGTACCGGTAGTCGTGAGCCTCTTCTTTCGAGCGCAGCGGGGTGGTGGTACCCGTATCCGGGTCGAAATGCAGGGTCTCGAGGTCGATAGTGCCGCCGGCCTCGAGGACCTCTATCTGGCGGGGGATCTCGGCGTCGAGCGCCTGTTGCAGGTAGCGGAAGCTGTTCATATTCTTGAGCTCGGTGCGCGTGCCCAGCTCGCTGCTGCCCTCGGGCCGCACGCTGACGTTGGCGTCCCAGCGGATCTGGCCTTCCTCCATGTTGCACTCGCTCACGCCCAGCTCGATGACGAGGTTGCGCAGCTGCTGGAGGAACTCCCGCGCCGCCTCCGGCGACGGGATGTCGGGCTCGCTGACGATCTCGATGAGCGGCGTGCCGCCGCGGTTGAAATCGACCATGGAGTAGTCGGAGCCGGCGATGCGCCCTGCGTCGCCGCCCGCATGCACCAGCTTGGCGGCGTCCTCCTCCATGTGCACGCGGTTAATGCGACAGCGGAGCTTCTCGCCGCCCACCCAATACTCGAACCAGCCGTCCACGGCCAGGGGTTCGTCGTACTGGCTGATCTGATACGCCTTGGGCAGGTCGGGATAGAAGTAGTTCTTGCGATGGAAGATACTGCGCGGCCGCACGCCGCAGTTGAGGGCCAAAGCGATGCGCGCCGCATACTCGACGGCGCGCTGATTGACCACCGGCAGCGCGCCCGGGTGCGCCAGGCACTTGGGGCAGGTGTGCGTGTTGGGCTCGTCACCCTTCGTGACCTCGCAGGCGCAGAACATCTTGGTGCGCGTGTCGAGCTCCACGTGCATCTCGAGGCCGATCACCGGCTCCCAGGCGGAGAGCGGTGCCCCTTCGGCGCCCCGCTCGATGGCTGGCCTACGGTGACTATTCACGCTCGCGCCTCCGCCCGCGCGCCGTCCGCTGCCCCGGCGCGCGAATCGCGGAAGCCGGGCGCCGGCACGAAACCGATGGCGCCCTCGAGAGCATGGGCGGCCTGCAGGATGCGGTTCTCACTGAAGGCCGGGCCAATGAGCTGGAGACCCACCGGGAGCCCCTCGCTGAGCCCGCAGGGGATGCTGATGGCGGGCAGGCCCGCGAGGTTCACGGGGATCGTGCAGATGTCGCACATGTACATCGAGAGCGGGTCGGCGGTGCGCGAACCGAGCTTGAAGGCGACCGTCGGGGAGGTCGGCGAGACGATCAGGTCGAAGCGCTCGAAGGCGCGCGCGAAGTCACGCCGCACCAGCGTACGGACCTTCTGCGCCTGGCCGTAGTACGCCTCGTAGTAGCCCGACGACAGCGCGTAGGTGCCGATCATGATCCGCCGCTTGACCTCCGGGCCGAACCCCTCGC
>JAPLCM010000298.1 GCA_026392275.1 Actinomycetota bacterium | reverse complement strand
GCCCTCATGGGGGCTCAGGATGCGAGTGACCAAGGGGGCGACGCGCCGCGCGGCGGGACCTCGCAGCGCGCAGGACTGACGCCGCGAGTTGTCCTTCGCGGTCGACTCGTTACGCTGCGGCCGGCGGTGGAGGCCGACGCGCAGGCGCTGCTGGCCATCCTCGATCATCCTGAGGTGGCAGAGTGGTGGCGTCGACATCTTCGTCTCCCCGGCGGTGTACGGGCGTGGCGTGGGAAGCGATGCCATGCGCACGCTCCTCGCCTGGCTCATCGACGTGCGCGGGCACCACCGCCTGACCGTCGACCCGGCGGCGACCAACGCGCGCGCCATCCACGTGTACGAGAAGCTGGGCTTTCGGCCTGTGGGCGTGCTGCGAGAGTACGAACACGTCGCCGACGGCAGCTGGCGCGACGCGCTCCTCATGGAACTGCTGGCCGCGGACTTCGTGCGCACGTAGAGCGTGCGGAGGCGGCGCGCGCGCGAACGCCCGCCTCTGGGCTGTCACGTCACTTTCGTGTACGTCGCGAGGAACGCGGCCGGCGCCTCGAGCTCCGCCTCGAGCTGAGCCTGCATGCGGCGGGGGGACTGCCGCTCGATGCCGCTCGATCCAGCTGATCGTGGCCTTCCTGCTGTGCCGGATCTCGCCGGCTTTGACTGTGTTGACGGAGCTGTCCTGGTCGCCGAGCAGCCGGCCGGTGGCGGCCAGACGACTCGGGCAGGGCCGTGCCTCGTGGGCGTGGCCGCGCCGGCCCGCGGCGGCGTGCGGTACGATGGTCCCGATGAGCGCATATCCGCCTGTACGCGAGGGCTTCGTGCCCTTCCGCGGCTACCTCACGTGGTATCGGGTGGTCGGTGACGGCGAGGCCGCCGGTAAGCTGCCGCTGGTCCTGGTGAACGGCGGTCCCGGCGCGCCGCACGATTACCTCGAGCCGCTGGCGGAGTGGGCGCGGGCCGGGCGCCGCATCGTCTTCTACGACCAGCTTGGCAGCGGCGACTCCGATCACCCTCACGATCCCGGCTTATGGACGGTCGCGCTCTTCGTCGCCGAGCTGCGAGCGGTGCGCGAGGCCCTCGGCCTCGCGCACTGCCACCTTCTCGGTCAGTCGTGGGGCGGGCTTCTGGCGCTCGAGCATGCGCTGGCGCATCCGCAGGGCATCGCCAGCCTGACGCTCGCCGACCCCCTGGTGAGCGCGCCCAACTGGGGCGCCGAGGCCGATCGCCTGCGGGCCGGCCTGCCGGCCGATGTCCAGGCGGCGCTGACGCGCCACGAGGCGGCCGGCACGACCGGCAGCCCGGAGTACGAAGACGCCATGATGGTCTACTACGGTCGGCACATCTGCCGGCTCGACCCCTGGCCCGAGTGCCTGCAGAGAGCCTTCGCCCGGCTCGCCGAGCACCCCGAGGTGTACGCCACGATGTGGGGCCCCAGCGAGTTTCACGTCACCCGCAGACTCAGGCAGTGGGACGTGCGCGGGCGGCTCTCAGCGATCACCGCTCCGGCCCTCGTGCTCGGCGGGCGCCACGACGAGTGCACGCCCGCGATCCAGCAAGATCTCCACCGCCGTCTGCCGGGCTCTGAGTGGGTCGTATTCGAAGAGAGCGCCCACGTGCCGCACCTCGAGGAGCCGCAGCGCTTCCGCGAGGTGGTGGAAGCGTTCCTGGACCGCGTCGAGCAGGGCGCCGCGTGAAGGGCGCCGCCGAGGGCGCTCCCGCCGGCGCCTCCCCGGGGCCCGCGGTCGCGGCGCCGTACCCCAGGATCGAGCTCCACGTGCATCTCGAGGCGACTGTGAGCCCTGCGCGCCTGCTCGAGATCGCGCGTCGCAACGACGTGCGCCTCCCGGCGAAAACCGCGGCAGGCCTGGCCAGGTTCTGCCGCTTCAAGGACTTCGACCACTTCATCCGCGTCTGGATCAACACCACGAAGGCGCTGCGCCGGGAGCGCGACTTCCACCAGGTCGTGGTCGACTACGCCGCCGACCTGGCCGCCCAGGGCTGCTTCTATGCCGAGGCCCTGTTCTCGCCGTCGGAGCCGATGGCGAGGGGCACGCCCTGGCGGGAGTCCTTCGAGGGTTACTGCGGCGGCGCCGACGAGGCGCGGGAGGTGCACGGCGTCGACATCCGCTTCACCCCCGACATCACGCGCGACTTCCCCGTGGAGATCGCTGAGCAGTTGGTGGATTGGGCGGTGAAGTACCGTGAGCGTGGCGTGGTCGGCGTCAGCTTGGGCGGTAGCGAGCACAGGTACCCGCCGGAGCTGTTCGCGCGGCCGTTCGCGCGCGCCCGCGAGGGCGGGCTCAAGGCCGCGCCGCACGCCGGCGAAGTCGCCGGGCCCACCTCCGTGCGTGGCGCCCTGGACGTGCTGCACGCCGACCGCCTGCGGCATGGTGTGCGCGCCGCCGAAGACCCCGCGCTGCTCGCCGAGATCGCCTCTCGCGACGTCGTCTGCGACGTGACGCCGACGAGCAACGTGCTTCTCGGCGTGGTGCCGTCGCTGGCCGCGCATCCGCTGCCGCGGATGCTGGAGGCGGGCGTGCGCTGCTCCATCTCGTCCGACGACCCGGCATTGATGGGCACCAGCCTGAGCCGCGACTGCGCCGCCGCCGTAAGCCTTGGTCACACTCCTCGGGGCATGTTCGAACACGCTCTCGGCGGCGTCTTCTGCGAGGAAGACACGAAGGTCCGCCTGCGCCTGCTGGGCGAGGCCTTCGACTGGACGACCGCGACCACCTGAGGGCGCCGCCGAGCCTGCACCGCGCGACGCGCTGCGCGGGGGTCTCAAGGAAGTGGCCGAGGTGCCGACACCATCCAGAAGGTCAAGTCGCCCTTGGTCGCCCCCCGCCGACGAAGGAGGCCGCTCTGGATTCTGTTCGTGTCAACCGTGCCGTGGCTGCTTGTGCTTTGCTCTACGGCGCGGTCGCTCTGCTCCTGCCCCAGTCGGCGGTCGAGGTCCTGGGCGTGCCCCTCGTCGTGGCCGGAGCCTGTCTCGGCGGCTTGCGCGGTGGCGTGCTGACGGCCCTCTGGGCGATCCTCGTGACCACCGTGTCGTTCTTCGTCCTCCACGACGTGCCCATCGGGTTCTACGCCATGAGTGTGGTCGCCTATGCGTCGGTCGGCGTTGGCCTAGGGTGGACTGCCGAGCGGGTTGTTTCCCAGCGGCGCAGCCTGCTGGGCGCGGTGGCCGAGCTGCAGGCCATGCAGGTGCAGCTCAGAGCCAGCCAGAAACGGTACCGTCTGCTCTTCGAGGCGAGCAACGACGCGGTCTATCTGCACGGGCTGGACGCCGACGGCGAGCCGACGCGCTTCGTGGCGGTCAACGACTCCGCGAGCAGGCTGCTCGGCTACTCGCGCGAGGAGCTTCTGGGGCTGACGCCACGCGCCATCGATGCACCGGCCACGCCGGGGCAGTTGCGGCGCGTGATGGAGCGGCTCATGCACGAGGACCGCATCGTGTACGAGAGCGCCCGCAAGACGCGCGACGGTCAGGAGGTCCCCGTGGAGGTCAGCTCCAGTCTGACCGAAGTGGACGGCGCACTCATGGTTCTCTCCATCTCACGCGATATCGCCGGTCGCAAGAGGACCGAGCGCCGGCTGGAGCAGCTCTCACTTCACGACGAGCTGACGGGCCTCAAGAACCGGCGCGGCTTCTACGTGATGCTTCCCGAGCAGGGCAAGCGTGCGCGGCGCTCGGGGGCTCGCGTCGTCGTCCTTTACGGCGACATCGACGGCTTCAAGGCCGTCAACGACAACTACGGGCACAAGCGCGGAGACGACGTGCTGAAGGCGCTTGCCGACGCTCTGCGCGCCGCGTTCCGGGAAACGGATCTCATCGCGCGGCTCGGCGGCGACGAGTTCTGCGTGGTCGCAGAGGCGCCCTCCGAGCCGGCGGTCCTGGTGCGACGGCTGGACGAGGCCATCGCCGCGGCCGGGGAGGAGGTGGGACTGGCGGTCACTCTGAGCTACGGCACCGTGGTCACCGACTGGCGCGGCCTGGACGACCCGGACGAGCTGCTGACGCGCACCGACATGCTGATGTACGAGGCCAAGCGCGCCCGGCAGGCAGAGCAGCGCGATGGGCCGCCGCCCGAGGTGGCCATCAGGGCGTGAGCGCGGCACGTCCGGGGAGGTACCGGTGGCTGGTGGGCGCCGTCTCGCGCCGGCGCCGGCGGAACGGGGGCCGGCCCAGAAGCGGGGGATGGTCTCGGCGGTGACTGGGTAAGGAGACGCCGACGGTCGCGGAAATGACACACTGAGTGAGGTCGGGGACATGGACGCAGGCAGGCTGCACGTGGTGCTCGGGGCCGGCGGCGGTACCGGCGGCGCCATCGTGCGCGAGCTCGTGGGGCAGGGCCGGCGAGTGCGTGCCGTGACGCGCGGCGGTAATGCCGCCGCGAGCTACGGCACGATCCCTCCAGCCTCCTTCGAAGACGTCGCCGCGGACGTGACCGAGCGCGAGCAGCTGCGCCGCGCGCTCGAAGGCGCGGACGTCGTGTTCCACTGCGCCCAGCCTCCCAACACGCGCTGGCCGCAGGAGTTCCCGGCCATGACCCGGGGCATCCTCGAGGCCACGGCGGCGGCCGGGGCCAAACTCGTGTTTGCCGACAATCTGTACATGTACGGCCCGGTCCACGGTCCCATGACGGAGCAGACGCCGCCCGTCGCGCAGACCAAGAAGGGCAGGGTGCGCGCCGCGATGGCCGAGGAACTGCTCGCGGCGCATCGAGCCGGCACCCTGCGCGTGGCCATCGGCCGTTCCTCCGACTACTTCTGCCCGGGCGGCCCGAGCTACGCCATCGGCGAACGCTTCTTCAAAGCGGTGCTGGCCGGTAAGAAGGTCTCGTGGTTCGCGGATCTCGACCAGCCTCACACCGTGAGCTATCTGCCCGACATGGCGCGCGCCTTCGTGCTCCTGGGCGAGCGCCCGGAGGCCGACGGCCAGGTCTGGCACACGCCGGCGGCGCCGGCGCTGACCGGCCGCCAGTACATCGAGCTGGCTGCGGGCGTCGCCGGTACCCGGGCGAGGCCGGCGGTATGGGGCGCAGGGACAGTGCGACTGCTCGGGCTGGTTGTCCCTGCACTGCGCGAGTTCCCCGAGCTCAGGTACCAGTACGAGCGGCCGTTCGTCATGGACGGGAGCAAGTTCGAGGCGGCGTTCGGGCCGTTTGCGGTGACGCCCCACGAGGACGCGCTGTGCACGACGCTGGGCTGGTACCGGGGTCGCGCCTGAGCCTTCCGGCGGCCGGCGCGAGGCCGCGCACTTGCCAGCGGAATCCAGACCTGTTAGGGTGGGTTTCGTCGTTACGGGAGCCGGTTTCTCGCTCCGCGCCTTACGCGCCGGGCTTTCCTCCCACTCAGACCCCAGACTCTGTGACTACCGGGCAGTGTTCTGATGCGAAAGGAACACCCGTCCGCACGCCGTTTGGTCGCCCTGAGGGCGATCCCCCACAAGACGAACCCACGCGCACCCCGATGCCCGCCGTCGAGCAGTCACGCCCGTCCGCGGATCGCGACGTGCTGCCGCGTGAGGAGTCGTCGAGGAAGAGAGAGTCCGTGAACCCAGTCAGCGATCCCACCGTGCCGCGTACCGAGCGGCCGCCGAGCGGCGACGGCCCGAAGCGCCGTCGCGAGCGCGGTGGCAGCGGCCGCAGCGCCGGCCCCGCCTCGCAGAGCGGCAGGCAGGCGCAGGCGGCTTCGCCCGGCGCCCCGGCGCCCGTGACCGAGCCCACCACCGAGCAGCGCACGAACGATCAGTCTGAGCGCCAGCCTCGACAGGGCCAGCACGAGCGCCACGGCCGCCTCGGCGGCTCCGGCTCCGGCCGCGACCGCTCGGGCCGCGACAGCGACAGAAGCCGCGGCCCGCGCCGTGACCGCGATGGCCGCGGCGGTCAAGGCGTCGACGAGAGCTACAAGGAGCGCACGCACGCGGCGAGGCCCTCCGGCCCCGCGCCCGTGGTCGACCTGCCCAGGTTCGCCGAACTCGGTCTCAGCGGCGAGTTGCTCGCCGGCGTGGCCGCGATGGGCTACGACACGCCTACTCCCATCCAGGAACAGGCCATCCCGCGCGTCCTCGCAGGGCGCGACGTGGTGGGCTCTGCGCAGACCGGTACCGGCAAGACGGCCGCTTTCGTGCTGCCCATTTTGCAGCGCATGACAGGCCCGACCGTCGCCGACGGCCGCACCGCCCACCCCTCCGCCCTCGTCGTCACCCCCACCCGCGAGCTCTGCGGGCAGATCGAGGAGGTCGGCGAGACGCTCAGCAGCTACAGCGGACGCACCGTGGTCGCCGTGTTCGGGGGCGTCCCCTACGACCCGCAGGCCAAGAAGATCCGCAAAGGGGTCGACCTGCTGGTCGCCACCCCCGGCCGCCTGCTCGACATGCTGCGCCAAGGCCACGTCGTGCTCGACAACGTCGACACGCTCGTGCTCGACGAGGCCGACCGAATGCTCGATATGGGCTTCTGGCCAGACGTGAAGCGCATCATCGACGCCATCCCCGCCAAGCGCCAGAACCTCTTCTTCAGCGCCACCATGAGCAAGCAGGTGCTGAGCATCATCGCCGACACCCTGCACGAGCCGATCTTCATCGAGCTCGGCGGCCACGCGCAGCCGGTCGACAGCGTGGAGCAGAGGATCATGCCGGTCAACCACGACCAGAAGGTCGATCTGCTGGTCGAGTACTTCCGCCACCACACGCCCGACCGCACGCTGGTCTTCACGCGTACGCGGCGCAGGGCCGAGCGCTTGTCGCGCACCCTCAACAAGGCCGGCATCACTTGCGAGGCCATCCACGGCGACCGCACGCAGGGCCAGCGCCAGCAGGCACTCGACGGCTTCAAGCAGGGCAAGATCGCCGTGCTCGTGGCCACCGACGTCGTGGCGCGCGGCATCGACGTCGACAACATCTCGCACGTCATCAACTTCGACATCCCCACCAACCCCGAGGACTACGTGCACCGCATCGGGCGCACGGCCCGCGCCGGCGCCAGCGGCATCGCCGTGAGCCTGCTCACCGGGGAAGAGGTCCACGAGCTCAAGGCCATCGAGAAGCTCATCGGGAGCACGCTCGAGCGCCACGATCTGCCGAACTTCGACTACGACAAGCGCGTGATCCCCGAATCGCACCAGGTGCAGTCCCGCCCGGGCAAGCTGGTGTGGAACGGCGGGGCCAAGCGCTCGGCCTCGCGCGGCATCAAGCGTCGTCCGCCGCGCCGCGCCGCTTCTCACTGACGCAGGCAGAGGCGCAAAGGGGGCGGCGGGCTGACGCCCGCCGCCCCCTTTGCTATACTGCCGACTCTGCGTGGGCGACTAGCTCAGTTGGGAGAGCGCCTGCTCGACAAGCAGGAGGTCGTTGGTTCAATTCCAACGTCGCCCACCACGC
>JAPLCM010000177.1 GCA_026392275.1 Actinomycetota bacterium | reverse complement strand
CTGGACCACAGCCCAGAAGGCGACGAACCAGATGTACGTCCAGCGCTTGCCGATACGCCGCGACGAGTACGTGACCAGCGGCAGCCACAGCATCCCGCTGGCGAACCAGACGAGGAGCACGACCGACGAGTAGGCCTCGCTATAGCCCATCTGGTAGCGGGCGAAGTAGATCGCCACGGCGCCAAGCACGCTGACCGGAGCCCAGCCGAAGGCGTACAGGCCGATGAGGTAGCGGAAGGAGCGGTTACGCAGCGTCCCGACGACGTCGCGGAGCGCCACCCGCGTGTCCTCCGGGAACAGCTCGTACCCTCGCGTCACTCGCCAGGTGAGCAGGATGCCGAAGATCGCCATGAAGCCGAGCACCGCGGCGGCGGCCGACCAGCCGAAGGCGGCGCTGCCGCCGACGTCCTCGAAGACGCCGGCCAGCACGAGAGGCAGCGCGCCGCCCATCAGCGCGGCGATCTGCGCGGCGCCGGTGCGCCACACGTTCAGGCTGGTGCGCTCGTCGTAATCCTGCGTCATCTCCGCCGCGAGCGCGCCGTACGGCACGTTGAGCAGCGTGTAGCAGGTGAAGTAGGCGAGCACGACGACGACGAAGTAGAGCTTTGTCAGCGTCGTCCCCAGGCCCCAATCGGTGAACAGCAGCCAGCTGACGACTGCGTAGGGCACGGCGACGGCCAGAAGGAACGGGCGCCGTCGCCCCCAGCGGCTGCGCAGGCCGTCCGACCACACGCCGACCAGCGGCTGGAACACGGCGTTCCACAGCGTCCCGACGGCGATCACGGTGCCGGCGAACACCGCCCCCAGCCGCACGATGTCGGTCATAAAGTAGAGGAACAGGGCGTAGTAGAACGTCCAGATGAGGCTGTTGGACCACTCGTTGCCGCCGTAGCCGAACTTGACCCACAGCGACAGCTTGCCGCCGGGTCCGGAGGTCGACTCAGGCGTCGTCATCCGCGGGGGCGAGCGGCAGGACGATGCGGCTCGGCCGCGCGCCGTCGTGGTACACCGTCTGGTGGGCCACGCGCAGATCGGCGGCGGCATCGACGCCGAAGGCGTGGCCCGTGTTCGGGTTGCGGTCCCAGCGGTCGAAGGCGCTGCTCGACACCTCGACGCCGACGCGGTGACCGGCGGCGAACTCGTAGCCCGTCGCCGCCATGTCGAGGCGCAACTCGTAGACCTCGCCGGGGGCCGCCGGCGGCCCGGCGTGTTCGCCGGCGCCGTCACGGAAGCGCAGCCGGCGGATGCCCTCCTGCACGAGCTGCGCGTAGCCGTCGGGCCAGATGTCGACCAGCGTGACGGTGAAGTCGGTGTCGGGCGCCGAGGTGCTCGCGAACAGCGTCGCCGCGAGCGGACCGACGACCTCGAGGGGCTCGGCAAGCGGCGCCGTGACGTAGCCGAGCACGTCCGGCCGGGCCACGCTGTGGCGGCGGTCGGCCAGGGTCTTCGCGGCCGCCCACGCGTCTTTGCCCACCCAGTAGTCGGCCGGGTCGGCCGGGTCGTAGTCGAACTCGTCGGGCGGCTCGGCGGCGGGCGCCTGCTGCGTCAGCCCGCCGCCGCTCCGCAGGTAGAAGTCCGTGAACCGCGTCCCCGGCGGCGGCCATTCGGCGGCCTCGCGCCAGCGGTCGGCGCCGAGGATGTAGGCGCGCACACGCGGCGTCTGCGCGAAGTCGTCGCTCTCCCCGTGCCGCAGCCAGTGGTCGAAGAAGAGGCAGATACGGTCGTTGGTGATGCCCTGCGCGTCCAGGATCAGGCGCCCGGCCTTCCCCGTCTCTTCCGTGGTCAGCTCGTGGTCGGCGGGGCTGATGGTGAGCCATTGGCCCTGCCGCACCGTGTCGTAGATGTTCCGCTCCTGGATGCCGCGCCAGCCCTCAAGCGAGCCGCGCAGGAAGTTGTCGTACCAGCCGGTCCAGTGGAACACGGGGATATCGAGCTTCTCCCAGAGTTCCGTGAAGTCGAAGTCGGCCCAGAGCTCGTCGCGCTCGGGGTTCGACATCGCCAGATCGTAGAGATGGCTGGGCAGGCCCGCGGCTCGCGGCAGGTCCTTGAGCGGCAGGTGCCCGGGTTCGAGCCGCAGCCAGTTGATGTAGCCGCGGTGGGCCTGGTCGCAGATCCACAGGCCCGTTGTCTTGAGGCAGAAGGCGCCGCCCTCGAACAGCAGGCGGTACAGATCGACGCCCATGTCGCCGGGGGCCAGGCAGCGCAGCGCCGGGTGGAAGCGCGTGGCCGCGGCCCACTGCGTGAGCGCGAAGTACGACTCGCCGACCATGCCCACCTGGCCGTCGCACCAGGGCTGCGCCGCGACCCAGGCGATGGTGTCGTAGCCGTCGTCGGCCTCGTGGACGACGGGGTACCATTCGCCCTCCGACCTGAACTTGCCGCGCACGTCCTGGATGACGCAGACGTAGCCCTTGCGCGCCCAGTAGCGGCCGTGGGCGGGCATGCCGGCGTAGGGCTCGTCTTTGCCGTACGGGAGGCGGATGAGGACGGCCGGGAGGCACTCATCGAGCG
>JAPLCM010000321.1 GCA_026392275.1 Actinomycetota bacterium | reverse complement strand
CTGCACCGCGTGACGCCCGGCGACGCGGCGGCCGTCCTCGCAGCGGTCGAGCAGTGGCAGGATCGCTATCGCGAGGAGCGCGGCGTCGCCTTCGTGCACGCCGCCGACGAGTTCCACCTGCTGTGTGGGCGTACTCCGCCGCCGAGCGACGCCCCCGAGCAGTACGAGAACGGCATCGGCATGGCGGCGCTGTTCGCGCTGGAGGCCGCCGAGCTCGCGAGCGAGCAACAAGGGGCTGCCGGGCGCCGGAGGCCGGCCGCGAAGCGGCTGCGGGCCGGCGCGGTGCGCATCCTGTGTGGCACCCTCGCCGAGCCCGTGGTCACAGACACGGCCAGGATGCTCGCCGCAGCCTTCGATCCCCCGGTGCGCGCCTTCCCCGTGGAGAACCGCCTCTTCGGCGCGCACGTGACCGTCACGGGCCTTCTCGGCGGGCGAGAGATGGTGGATGCCCTTCGCGACGACCCGCTCGGCCCCGATGAGTGGCTCGTCGTCCCGCGCGTCGTTCTGCCGGCGGCGCTCGGGCGCACCCTGGACGACGTCGGCGAGGACGAGCTGGCGTCCGCCTGCGGCGGCCGCCTGGTGCTCGCCGACTCTCTCCGTCAGGCGTTTGCTAGACTGTCCCGATGAGTACGCCGCCCACCGTCGTCGTCGTCGGCTCGCCGAACGCCGGCAAGTCCACCCTCGTGAACCGCCTGAGCGGCTCGCGTCAGGCTGTGGTGCACGCGTCGCCGGGCGTGACCCGCGACCGCAAGGACGTCGAGGTCGAGTGGGAAGGCCGTCTCATGCGCATGGTCGACACCGGCGGTTACGACACGGGCGAGGAATCGCCCTTCGCCGGCCACATCCGCGAGCAGGTCGAGCTGGCCATCAACGCGGCCGACGTGGTGCTCTTCGTGGTCGATGGCCGCGCCGGCCCCCTGGCCGACGACTTCGAGATCGCCGAAGTCCTGCGTCGCCGGCGCGTCCCCGTGGTGCTCGTCGCCAACAAGCTCGACGACCCGGCCGTTGTGAGCGCCGCCCAGGAACTGTACCAGCTCGGCCTCGGCGAGCCGTTGATCGTCTCCTCGACGCACGGCCTCGGCACCGCCGAGCTGCTCGACCGGCTGGTCGAGGAGACGGGCGCGGAGCGGCGCGGCGAAGCCGGGCTTTCCGCCGCGCCCGCCGAGATCCCCGTGGCCATCGTCGGCCGCCCCAACGCCGGCAAGTCGTCGCTGTTCAACGCTATCGTCGGCGAGCCGCGCACCATCGTCAGCGAGATCGCCGGCACCACGCGCGACGCCATCGACACGGCCGTGACCACGCAGGAGGGTACCTTCCGCTTCATCGACACGGCGGGGATGCGCAAGGCTGCCAAGGTGAGCGGCGTGGAGTACTACTCCTATCTGCGCAGCGTTCAGAGCCTGGACCGCGCCCATGTCGCGGTGATCGTCGTCGACGCGACCGGCCGCTTTGGCGAGCTCGACCTCTCGATCTGCACCGAGGCGGCGCGCAACCACTGCGCCACCGTGATCGCCGTCAACAAGACCGACATCGCCGAGGCCGACATGGACGAGATCACCGCCGTCGCGCGGCGCAAGCTGCGCCAGAGGCCGCTCGTCATCCCCGTGTCGGCGTTGACGCACCGCGGAGTGCGGCAGCTACTGGCCGAGGTCGCGTCGCTCGAGGCGCGATACCTTGCTCACATCTCGACCGGCGAGCTCAATCGCGCCCTGGCGACGCTCGCCGCGGACCGTTCGCTGCCCATGAAACGTGGCAAGCGCCTGAAGATGTACTACATCGCGCAGTTCGGTACGTCCCCTCCACGGTTCGCGATCGAGGTGAACGACCGGACGCTGGTGACGCGCGACTTCGGGTTCTTCGTCGAGAACCGTCTGCGCGCGCGCTTCGAGCTCGACGGGGTGCCGCTGGTGATCGACTTCAAGGGCAAGAAATGAGCGCCCTGGAGATCGCGGCCTTCGTGGCCGCGATGCTGCTGGCGTACGTGATCGGGTCGATCCCGTTCGGCGTCGTGGTCGGCAAGGTCTTCTACCACGTGGACGTGCGCGAGCACGGCTCGGGCAACGTGGGCACCACCAACGTCTTCCGGGTGCTGGGCAAGAAAGCCGGCGTGGCCGTGCTCGTCTGCGACATGCTCAAGGGCTACATCCCGGCGTTCATCGCCGCCTACTTCTTGCGCGAGACCGATCCGTGGCTGGTGATCTTCATCGCCGCCGCCCCTGTCGTGGGCCACATGTACTCGGTGTTCCTGAAGGGGAGGGGCGGCAAGGGCGTCGCCACGGGCGCGGGCGTGGTCATCGCGCTCGTCCCGCTGGCCGGCGGCATCATCGCGGTGGTGTGGATCTCGCTCATCCTCATCACGCGCTACGTGAGCCTCGCGTCGCTGGTTGCCACGCTGCTGGTGCCGGTGTTCGTGTTCGCCCTCGGCGACCCGCTGCCCTACCTGATCGCCGCGGTGCTGGTCACCGTCGGCATCTTCTGGGCGCACCGCGGCAACATCAGGCGCCTGCTCGACGGTACCGAGAACCGCGTGAAGCTGCAGTGGTCGCACGACCATTCGGCGGTCACCGGAAGGGGAGAGTCGTGAACCTCGAGGTCACCGTCGTCGGCTCGGGCAGCTGGGGCAGCGGTTTCGCGCGGCTGCTCGCGAAGCGTGGCCACCGCGTGCAGGTCCTCACGCTCACCGCGGCTGAAGCCGCCCGGCTCACGGCCACCCACGAGAACCCGCACTTTCTGCCCGGCGTCGCGCTGCCGGCGGAGATCCGCTTCGTCGCCATGGGCGACGCCGACATCTCCGCCGCGGAGCTCATGGTGTACGCGGTGCCGACGCAGGCCGTGCGCGAGGTCGCGCGCTGGGCCGCGCCCGGGCGCGCCGCCGGCGCGCTGCAGCTCTCACTGGCCAAGGGCTACGAGCTCGGCACCCTCAAGCGCCCCACGCAGGTCATCGAAGAGGAGACCGGCACGGCGGCGGCCGCGCTCTCCGGCCCGAACCACGCCGAGGAGGTCAGCAAAGACATGCCGTCGGCCACAGTGGTCGCCGCCGCCGACGAAGCCATGGCGGTCGCCCTCCAGGCGATGATCACCAGCGACACCTTCCGCGTGTACACCAACGACGACGTCGTCGGCGTCGAGTTCTGCGGCGCCGTCAAGAATCCCATCGCCGTGGCGGTCGGCATGTCCGACGGCCTCGGCTACGGCGACAACTCGCGGGCCAGCCTGATCACGCGCAGCATCGCCGAGATGACGCGTCTCGGCATGATGCAGGGGGCGCACATCGCCACGTTCACCGGCCTCGCCGGCATCGGCGACCTGATCGCCACCTGCACCTCCCGGCACAGCCGCAACCGCCTGGCCGGCGAGCTGCTCGCCAAGGGCGCTTCGCCGGCGGAGGTGCAGCAGGTCGGCCAGGTCGTCGAAGGCATCCCCACTGCCTACGCCCTGCACGACCTCGCAGGCAGGCTCGCCATCGACATGCCGGTCACCGAGAACGTGTACCAGGTGCTCGAGGGCCGGCGCACGCCGCAGGAGTGCGTTGCGGCGCTCATGGGGCGCAGGCCCAAGAAGGAGCGGCACGCGGACTAGGGTGCGGACGCGCTACAGCGACGCGATGCGCAGCTCGGCGCCCAGGGCGCGCGCCAGCGCGCCCATGGTCTTCAGCGTGGGGTTGCCGTGGCCGCCCTCGATGCGGCTGATCTCGCTCTGGCGGATGCCAGAGGCGGCGGCGAGCTGCTGCTGGGTCATGTGCAGCGCGAGCCGGCAGCCGATGAGATCGGAGGCGAGGCGGTAGCGGTCTTCGAGCCGGTGCAGGTGGGCGACCGCCTCCGGTCCTTCGGCCTCGGCCTCTGCGACCACCTCCGCGTAGAACTCTTCAAAGGTCGTCATGGCTTCTCCCTCCTGTGGCAAGTATCGGTCAAAACAGATAAGCCGTCAAGGAGTCCCGTCACGACCACTGGAGCGGCGCCTCAGGAAGTCGTCGAGTCGTGCTCGCGCGCGAGCAATCTCGAGGCGCTGCTTGCGGCGGCTGGGGTCGGCGCCTTTGTCGTAGCCGCCGAGCAGGAGGATGATGCGGTCCCCGTGGGCGTGGCAGAAGACGCGCAGCAGGATCCGGTCTCCCGACCTGGCGGGGCGCGGAGCCCGTGAGGCAGGGCTCAACTTGTGCAGCAGGGTCGCCTCGTCTTCGTCGAGGCGGAACTCGAAGAGGCCGCGACCGACATGCCGGCCGTACTCGCTGCCGCACACGCCTACGCCCCGCACGGTGAGGATGAGTCGGAGCGCCGCGCCTAGCGCGCGCCGCTGCGGGGCCGAGAGGCGCTTCTGCATCCAGCGGCGGGCCGGCTCGTCGCCATCCTGCGACTGGTAGAACTCCAGGGTGAAGCGGCCTGCGGGCATGCCCATGAGTGTGTCAGCCTGGCTGCTCGGCTCACAGGCTCACGATGGTGTCTCCTGGTGGACGCTTGGCAGCGGCGAAGGGATACGTTGCGCCGAAGAGACCGTTCAGGGCCGCGGCCCTCCATTCCGTCACCCTCATCTGCCGCGATCCCATGAAGGAGCGGCACGCGGATCAGCGCGCGTCCTCTTCGTCGGTCTTGGCCGCGGTCGACGGCAGGTTCTGCGGTCCGAGGCCGACCTCGAGCTGCAGCCCGAGCGACATGGCAAGCTTGGTCATCGTCTTCAGCGTGAAGTTGGCGTGGCCACTGAGCACGCGGGTGATGTAGGCCTGCGACGTCCCGAGTCGGCGAGCGAGCTCCGCACGCGTGACCCCCTGGTCTTCCATGGCGGTGTACAGCGCCTCCGTGAAATCCAGGATGGCGCCTTCCTCCCTCTCGCCCGTGTGATCTGCCGTACTCGTCGCCACCGTCCTCGGTGTGGCCGCCGCATTCTGCCTGACACACTATCAGGACGCCTTGTGGAAGGTGCCGTCTCCAGCCAATCGTTGCGGGGGTCACGCTCCGTCGCTGGGAGTTGACAAGACGCGATGCCTTACAGCACCGTGAGCCGCCCGTTCGACGCGCTGTCGACCGGCAAGATCGTCGTGAAGGTTATCAATCAGTGCGGCGATCGGGTGCTGAAGGTGGACTGGTGCAGGACGGCTACGGACAGCTCGCGATGATTCACTGCGCATCACCACGGCCCGCGACGGCTCATGCCGAATCACTCGGATCGCGGAGTCTCGGCGCCGCGCACCGCTTGCCGCAGGCGAGAGGTCCTCGAATCAGAAGACCGGCTCCCCCTGCCCACGAGCTTCGACATCCACGAGTAGGCCATCATGGACGAGTTCTCGCGCTCGATCGACGACCCATGCGGGGAGGACATGCTGGCGCCGGTGGTCAACTCGCCACGTATGGGTGTCTGCGGGTATACAGGCGAGGACTGAGGAAAGCGCTGCACCCGCCCGCCGTCGCGTTGTCGTCCGTCAGAGCCGTCTGGTAGACTCCTCGAGGCTTCGCGCCGCCGGTTTTCGCGTGCTTTCCAGGCGGCTTTCGGTGTGCACGCAGCCGCCATACGACAGCTCATCCAGCCCGCGCCGGCGCGCTCCGTGTCGCACGCGTATTCTGAGGAGGTACGGTGGAAAAGAAGAACTACCTGTTCACGTCGGAGTCGGTCACCGAAGGCCACCCCGACAAGCTCGCCGACCAGATCTCCGACTCCATCCTCGACGCG
>JAPLCM010000144.1 GCA_026392275.1 Actinomycetota bacterium | reverse complement strand
CTTCTCGTCGAGGCCGCCCACGCCCGGGGTGTCGATGACAGCGAGGCGCGTGTAGTGCTCCATGATGAGCCGCGCCACGCGGGCCGCCTTCTCCTCGCCATACTTGGGCAGGATCTTGAGGTATTCCTTGTACGGATCGTCGATGAAATCAATCCAGCCCCGTGTGTAGTAGTAGGTGCCGGGCTGGCAGGCGTGCTCCTCGAGGTAGCGCTGCTTCGAGCCGAGGAGCAGCGAGATGCAGTCGTCGACGGCGGGGAGCTTGAGGCGGTGCGGACCGGCCCGCAGACCGACCGTGCCGTTGCTGCAGCGGCCGCAGCAGAGCAGGATATCGCGCGCGCCGGGACCTCGGCGGCGACGTCGCGGACCTGGACGAGCGCGAGCCGCACGGATTCAGACCTTGGCCAGCGCCCAGAAGCGGGATTCCTCGAGCACGTCGCCGGGCTCGACGATGAGGAACTCCTCGTCGTGCGGCCCGTGCATGAGCTTCTCGAGGAAACGCAGCGAGCCCCTGAGATGCTCGAGCGGCAGGTCGTAGAAGGCGCTCACGGTCGCGAGGTAGTCGCGCTTCTCGTCGAGGCCGCCCACGCCCGGGGTGTCGATGACAGCGAGGCGCGTGTAGTGCTCCATGATGAGCCGCGCCACGCGGGCCGCCTTCTCCTCGCCGTACTTGGGCAGGATCTTGAGGTATTCCTTGTACGGATCGTCGAGGAAATCGATCCAGCCCCGCGTGTAGTAGTAGGTGCCGGGCTGGCCGGCGTGCTCCTCTAGATAGCGCTGCTTCGAGCCGAGGAGCAGCGAGATGCAGTCGTCGACGGCGGGGAGCGTGAGCCGGTGCGGGCCTGCCTGCAGGCCGGCGGTGCCGTTGCTGCAGCGGCCGCAGCAGAGCAAGATATCGCGCTCGCCGGGGGTCGCGTCGATGCGCTCCTGCACGGCCGCGCGCAGCCGGTCGGGGTAGTCGTGGAGCGCGCCCTCGAAGAACTCGACCTCGTACCCGGGATTCACGCGCTCGACCTCGTTGCGCAGGACCTCACAGCTGATGATCTTGGGCGCGGCGTCCATGAGCTCATGGTAACAGGACCACGATGGTCCTGCCCGCGCCCGAGGCGCGCTGCCGGCGAATGCTCGCTCGCGGCGCCTGCGGTAGCATGAGCAGCGCGTTCCCGGAGGCACTATCGGCGCGACGCCGGCGGCCGCCGGCGGCCCGCGCCTGACCTGAGGAGGACCCCGTGAGTGTGAACAAGCTGCTCGTCGCCGGCGCCGGCCAGATGGGCGCCGGCATCGTCCAGGTGTCGGCCGTCGCCGGTCTCGACGTCGTGATGATCGACGTCGCCGACGAGTTCATCGAACGTGGCATGGCCGGCATCGAGAAGGGTCTCGGCCGCATGGTCGAGAGGGGCCGCATGGAAGGTGCCGCGCGCGACGCCGCCCTGGCGCGCATCACGACGAGCACCGACATGGCCGTCGGCGCCGGCGCCGACCTCTTCGTCGAGGCGGCGCCCGAGGTCGTGGAGATCAAGGCGGGTCTCTTCGCGCGCGCCGCGGTGATCCTGCGCGACGACGCCATCATCGCGACCAACACGTCGAGCCTCTCCGTCACGAAGCTGGCGGCGTTCGTGACGAACCCGGCGCGCTTCGTGGGCATCCACTTCTTCAACCCGGTCCCCGCCATGGCGCTCGTCGAGGTCGTGAAAGGCAGTGCGACCAGTGACGAGACCGTGGCGGCGGCCCGCGCCTACGCGGAGACCGTCGGCAAGACGCCGATCACGGTCAGCGACTCCCCCGGGTTCGTGGTCAATCGCATCCTGTTTCCGATGATCAACGAGGCGGCGCGGGCGTTCGCCGAAGGCGTTGCCGGCGCCGCCGACATCGATACGGGGATGAAGCTCGGCACCAACTGGCCCATGGGCCCCCTGGCGCTCGCCGACCTCGTCGGTCTCGACACCACCAAGGCGATCCTCGAGACCCTCGAACGCGAGCTCGGTGACGCAAGCTATCGGCCCGCGGAGATCCTCGGGGAGCTGGTCGCGGCCGGCAAATCTGGGCGCAAGAGCGGCGCCGGATTCTTCGACTACTCGAGGTGACGCCGTGACCGCCGAGCGTGCAGGGTACGTGCAGATCTACACCGGAGACGGCAAGGGCAAGACGACGGCTGCTTTGGGGCTCATCGTGCGCGCCCTCGGCCAGGGCCTGCGGCCGGCCGTCCTGCAGTTCATGAAGTCCGATCCTACCTGGGGTGAGATCGTGACTCTCACGAAGCTCGGCGTCTCGGTCGAGCAGTGCGGGCTCGACCACTGGGTGTTCAAGGGCGAGGCCTCGGAAGCGGACCTCGCCGCGGCGGCCGCGGGCTTCGCGAAGGCCCGGGCGCTGGTGGACGGCGGCGCGTACGACCTCGTCGTTCTGGACGAGCTCATCACGGCGGTGTTCTTCGAGCTGATCCCCGTCGCCGAGGTGCTCGCCATGATGGCCGCGAAGCCGGCCGGGGTGGAGCTCGTGATGACCGGCCGCCGCGCGCCCGATGAGCTCGTGGCGGCGGCCGACCTCGTCACCGAGATGCGGCTGCTCAAGCACTACTACGACGCCGGCGTCGCGGCGCGCCCCGGCATCGAGTACTGAGCCGGACCGGCCGGGGCGCCGTGGCGCACCGGCCGGTCCTTCATCACTCGCAGGCAGGGGTGCGCCGGCGCCAGAGGAAGTCCGCGAGGCCGAGCGCCGCCCACGCTGCGAACCAGACCCAGCGCGTTCCCCCATGATGCACGTTCGGCACCTGCCTCGGTCGTACGACCCTCCGGCGAAGCATCCCCCGCAACGGGGCCGGCTCACGCAGCCTCTGATGGTAGGATTGCCGGCGTGACGCACACGCTCATCTATCCTCACACTGCCGCGCACAACGCCGCCGGCCACCTCGAGATCGGCGGCTGCGACGTCGTCGACCTGGCGCACGAGTACGGCACGCCGCTGTTCATCTACGACGAGCAGTCGCTGCGCGACCAGTGCCGCGCCTATCATGCGTCGTTCGGCGCGCGCACCGAGCTCTACGAGATCGTCTACGCGAGCAAGGCTTTCAGCTGCCGCGCCATGTGCGAGCTGGTCGCCCAGGAGGGCATGTCCCTGGACGTCGCCACCGGCGGCGAGCTGGCTGCCGCCCGCGCCGCCGCCTTTCCGCCCGCGCGCATCTACTTCCACGGCAACAACAAGTCGGTCGCCGAGATCGAGTTCGGTCTCGACGTCGGCATCGGTCTTTTCGTCGTCGATT
This sequence comes from Actinomycetota bacterium, assembly GCA_026392275.1. Classification (GTDB taxonomy): domain Bacteria; phylum Actinomycetota; class Thermoleophilia; order UBA2241; family UBA2241; genus CAIXSE01. The sequence continues at coordinate 11,131 of JAPLCM010000144.1, read as the reverse complement.
CGTTCGAGGAGATCGATCGCCTCGAGGCCGCCGCCGCGGCTCGCGGGCAGCGCCAGCAGGTCCTCGTGCGCGTCACGCCCGGGGTGCGACCCGCCACGCACGACTTCGTGCAGACGGGCCAGCAAGACAGCAAGTTCGGCTTCGGGCTGGCCGACGGCCGCGCCGCGGAGGCGGTGCGCCGCCTGCACGACGCGGCCCACCTCGAGCTGGTCGGCGTGCACGCCCACATCGGCTCGCAGATCTTCGACCTGGACTCCTACAGCCGTGAGGTCGAGGTGCTGTTCATCGCCCTCGATGACTGGCGTCGCGAAGTCGGTTTCGAGTGCTGCATCTTCAACATCGGCGGCGGCCTCGGCATCCGCTACACCAGCGCCGACATGCCGAGCTCCATCGAGGAGTTCGCCGAGGTCGGCGTCTCGGCGGTGCGCGAGGGCGCCGAGAGGCACGGCATGACGGCGCCCAAGCTCTTCGTCGAACCGGGGCGCAGCATCGCCGGCAAGGCCGCCGTGACGGCGTACACCGTGGGCACCGTCAAAGTGATCCCGGGGGTGCGCACCTACGTGGCCGTCGACGGCGGCATGAGCGACAACCTGCGGCCGATGCTGTACGACTCGCGGTATGAGGCCATGCTGGCCGGCAAGGCCGAGACGCCGGCGACCGAGGTGGTCACCATCGCCGGCAAGCACTGCGAGTCGGGCGACGTGCTGGTGCGCGACGTGCACATCGCCCCGCCGGAGCCCGGCGACATCCTCGTGACGCCGGGCACCGGCGCCTACGGGTACGCCATGGCCAACAACTACAACGCCCAGCCGCGCCCGGCCGTGGTCATGGTCGCCGAGGGACGGGCGCGTGTCATCATCGCGAGAGAGACCTGGGACGACGTTCTGCGTCTGCAGCGCCCACTGGAGCCGTGACGTCGTGAGCTTCCCCCTACTCCGGAGGGCACCACAATGGACAAGGTAGGTATCGGGCTCCTGGGCTACGGCACCGTCGGCGCCGGGGTCGGCAGACTGCTGGCCAGGAACGCCGACGACGTCACCCTCGCGACCGGCAAGCAGGTGTATCTCAAGCGCGTGCTCGAGAAGGACCGGGGATTCACCGCGCCCGGCCTCGACCCCGCGCTGGTCACGACGCGCTTTGACGACGTCCTCGAGGACCCCGGCATCGACATCGTCGTGGAGCTCATCGGCGGGGTGGGCGCGGCGCTCGACTTCCAGCTCCGCGCGTTGCGCGCCGGCAAGCATGTGGTGACCGCCAACAAGCAGCTGCTGGCGCAGCATGGCGCCGAGCTGTTCGCGGCCGCCGAGGAGAGCGGCGTCCATCTTCGCTTCGAGGCCAGCGCCGTCGGCGCCGTGCCGGTCATCAAGGTCCTCCGTGAGTCGCTGGTGGCCGCCGAGGTCAAGACGATCTTCGGCATCGTCAACGGCACCACCAACTACATGCTCAGCACCATGGCCGAGACCGGCGCCGGGTACGACGATGTGCTCAAAGAGGCGCAACGTCTGGGCTATGCCGAGGCCGACCCCACCGAGGACGTGGGCGGCAAGGACGCCGCTGCCAAGATGGCGATCCTCGCCTCGATCGGTTTCCACAGCCGCACGGGCCTGGACGACGTCGCCTACGAGGGCATCAGCGGCGTGACGTCCGCCGATATCGCGCACGGCGCGCGCCTGGGCCTCGTGGCCAAGCTGCTGGGCGTCGCCAAGCTCATCGACGGGAGGATGAACGTGCGCGTGTACCCGGCCTTTGTCCCCAGATCGCATCCGCTGGCGGGGGTCACCGGCGCCTACAACGCCGTCTTTCTCGAAAGCGACGCCTTCGACAAGATCATGCTCTTCGGCCCGGGCGCCGGAAGCGTGCCCACCGCCTCCGCGGTCATCGGCGACATCATCTCGGTGGTCAACACCGTGAAGGGCAGCTTCGTGCAGAACTGCCTGTGCTACAAGGACGTACCGTTCCGCCCCGATGCCGACATGGTGTCCAGCTTCTATCTGCGCCTGCGGGTGAGCGACCAGCCGGGCGTGCTGGCCAAGATCGCGACCCTCTTCGGCGACCACAGCGTGAGCATCGCCTCGATGGTGCAGGAGGGCGGCGGCGACGCCGCCGAGCTCGTGCTGCTTCTGCACCCCGTGCGCGAGGCGCAGTTCTTTGCGGCTCTCACCAAGATGAAGACGCTGCCCGAGGTGCAGGGCGAGCCGGCTTTTATCCGCGTCGAGGGCGAGACGTGAGCACGAAGGAGGCAGTCATGGAGAAGGGCAAAAAGGGGCGCATCGGTATCCTCACCGGCGGCGGTGACATTCCCGGGCTCAACCAGGCGATCCGCGGCGTCACGCTGCGCGCCCTCAGCGAGGGATTCGATGTGGTCGGCATCCGTCGCGGCTGGGCCGGTCTCGTCGAGTACAGCCGCGAGGACGGCGCCGACAACAGCGAGTGGGTGCTGCCGCTGACCCGCGACCTGGTCGAACGTCACGCCTACTCGGGCGGCACCTTTCTGCATTCGTCGCGCACGCGCCCGAGCGCCGTGCCCGCCAAAGACGTGCCGGCACACCTCAAGGATAAGTACACGGCCGAGAAGAACGACCTTTCGGACGAGGTCATCGCCAATCTCGAGCACCTGGGCGTCGACTATCTCGTGCCGGCCGGGGGCGACGACACGCTGAGCTACGGTGTCGAGCTGGGGCGCCGCGGCTTCCCCGTGGTCGCGATCCCCAAGACCATGGACAACGACGTGCCCGGCACCGACTACTGCATGGGGTTCGGCACGTGCGTCAACCGGACCATCGAGATGGCCCGTCAGGTGACCAGCTCCGCCGCTTCGCACGAGCGTATCGTCGTGCTCGAGGTGTTCGGTCGCTACGCGGGCTTCACGGCGCTGCTGCCGACGTTCGCCGGCGCCGCCGACCGCTGCCTGATCCCGGAGTACGAGTTCGATGTCGAGAAGCTCACCGAGCTCCTGGTCGCCGACCGCAACGGCCGGCCCGAGGGCTTCTCGGTCTGCATCGTCAGCGAGGGTGCCATGCCGGCCGGCGGCGAGATGGTGTTCATGGGCGGCGAGAAAGACCAGTACGGCCACGCCAAGCTGGGCGGCATCGGCCAGCGCGTGAGCGCCCGTGTCAAGGAGCTCTCCCCGCAGTTCAACGGCGGCAAGAAGATCGACATGATCAGCATGAACCTCGGGTACCTCGTGCGCAGCGGCGCCCCGGACGCGATCGACTGCATCGTGCCGACCGCCTACGGCAACCTTGCCGTGGACCTGATCCTCAAGGGTCAGACCGGGCGCATGGTGGCGCTCAGCGACGGCAAGTACGGCTCTGTGCCCATCGCCGAGGTCGTGGCCACCAAGAAGGTCGTCGACGTCGCGCGCTGCTACGACACCGAGCGGTATCGCCCCAGGTACGACGGCGTCGCAGGCCTGCCCATGATGGTGCTCGGCGGCGCCGGCTGATGCCGGCCCCGATACCGGCGAAGGGAAGCTGACGTGATGCGCAAACGTGTCTTGCTCGTGCCCGACGGCATGGCCGACGAGCCGCAGGCATCGCTCGGCGGCCGCACGCCGCTCGAGGCCGCCCACACGCCGTGCATGGACGGGCTGGCGCGTGGCGGCGTCGTGGGGCTCGTGCGCACCGTGCCCCAAGGCATGGCGGCCGGCAGCGACGTCGCCAACCTCGCCGTGCTGGGCTACGACCCGGCGGCCGTCTTCAGCGGGCGCAGCCCGCTCGAGGCCGCCAGCATCGGCGTCGTGCTGGGCGCCGACGACGTCTCCTATCGCTGCAACCTGGTGACCATCGCGGACGGCGTGATGAAGGATCACACGGCGGGGAGCATCGGCAACGACGAGGCCCGCAGCTGCGTCGCGGCCTTGCAGGCCGCCCTGGGCGGCGGGCCCTTCGAGTTCCACAGCGGCGTGAGCTATCGCAACCTCCTCGTGTGGCGCGGCGGCGAGCTGGTGCCCTGCACGCCGCCGCACGACATCCTCGACCGCCCGATAGCCGGGTATCTGCCGGGGACGGCCGCCGGCCAAGTCGCCTCTACTGCGGCCGCGGCGCTGGTCGACCTTCAGCGCCGTGCCGATGAGGTGCTCGCCGATGTGCGTCCTGCCACGAGCGTCTGGTTCTGGGGCGAGGGCACGGCGCCGCGCATGTCGCGCTGGAGCGAGCTCTACGGGCTCAGCGGCGCCGTCATCGGAGCGGTGGACCTGGTGCGCGGCATCGGCCGGCTGGCCGGCCTCGACGTGATCGACGTGCCTGGCGCCACCGGCGATCTCGACACCGACTACGGCGCGAAGGCGCGCGCCGTCGTCGCGGCGCTTGAAGACCACGACCTCGTGTGGGTGCACGTCGAGGCGCCGGACGAGGCCGCCCACATGGGCGACCTGCGCGCCAAGATGCGTGCCATCGAGCGCATCGACGCCGAGGTGCTGGCCCCGATCCTCTCGTCGCCGACGCGGCCGGCTGCCATGGTGCTGCCCGACCACCACACGACGCTTCACACGCGCACGCACGCCGACCCGCCCGTGCCGTTCGTCATCAGCGAGCCGCTGCCGGGTTCCGGCGGCGGCGGCGCGATGTCGTTCGGCGAGACCGAGGCCGCCGCCACGGGTCTGTTCGTGGCGAGCGGCGCGGAGCTCATGCGCCTGTTCCTCGAGGCGAGCGGGTAAGAACTCCGCGTCGCCGGCGGGCCTCGGGGGCCGGCGACGACGAGCCGATCTCACATCAGCGAAGCACGAGAGCGAGCCATGACCACGCCGCCATCACGACCCGAACGAAACTCCTCAGGCCTGGAGAGGTATGCCGAAACCGCCGCGGAACCGGTGGTCAAGACGACCGCCGAACGCTACGTGATGAGCGGCGGGCGCACGCCGCGCCTGGCGCTCAAGGAAGGCGATCTGTTCCTCTACAGCGACGCGCTCGGCCAGGCGTCCGGCAGCGAGAACTCGGCGCTCGGCCTCTTTCACCACGACACCCGCTACCTGAGCCGGTACGAGCTTACGATCGCCGGTCGCCAACCGGTGCTTCTCTCGTCCACGGCCGAGCGCGGCTATGCGGCGACCGTCGAACTGACGAACCTCGAGGCGCGCACCGCGGACGGGCACACGCTGCCGCAGGCCAGCGTGCACGTGCGGCGCACGCGCTTCCTCGCCGACCGCCTGCACGAGTTGCTGAGGGTGCGCAACTTTCATCACCACGAGGTCGAGCTCGTGCTCGACCTGCACTTCGACGCCGATTTCGCGGACCTCTTTGAAGTTCGCGGACTGCGGCGGCGTAAGCGGGGGACGCGGCTGGCGCCGAAGGTCGAGGGCGACACCCTCACGCTCAGCTACCTCGGCCTGGACGACATCCTGCGCGAGACCGTGATCACGTTCTCCGACCCGCCCGAGTCGGTGAAGCAGGGCCGGGCGCGCTACCGCTTCCGCCTGGCACCGGGAGAGCGTGCCAGCCTGCGCTACGACGTGCGCGTGGTGGCGCCGGGCGCGCCTTCGCCGCGCGAGGGTGACTTCAACGCCAAGCTCGGCGCTCTCCGCCACGAGCACGAGCGCTGGGACTCCGGCGCGACCGATATCTTCACCGACAACGAGCAGGTGAACCGCGTGTTGCGTCGCGGCCAGCAGGACCTGCGGATGCTGGCCGCCACCGTGAACGGCGAGCGTATTCCACTGTCCGGCCTCCCGTGGTTCGTGGCGCCCTTCGGGCGTGAGCTGCTGCTGGTCGGCCTCGAGACCCTGCTCCTCGACCTGCGCTGGTCGCAGGCGGCGGTGGACTTCCTAAGCCGCGCCCAAGGCGCCCACGACAGCGCCTTCCGGGAGGAGCAGCCCGGCAAGATCATGCACGAGCTGCGCCGCGGCGAGCTCGCCAACCTGCGCGCCATCCCTCACACGCCGTACTTCGGTTCGGTCGACGCGACGCCGCTGTGGCTGCTGCTCGTCGCCGAGCTCACAATGTGGACCGGCGATCTCGACGGTTTCGAGCTGCGCCGCGACGCCGTGGACGCCGCGCTTGCCTGGCTGGACGTAGATGGCGACTTCGACGGCGACGGCTTCGTTGAATACGAGCGCCGCTCGCGGGCCGGCCTGCGCAACCAGGGCTGGCGCGACGCCGGCGACGCCGTCCTCCACGCCGACGGGTCGCAGGCCGCGGGTCCCATCGCCCTCGCGGAGACCCAAGGCTACGTGTACTACGCCAAGCGGCGCCTCGCCGCCCTCTACGGGCAGCTCGGCGATGTGGAGCGCGCCGAGCGCCTTGCGCAGGAGGCGGTGGAGCTCAAGCGACGCTTCAACGAGCGCTTCTGGATGGAGGACGAGGGGTTCTTCGCGATGGCGCTCGACGGCGAGAAGAAGCAGGTGAAGTCCGTCTGCTCGACCATCGGCCACGCGCTGTGGTCGCGCATCGTCGCCGACGAGCACGTGGGCGCCGTGGTCAAGCGTCTCATGGCGCCCGATATGTTCACGGGCTGGGGCGTGCGCACGTTCAGCAAGAATGTGAAGGGCTACAACCCCGTGAGCTTCTACAACGGCAGCGTGTGGCCCTACGACACTGCGATCATCGCCAACGGCATGAAGAAGCAGGGCTACGTGCAGGAGTCCAACCGCCTGGCCTGGGGCCTTGTGGAGGCCGCCGTGGCGCACGAGTACGCGCGTCTGCCGGAGATGTTCTGCGGCTTCACGCGGCAGTCGATCAACAAGCCCGTGTCGTTCCCCATGGCCTGTTCGCCCGACGCCTGCTCCGCAGGCGCCCTGTTCATGATCCTCCAGTCGATGGTGGGCATCTACGCACAGGCCGAGGAGAACATCGTGTACGTCCACGACCCCGAGCTGCCCAAATGGCTCGGCGAGGTGACGCTGTCCAACCTCAGGGTGGGGCGCACCACCATGCGGCTGCGTTTCCGTCGCGAGGGCAGCCAGACCAGCTTCTCGGTGCTCGACAAACAGGGTCCGGGGCGTATCGTGGTGGTGGAATGACCATGGCGCCGCTGACCATCGCCCACATCTCCGATCTGCACGCCGGCTCGCCGTACTTCGTGCCCACGCTCATGGACCGCGTGGTCGTCGAGCTCAACGAACTGCGCCCCGACATCGTCCTGTGCACCGGCGACCTCACCGAGATGGGCTTCCGCCAGGACTACCTGGTGGCGCAGGAGTATCTCGAGCGCATCGAGTGCCCGCGGCTCGTCGTGATCCCCGGGAACCACGATGCCCGTAACGTCGGCTACGTGCATTTCGAGGAGCTCATCGGCCCCCGCTGGCAGACGCTGCACTTCGACGAGGTCACGATCGTGGCCGTCGACTCCACGGAGCCGGACCTCGATCACGGGCAGATCGGCAGGGCGCGCTACGACTGGCTCAAGCGCGAGTTCGCGGACCCGGCCACGTTGCGCGTCTTCATGCTGCACCATCACCTCCTGCCGGTGCCCGGCACCGGGCGCGAGCGCAACATCGTGTACGACGCCGGCGACCTGCTCGAGGTGCTGCAGGAGTGCGGCGTCAACCTCGTGCTCGGCGGGCACAAGCACGTGCCCTACGCCTGGCGCCTCGAGCGCCTGTTCGTGGTCAACGCCGGCACCTGCAGCTCGCAGCGTCTGCGCGGCCACACAAAGGCCTGCTACAACATCGTGCGCCTCGACGACGACCGCGTGGAGGTGGTGCGCAAGTACCCCTTCCACGGCACGGAGACGCTCATCGACTTCGTGCCGTCCACGGCTTCGTTCGAGAAGTACATCTGTCCCGCTCCCGAGGGGGGTCGGCGATAGGGGAGACCCTGCCGCGCGCCGTCGTGGTGATCGACGGCGAGCACTATCCGCCCGTGGTGGCGGCCGCGCTCGAAGGGCTGCGGCGGCGCTTCGAAGTGGTCGCCGGTATCTTCGCCGGCGGTCGCGAGAAGCTGCGCGGCGGCTCTGCCGCCGCGCCGGGCCTCGAGGCCGCGCCCGGCGCGCCCTTGGAGGGCCTGGCCCGCGAGCTCGGCCTGCCGTGGCTCGCCACGGTCGAGCCGGGCGGCGACGACGTCGCCGCCGTGCTCGACGGAGTGCGGGCGACGCTCCGCGAGGCGCGCGCCGACGCCCTGGTCGATCTGTCCGACGAGCCTGTGATCGGCTACCGTGAACGCTTCCTGCTGATGAGTGCCGCGCTTGCCGAGGGTGCGCGCTACGTGGCCGCCGACACGGAGGTGCGGCCGCAGCGTTTCGCGCGCCTGGGCGCCATACCCGCGCTCGGCGTCATCGGTACGGGCAAGCGCGTGGGGAAGACAGCGCTGAGCGGCTGGCTCGCGCGGCGGCTCGACGGCCGGCTGGCGGCCCGCGGCGGCGTCGTCGTGGTCGCCATGGGCCGCGGCGGGCCGCCGGGACCCGAGCTGCTGTTCGGCGCCGACGGCCTGGGTGCGGCCGAGTTGCTGGCGGCTTCGCGGGACGGCCGTCACGCCGCCAGCGACTGCTACGAGGACGCCGTCCTGGCGGGCGTGACCACCATCGGCTGTCGCCGCTGCGGCGGCGGTCTGGCCGGGGCACCGTACGACGACAACGTGCGCGAGGCGCTACCGCTCGTGGAGAGCAGCGGCGCGGCCCTGGCCGTGTTCGAGGGCAGCGGCGCCGTGGTGCCGCCGGTCAGGTGCGACGCCACGATCTGCGTGGCCGGGGCCGGCCAGCCGCTCGAGTACGTCGCCGGTCATCTCGGCACGTACCGGCTGCTCCTCAGCGACGCGCTGGTGCTGACGCAGTGCGAGCCGCCGTTCGCCACAGCCGATGAGGTGGCCGCGCTGGCCGCGGCCGCGGCGGCCGTCAAGCCTGGTCTGCGGATCGTGCAGACGGTGTGTCGGCCGCGGCCGGCGGAGCCGATCCGCGGCCGCAAGGTGGCCTTCTTCACCACCGCCCCCGAGGGCGCCGTACCGCGTCTCGCGCAGGCGCTCGCCGACGACCAGGGCGCCGACGTCGTCCTCGTCTCCACCAGCCTCGCCGACCGCGCCCGGCTGGCGCCGGACGTGGCGCGCGCCGCCAGGGATGCCGACGTCTTTCTCACCGAGATCAAGGCGGCTGCGGTGGACGTGGTCGCCGAGGCTGCGGCCGCGGCCGGGCGCGAGCTCGTGTTCTGCGATAACGAGCCGGTCGCGCGCGAGGGCGACCTGGGCGGCGTCGTGGACGAGCTGGAGCGGCTGGCGGAAGCACGCTTCGCGGCGCGCGCGCGTTGCCGGCCTGCCTCCAGCGGGGGCGGGCGCCCGGATGAGGAGGTCTGACGATGGCCGACGAGCGTGACCTGCGGCTCATCGACGAGGGTGACGTGACGCCGTTCAGCAAGGGCCTCATGGCGCAGACGCTCATGGCCACCGGCCTGGCGCCCGAGCAGGCCTATGGCGTGGCGGCCGCCGTGGAGCGGCGCCTGCGGCGCCACGGGCCGGCGGCCCTCACGCTTGCCGACCTGCACGAGATCGCGCGCGAGCAACTCGGTGACCCGGAGGGCGACACCCTCGTCCGGCGCTTTCGCCAGTGGCAGACGCTGCGCCGCCTGGAGACGCCGCTGATCGTCCTCATCGGAGGCGCCACCGGCGTCGGCAAGAGCACGCTTGCCACCGAGCTCGCCCATCGTCTCGGCATCACGCGCGTGATCAGCACCGATATGGTGCGGCAGACGATGCGTGCCTTCTTCGCTCCCGAGCTCATGCCGGCCATCCACACGTCCTCGTTCGACGCCGCGACCGCGGTGCGCGTGCCCGTGCCGCGTGAGACCGACCTCAACAAGGTCGGGTTCATGGAGCAGACGAAGGCCGTCTCGGTGGGCATCGAGGCGATCGTCGCCAGAGGTATCGACGAGGCACAGCGCATGGTGATCGAGGGCGTGCACATCGTACCGGGCTTCCTCGAGCGTTCACGCTGGCGTGAGGCCGTGGTGCTCGACTTCGTGCTTGCCGTGCAGGACAAAGACCGTCATCGCGCCAACTTCTCGGTGCGTGAGTGGGAGACCGGCGGCATCCGGCCGCTGCGCCGCTATCTCGACCATTTCACCCAGATCCGTCGCATCCAGAAGTACATCGTCGGCCGCGCCACCGCTCTGGGCGTGCCGATCGTGGACGAACCCAGCCTCGACGACAACCTGAGCGAGGTCCTCGGCGCCATTCTGCAGCGCGTCGAGGAACAGAGTGCGGCCACCGGCCATGAGCCGCCGCGGATGGGCTGACGTGAGGTGCGCCGATCAGCCGAGGGACCGGCTCGGCGGCAGCAGTCGGGCGCATCTCACGCTGATCTGCTTCAGTTCCGCGCCGCGCGTCCGATATACTGTGCATCCCCCGACCCGGCCTCTCTTGCTGCCGGGCGCCCCGGCCGCGCAGGGGGTGAGGTGAGGGCGTCCCAGAGCGATCCGGCGCCCCGCAGCGGCCCCACATCACGGAGAGAGCACATGGCTTGTCGTCTGGCCGTTGTCCAGGGTAGTGGGAATCTCGTGCGCGGTGTGACATACTCTGCACCGGAGTCCGCACGGACCCTCTCTTCCATCGCACCATCCACCTCTACTCGTTCGACATCTCCCCGGCGAGACGGCGGCACGCCGCACGGGGCGATGTCAGAGGTCCCGGGAGCCCATGATCACTGACGAACACACAGACCAGATGACCGTACCGACAGAGCCGGCGGTGCCGGCGATGAAGTCCACGCCGACGCCGGCGGCGCCCGCCGCCAAGCCGCCGGCCAGGCCCGCCCGCTCGGCCAGGGCCGAGAAGGCGGCCAAGACCGACAAGGTCGCCGCCGCCCCGCCGGCCGCGGACACGGCCGCCGCTCCACCGGCCGCGGAGACGCCCGCCCCGCCGGCTGCGCAGGCGCCCGTCCAGGCCGCCGCGGACACGGCCGCCGCTCCGCCGGCTGCCCCGCCCACCGAGTCGGTCGCGCCGGCTGCTCTTTCCGGCGACGGCCGAGCGGCGTCTTCCGCCGCGCTGCCCGCCGCTCAGCCGGGCGCCGAGGCGCCCGCTGCCCCGCCCACCGACCCTCGCGCCGGTGACGGCGAGCGCCCCTTCGGCCAGCAGCAGCCCGGCCGCCAAGGCCAGCAGGGCCAGCAAGGCCAGCAGCGTCAGCAGCAGGGCGGCGGCAAAGGCAAGAGCCGCCGCGGCCGCGACCGCGACCGCGGCGGCGACCGCGAGAAGCCGCGCCAGGAACCGCGCGACGA
>JAPLCM010000164.1 GCA_026392275.1 Actinomycetota bacterium | reverse complement strand
CGTCGAGCGCCTGGGCGCCGCCATCGTCCAGGCGCGCGAGCGCGGTCTGCTGGGCGCCGACATCCTCGGCTCGGGCTTCGCCTTCGACGTGCATATCAGCGAGGGCGCCGGCGCGTTCGTCTGCGGCGAGGAGACTGCCCTCATCGCCAGCATCGAGGGCAAGCGCGGCATGCCGCGCACGCGCCCGCCGTTCCCGGCGGTGTCGGGCCTGTGGGGCCGGCCGACCAACATCAACAACGTCGAGACGTTCGCCAACATCCCATGGATCGTGCGGCACGGCGCCGAGGCCTTCGCCGAGATGGGCATGGGCGACTCGCGCGGCACCAAGATCTTCTCGCTCACTGGCAAGGTGGCCAACGGCGTCCTGGTGGAGGTGCCGATGGGCGCCACGCTGCGGCACATCATCTTCGACATCGGCGGCGGCATGCTGCCGGGCCGCTCCTTCAAGGCCGTGCAGCTCGGCGGGCCCTCGGGCGGTTGCCTGCCCGGCGAGATGCTTGACACGCAGGTCGACTACGAGGTGCTGGCCGCCTCGGGCGCGATCGTGGGTTCCGGCGGCCTGGTCGTGGTCGACGACACCACCTGCATGGTCGACCTGGCACGCTACTTCCTGCAGTTCACGCAGGATGAATCGTGCGGCAAGTGCGTGCCCTGCCGCCTCGGCACCAAGCGCATGCTCGAGATCCTCGGGCGCATCACCAAGGGTCAGGGCAGAGACGGCGACATCGCCAGCCTCGAGCTGCTCGCCTCGACCATCAAGAAGACGAGCCTCTGCGGTCTCGGCCAGACGGCGCCCAACCCGGTCCTCACCACCATCAGGTACTTCGGCGACGAGTACGAGGCGCACATCGCCGAGCGTCGCTGCCCGGCCCTGTCGTGCGACGCGCTCATCGCCTACACCATCGACCCCGAGGCCTGCACCGGCTGCATGCTGTGCGCCCGCAAATGCCCGGTCGATGCCGCCCGCGGCGACAAGAAGCAGCCGCACACGATCGACCAGGAGCTGTGCATCAAGTGCGACGCCTGCCGCGCGGCCTGCAAGTTCGACGCCGTGGACATCGTCAGCGGCCCTGAAGAGATCGCCGCCGCGGTCGCCGCGCAGCGCGGCGGCTGACGCCGTTCGCGTCGCCGAACGCTCGCTTCCCCCTGCTCTCACCCCTTCGTGCGCATGTCGTTCGCTGCGTGACCAAGTAACGACTTCCGGCAGCCGGCGGCGGCCTCGAGGAGGTGCATGAGACACCGGTTCGCTTGATTGGCAGGGACCGCGGACCTGCGTTGGGCGCCGACCCGGCGTCCCCATCGCGAAGAGGGGAAGTGCGGCAGAAGAACTCGCGTTTGCGCGCAAAGCCAGCGGGATGGTGCGCGGTCTCTCGATGATCGACGCCATCGCCGTCGGCCCGATGAACCAAGGCATCACGCCCAGCATCTGGTACATGACCTCGTGGGGGGTCGGGACGTACCTCAGCGGCAACGTGCTGTGGGCGGCGCGCAGCAAGCGCGTCGGCGTCGACGTCAGCATGACCTACGGGGAGCGGCCGCCGGAGTGAGCCGCACACAACTCGCCCGCTGCACGTCGGCGGCCGATCTCGTCGGTGTGCACGAGGATACGAAATCGGGATTCGGCTGAGCGGCCGAAACCGTCTGCTTGGCGGGCCATCCGGCGGGCTCAGCGCGGGGCTGGACAGATGTAGGATTCGGCACCGTGCGAATTTCGTACCTTGCCGAATCCTACCAAGGGCGCCCGGCTCTTGACATATTCCGACGCTGGGTATCGAATTGCGGAGCCAACGGAGCGTGTGATCAAGGGGGGTCGGGGTGCCGTTTTCTCTCGACGCGGTCGATCGCAGCATCATCTCGCTGCTTCTCGAGGACGGCCGTATCTCGTCGGCCGAGATCACGCGCCGCATCGGGCACGTGTCTGAACGTGCCGTGCGCTACCGCATCGAGCGTCTCGTGCGCTCGGGCATCATGCGCGTCAGTGCCATCGTCAATCCCCAGGCGGTGGGTTTCGGCGTCACTGGCGATGTCCTCATCGACGTCGCCCCCGGCAGACTGCAGGATGTCGCCGCGGAGCTGGTGGGGTTCCCGACCGTCAGCTACGTGGCCGGTTCCGTCGGCGAAGGCGATCTCAGCGTGCAGGTGTATGCGCGCGACACCGAGGAGCTTCTGCGCTTCGTCAACGAAGTCATCGGCAAGGTCCCCGGAGTCACCCGCACCAAGCTCGCCATGGTGCCGTGGAAGCTCAAAGACGTCTATCAGTGGCAGGTGCCCGTGGAGGCCGCTGAAGAGGGGAGGGCGATCGGGCTGAGGCGATAGCGTTGCCGTGTCTCCGACCATCAACCCGCGTAGCGCCGCCAGGCGTGCCCACGGCGGCGGTACCCGGAACCAGCAAGGGGGAACTGTGGCTGAAGAACTAGCCTTTGCCCGCAAAGCCAGCGGCCTTGTCCGCGGCCTCTCCATGTGGGACGCCTTCGGCGTCGGCTTCATGAACCAGGGGCTCACGCCCTCGATCTGGGTCATGACCGCCCTCGGTGTCGGCACCTACCTCGGCGGCAACCTCATCTGGGCCACCATCATCTCGGTCATCCTCGCCGGTATCGGCTTCCCGCTCGTCTGGGGGATCCTCGGCGGTTGCCTTCGTGTGGATCATGTGGATCTACGTGCTGGCGCCCTGGATGGCCGATCCCGGCATGGCGATGATGGGGCAGTTCATGGGCTGGCAGGGCCTGAGCGACTTCGCCCTCAGCTCGAACGGCATGTTCGTGATCGCCACGATCACCAACATCGTCGCCTTCCTGTTCGTGGTGTTCGGCATCAAGTGGTTCGCGCGCATCCAGAAGGTCGTCATGGTCTTCGGCATCGGCGGCTGCGCGGTGCTGCTCGCGGCGATCAGCTTCTACAACAAGGCCGACTTCGTCGCCGGCTGGAACGCCATCGCCGCGCAGTACGGCTCGCTCGATTACGCCGGCTTCCTGGCCGCGGTCACCAAGGAAGCCGGAACCGCGATGCCGAAGACCTGGAACTGGTCCGACACCCTCGGCGTCATGGTGGCCGGGTCGTGGCTCTTCGCCTACAGCTACTGCATCACCTTCATCGCCGGCGAGGTCAAGCGCCCGGACAAGACCATCATCCTCTCCAACTTCTTCGCCATCCTCGTGCCCGGCGCGTTCATGCTCTGGGCGGCGTTCGCCCTCTACCGCATGGTGGAGTTCAACTTCTTCTCCGCCGCCATGTTCGTCGACAACGCCGGCAGCGACCTGGGCGGCGCCTACACGGTCCCGTGGAGCACGAACTTCCTCGGCCTGCTGGCGATGGTGAACCAGAACAAGGTCATCCTGTTCATCTCGGTGCTCTCGTTCCTGGCGTTCGACCTGTGGTGGGTGGCGCTGTCGTACCTCGCCTTCCCGCGCATCATCTTCGCCTGGGGCATGGACCGCATGGGTCCCAAGTGGTTCACCGACATCAACCCGCGCTTCGCCAGCCCGGTCAAGAACCACATCCTGTGCTTCGCCCTCGGCCAGATCATGATCGCCGTGTACGTGTACTGGCAGAACGAGGCGATGCAGGGCCTTGCGGTGACCGCGCTGGAGATCTTCTCGGTGTTCGGCGTCACCGCCATCTCGGCGCTCCTCTTCCCCTACGTGAAGCGCGCGAAGGGCATCTGGGACGCCTCGCCGTACAAGACCTGGAAGCTCGCCGGCATCCCCATGGTGACGATCGGCGCCATCGTCGACCTGATCTACCTGGGGATCCTGGCGTACTACTTCTTCTTCATGCCCGATCCGAGTAAGCGCCTCGAGGGCTTCACGGCCAGCACCGGCATCCTCATCGCCGTGACGTGGGCCGCCGGCATCCTCTGGTACTTCTTCTGGAAGCAGCGCAGCAAGCGCGTGGGCGTCGACGTGTCGATGACCTACGGCGAGTTGCCGCCCGAGTGACGTAGCAGTACCTTTTGGGGGGCGGGAGCGCCCGCTCCCGCCCCTACTTTCTCTGGAGTGTGCAGATGATCAAACTATTCTTCGTCACTGACATTCACGGCTCGAACGTGTGCTACCGCAAGTTCCTCAACGCGCTGCCCATCTACGGCGCCGACGTGGCTGTCCTGCTCGGTGACCTCACCGGCAAGGTCCTGGTGCCGCTCGTCGAGAAGGGTAACGACACGTGGGAGTGCACCCTCATGGGGCAGCACCGCGACATCGCCACCAAAGACGAGCTCGCCGACATCAAGAAGATCACCGAGAACGCGGGCTACTACTGGGTCCACCAGACGCGCGAGGAGTTCGACGAGACGCGCGCCGACCCTGCCAAGATCGACGCCCTGTTCAAGAGCCTCGTGTTTCAGCGCGTGCAGGAATGGCTCGACCTCGCCGACGAGCGTCTCGAGGGCAAGCCGTACCAGATGTACATGGCTCCCGGCAACGACGACTGGTTCGTGATCGACGACATGATCGACAACGCCAAGCTGGTGCACCCCTGCGACAAGCGCGTCGTGCAGATCGACAACCACGAGATGATCACCTCGTCGGCGTCAAACCCCACGCCGTGGGACACCCCGCGCGAGATGAGCGAGGAAGACCTCGAGACGCACCTGCGCGGCCTCGTGGCACTGGTCAAGAACCAGGAGACGGCGATCTACAACTTCCACGTGCCGCCGTACGGGTACTCGATCGACCTGTGCCCCAAGCTCGACGAGAACCTCACGATGGCCGCCGACGAGAAGATCCATGCGGGAAGCATCGGCGCCAAGAGGGTCATCGAAGAGTACCAGCCGCTCCTCGGCCTCCACGGGCACATCCATGAGTCCCGCGGCGCGCAGAAGGCCGGCCGCACGCTGCTCATCAACCCGGGCAGCGAGTACTCCGAGGGCATCCTCAAAGGCGTCATCGTTATGCTCGACAAGAAAAAGGTGAAAGACTACGTCTTCACCTCTGGGTGACCAAGGCGTAGACTACATACTTCCTCGAGACGCCGATCCCGAAAGGGGGCGATACATGGGTCAGTTCATCCTGCCCAAAGACATCCCGCTCGACCAGTATCCCAAGCCCGAGGTGTTCCTCACCGAGGGCAAGCGCATCGCCGAGGCCGCGGAGGCGCAGGGCATCATCATGCGCGTCATGGGCCCGCTGGCCCTGCACTACTACTTCCCGGAACAGATCGACCTGTACGCCAAGCTCGAGCGCCTCGGCGACCGCTACTTCACCGATATCGACTTCGCGACCTATGGCAAAACGCGTAAGCATCTCGCGAAGTTCATGGAGTCGGTGGGGTACGAGTGCGACCTGCAGACCATGGCCTTGAGCGGCCACAGCCGCCACATCTATTTCGGCGGTCCGGTCCCCATGATCGACGTCTTCATCGACAAGCTCGACTACTGCCACGAAGTCAACTACAACGGCCGTCTGGAGGCCGATCCCTGGAGCGTGTCGCTGGCCGACATCCTTTTGCAGAAGCTGCAGATCTGGGAGATCAACCACAAGGACCTCGTCGACATCGAGTATCTGTTCACGGTCGCCGACTTCGGCGAGGACGACAACAAGAAGGTCAATGTCGGCTACATCGCCCGGCGCTTCGCCGACGACTGGGGTTTCTGGTACACCGCCACCACGAACCTCGATCGTGCCAAAGCGCATGTGGGCAATGTCGCGATCCTGACCGACGAGCAGAAGGCCAAGATCGTCCGGATCGCCAACGAGGTGCGGGCGCGCATCGACCAGGAGCCCAAGACCAGGAAGTGGGAGAAGCGCGCCAAGAAGGGCGCCAGCAAGCCCTGGTACAACACCGGCTTCTCCGACTGGTGAACACGCCGGCGCGCCGCCCCGGAAGGGCGTCGGCGCCGACGCCCGTTGACGAATGACGAGGGCCGGGGCGCTCACTGCGCCCCGGCCCTCGCGGCTTGCGCCCCGCGGCCTCCGCGAGCGCTGCCGCCGGGAGGGCGCCCGTCTCAGGGTGCGTCCAGCTCCCCCGTGGCGGCGAGCTTGCGCACGCCGGCAAGCGTCGCCTCGAGACGCTCGAGCACCTTGTCCATCTGCTCGTAGGTGATGATGGCCGGCGGCTGCATGCGCAGGGTCAGGGAGTTGAACAGCGTGCCTCCGATGAGCACGCCGCGACTGAAGAGCCCTTGGCTCACGGCATAGCCGATGTCGGGGTTCTTGAACTGCATGCCGATGATCACGCCCACGCCGCGGACCTCCTCGAAGAGGTCGTCGTAGGTGCCGGCCAGGTCGGTCAGCTTCCCTCTAAGATAGCCGCCCTTCTCGGCCGCCTGGCCGGGGATGTCCTCCTCGAGGGTGGCGTGCATGGCGCCGATGGCAGCCGCGGTCGCCATGGGGTTGCCGCCGAAGGTCGTGGTGTGGATGTACGGGTTGTCGTACATCGTAGAGAAGACGTCTTCGGTGGCGATGAAGTTGCCGATCGGGATGACGGCGCCGCCGAGGGCCTTGCCCATCGTCATGATGTCCGGCGCCACGCCCCAGTGATCCATGCCCCAGAGCTTGCCCGTGCGCCCCATGCCCGTCTGCACCTCGTCGGCGATGAGCAGGATGCCCCACTTGTCGCAAATCTCGCGGACCTTGGGGAAGTAGTCGGGAGGCGGGATGATGGCGCCGGCCTCGCCCTGCACGGGCTCGACGATGAACGCCGCGATGTCGAAGCCCACCGCGTCGCAGATGCCGAGCTGCTTGTCGAGGGCGTCGGCGTCGCCGTAGGGAATGAAGCGCACGCCGGACATGAGCGGGTAGAAGGGCTCGCGAAACTCGCCTTTGCCGCTCACGCTCAAGGAGCCGAACGACTTGCCGTGGAAGCCGCGCGTCGTCGAGATCATGCCGAGCGTGTGATTGGCCTTCTTGCGCCGCGCATACAGCTTGGCGAGCTTCATGGCGCCCTCGTTGGCCTCGGTGCCGGAGTTGCACAAGAACGAGTACTGCAGGTCGCCGGGCGTGACCATGGCGAGCAGATGGCTGAGATAGCCGCGCATGGGATCGAGGAGCTCCTGCGAGTGCAGGGCCTGATGCTCGAGCTGGTCACGCACGGCCTTGACCACGGTGGGGTGGCGGTGCCCAAGCATGTAGATGCCGAAGCCGCCGAGGCAATCGATGAACTGCTTGCCGTGGATGTCGTAGAAAACGGAGCCCTCGTCACGCCATTCGACCGAGGTGTAGTCGCTCGACACCGACTTGCGGTACTCGAGGATGCCGGGGTTGACGTACTTGTCGAAGTTCGTCACGCAGTCGTCGACCACGGCCTGCTGCTCGGTCGCCGTGAGCACGGATCTGGCCATCAGATCAAGCGCCTTGCGCGATTCTCGTAGGGCCTCGACGTTGAGCTTGTCCTGCATTGGCTCCCCCAGTTCTCTGCCCTTGTGAGTAGTCTTCTGGTCGATTTGCGGTATAGTTCGTACAGCCGACCGAATCGTGAGATCACTGTACTGCGAAACCCGCGACGGCACAAGGCCTCGGGAGGCGCCGGCCGTCTCGAGCCCCGCGTCGCGGTGCTGGTGCTGTGAAGGAAGGAGAGGATCAGATGACAGCCGATCAGGACGTGACGCTCGACGACCCCACGGCGCGGCTTTCGCCGATCGCGCGGCGCCTCGTGGCGGCCGCGCGCACGCTCCTCGCGCGCGGCGGCTTCGAGGCGCTCACCGTCGAGGGCGTGGCCGCGGAGGCGGGCGCCTATCGCGACTCGGTGCGCTACCACTTTGGCAGCAAGGCGGCCTTCATCGCCGCCGTGGTCGACTCGCTGGCGCACGATCAGAGTGTGGCCGCGTTCGCGGAGACCCTGGCTCAGCCGGCGGGAGAGGAGCGCGTGCGCGCTCTGGTCGCCGGCGACCGCTCGCTGGTGGACGATCGCGATTCGTTTCGCGACTTCTTCGCGATGTTCCCGCATGTGCTCCTCGACGAGGACCTTCGCGCCCAGGTCGCGGGCCTCTACGACTGGTACCGCGACCTCTACGTCGGCGCCATGGGCGGCGCCGACGGCGCCGCGGCCGAGCGCCTGCGCGATCTCGCCTCCCTGATGGTCGCCATGACCGACGGGCTGGCTGTCCAGAAGCTCCTTGACCCCGACGGCGTCGAGCTCGGGTCTCTGTTCGGCCTGTGGGAGGAGATCCTGCGCCCTCAGTTCCCCGGCGCGGGAGGGTGAGCAAGCTCATTTACAGCGCCGCAGGCGTGGTGTAGGCTCGCCGCGCGTGTGCGGCGCCGCATGGGGGGCTCCGCCGGCCGCCAGGCCAGCACGAGGTTTTTTCGTAGGAGGATGTCGCTGTGGCGCAAGGGTCCGTGAAGTGGTTCAGCAACGAGAAGGGGTACGGCTTCATCGAGCGGGAAGACGGTGACGACCTGTTCGTGCACTACTCCGAGATCACCATGGACGGCTACAAGACGCTCGTCCAGGGGCAGAAGGTCGAGTTCGACATCACCGAGGGCGACAAGGGGCTTCAGGCATCCACGGTGAGGCCCGTCGCCTGACGCGCGCGTGCTCAAAGGGGGCTCGCCGGCCGATGCCGCCGGCGAGCCCCCTTTCTTGTCCCTCCTGTGTGGCAGGAGTACTATAGCCGTCCCGCTTTTGCGGCCCCTCGCAGGAGGAACACACCATGATCGGTGAAGACGACGTCCGCTACGTCGCGAAGCTCGCCCGTCTGCGTCTCGAAGCAGACGAGGTCGCGCCCATGACCGGCGAGCTGGCCAAGATCCTCGCCCACATCGACAAGATGAGCGAGCTCGACGTGGCCGACGTACCTCCCACGGCCCACGTCCTCGACGTCGTCAACGTCACCCGCCCCGACAAGCCGCAGCCGGGCCTTTCGCGGGCGGACGCTCTGCGCAACGCCCCGGCCGTGAGCGAGGACTGCTTCCGCGTGCCGAGGATGAGCTGACGGTGACCGCACTCGACCCATTGCGGCTCACCGCCCGTGTCGCCAAGCGCCTGCTGGTCGACGGCGAGATCTCCGCGGCGGAGCTGGCCAAGGTCTACCTCGACCAGATCGCCGCCGTCGAGCCGCGGGTGCGTGCCTACATCCGCGTGACCTACGACAACGCCGCCAAGTACTCGACCAAGGTCGACCGCGAGATGCAGGCGCTGCGCGGCCCGCTGGCCGGTCTGCCCATCGCCATCAAAGACAACATGGTCACAGAGGGCGTCACGACCACCTGTGGCTCCCGGATCCTGCGCGATTACATGCCGGTGTACACAGCCACGGCCGTGCGCCAGGTCTGGGACGATCACGTGGTGATGCTCGGCAAGACCAACCTCGACGAGTTCGCCATGGGCTCTTCCACCGAGAACTCGGCGTTCCAGACCACGAATAACCCCTGGGACCTGGCCACGGTGCCGGGCGGCTCCAGCGGCGGCTCCGCCGCCGCCGTCGCCGCCGGGGAGGCGCTCTGGGCCCTCGGCAGCGACACCGGCGGCTCCATCCGCCAGCCGGCGGCGCTCTGCGGCATCGTCGGCATGAAGCCCACCTACGGCGCCGTGAGTCGCTATGGGCTCGTGGCCTTCGCCAGCTCGCTCGACCAGATCGGGCCGCTCACGCGCTCGGTGTACGACTGCGCCCTCCTGCTGCAGCACATCGTCGGTCACGACCCCAACGACGCCACCAGTGTCGCGCTGCCCGAGCCGATCGTGCTGCCCGATGCGGAGCGGCTCGACGGCCTGCGCGTCGGCATCCCCACCGAGTACCTGGCGACCGGCATCGAGCCCGGCGTGCGCGCGCGTTTCGACGAGACCGTCGCCCGCGTCGAGGAGCTGGGCGGCACCTGCGCGGAGATCAGCCTGCCGCACACCGAGTACGCCTTGCCGGCGTACTACATCATCGCGCCGGCCGAGGCCAGCGCGAACCTCGCGCGCTTCGACGGCGTGCGCTACGGCCACCGCTGCGCCGACCCGGTCGACCTGCTCGATATGTACGAGCGCACCCGCGGCGAGGGCTTCGGCCCCGAGGTCAAGCGGCGCATCATGATCGGCACCTACGCGCTCTCGGCGGGCTACTACGACGCCTACTACGGCCGCGCCCAGAAGGTGCGCACGCTGGTGCGCCACGACTTCGACGCTGCGTTCGCCGACGTCGATCTCATCGCCTCGCCGACGACGCCGACGGTCGCCTTCAAGACCGGTTCGCGGACCGCCGACCCATTGTCGATGTACATGTGCGACATCTGCACGATCCCAGTGAACCTCGCGGGCCTGCCCGCCATCAGCATCCCCTGCGGGCTCAGCGACGGGCTCCCGGTGGGCTTCCAGCTCATCGGCCCCGCGTTCAGCGAGAACCGCATCCTGCAGACGGCCCACGCTCTGGAGGGCGCCATCGGCTTCGCGCCGGCGCCCACCTTCTGCGACTCGGGCGCCGGCGCGCTCGCGGGGTCGCAGATGGAGGCGCGGTCGTGAGCGCCTGGGAGCCGGTGATCGGGCTCGAGATGCACGTGGAGCTCGACACGCGCACGAAGATGTTCTGCGCCTGCGAGGTCACCAAGGGCGAC
>JAPLCM010000230.1 GCA_026392275.1 Actinomycetota bacterium | reverse complement strand
TCGCCGTCGGCCGCGCCATCGGTGACGCCAAGCGAGAGCGCCACCCCGCTGCCGACTCCGACCGTCGCCGGCACGATCGCGTTCTGCAAGGTCGTCGAGGGCGTGGAAGGCGGGGGTGCCGACATCTACACCGTGCGCCCGGACGGCACCCGGCTCACGCGTTTGACCGAGTACGGCGGCTGGGAAGTGAGCCCTTCCTGGTCGCCCGACGGGAAGCACATAGCCTACGCCCGCTCTAAGAAGGGCGGATATTTTTTCTTGTATGCGAGCGTCTGGGTCATGAACGCCGACGGTTCTGGCGAGCGGCAGCTGACCTCGCGCAACTGCTACGGGCCGAGCTGGTCGCCGGACGGCACGATGATCGCCTACATACGCGCGATGAGCTCGGGAAGGGCCCACGTGTTCGTCATGAACGCCGACGGCAGCGGCCAGAGAGCTGTGGTCCGCAGCGAATCCATGCATTATCCCATGTGGACGCCTGATGGCCGGATCGTCTTCGAACCAGATTCACTGGCCGCTACAGGACCCGTCACTGTGCTGTACGCCGTCAACCCTGACGGCAGCGGGCGGGAGCGGTTTTTCGACGATGTGTACCTCGGCGGCTGTGCCGTCTCTCCTGACGGCGCGAGCCTCGCCTACGACGACTGCATCGCCGACGCCATGCTCGTCGGGCCCATGCGGGACGGCTCTGAACCGGTGGTGGTTCTCGAACCGGTGAGCGCCTACGTCCCGGACAACGCTGACGGCGCACCGCTGGCGGTGGCAGCGTGGCGGCCGGATGGCAAGGTCCTTGCCGTCGCCACCTACGATCCGGGCTCGATAGTGGGCTCGCCTCTCTACGTGCTCGGCGCCGACGGGACCGGGCTTTCGGCGGTGCCGGGCATCGACGACGCGATGGACCCGGCCTGGCGGCCGGAGTAGCCCGCGCCTCGCGGGTGGCCGAGGCGACGCAAGCGACCGACCCTTCGACCCCGCTCGCTCACGCAGTCGCGCCCGCTTGCAACCATGGGTCGTGGCCCCGGAGCGCGTCCCGGGCCTCCTGCCGGGGGTCTCGGCCTGACGTCCGTCCTCAGCCCGAAGGCGCTTCTCTCAGCGGCACGGCGGCGGTCAGCGGTTCGACTCCCCTGGTTTGACGCCTGCGCGCCCTCGTAACACAACAACGGTGTCAATCAGGGCCACGAGGGTAGCGGAGAAGGATACGAGACTCCTGATATGAGCGACGCTTGATACGGGAGGCTGTGATCCGCCGGAGAACCTGCTGCGGCCACCGCAGTCCGGTGGGGAGCCACTGGTGAGATCGGCCTGCGGGAGTCGGGAGCCCGGGACAAGGGGGTATGGTCATGAGACGTCTGACAATCCTGCTGGTTGCGGTCGCCCTGACGCTGCTCCTCTGCAGCGGCGCCGCGTATGGCGCCTCCCCGCCGATCGCCGCGGCCACCGCCGCCCCACCTCGATCGATGATGGCCCAACTCGCCCCGTTCTCGGCCCTGCCCGGGTTGCCGGCGCTCGGCTTCGCCTCGACGCCCGCCGGGGCGGGCGTCGTGCAGGGACACGTCTACGACTCCGACGGCGATCCCGTCGCCAGCGTGGAGCTGACGGTCGCCGCGATCGACGACCAGGGCGTCCCGATCTGGGAAGACTCGGCCACGACCGACGCCACCGGCTTCTACTCGGTGAGCGGCGCGCCGGCGAGCACGCAGGGCGTGCTGGTCGGCACCACGGGGTCGGACGAGTGGGCCATGTATCACCTCACCTTCGCTGACCCCGGCACCTCGACCTACGACGTGCGGCCGGCGATGGTCACCTGGTCCGCGACCAGAGGCGGACCGCAGGCTGCCTCCTGGCAGGACCCATTCCTCATCTGGTTCACCGGCACGAACGCGACCGGCGGTGAGTTCTACGTGATCAACCAGGCGCCGAAGTCCGCAGCAGGCGGGAGCGGCACGCCCGTGACGGGCACCGCCATGGCCCTGCCCGGGGACGTGCGCTGGATGGGCTTCTGGTTCGGGGGCGGGATGAACGAGGCCGCCGAGTGGGTCGCCACCGACCCCGGCAACACGCCCGTCCCCGTCACCGCGGGCAGCACCACGCCGTTGCCCTTCACCTTCGACGAGGCGGCGGCGTACCGCGTCCTCATCACCCGCCCCTACTGGGCCTCCGGCAGGCCGGGGACGGTGCTGCGCCTCGGCCTGCAGAACTTCCCCGCGGGGATGTCGTTCACTTTCGAGGGCAGCGTCGATAGCGGCGTCCACACCACGTGGAACGGCAGGAGCTACACTTCGACCGGCCCAGCGGAGCAGACGGTGCGCCTCACGGTCCCCAAGGAGGCCGGGGCCGGTCCGGGCCGCGTCTTCAACGTCGGGCTGCGAGAGGTGACGGCCGGGACTCCCGGTCAGTCCTACCTGGTCTTCGGCGCCGCCTTCCAGGTGTGCACGCTGAACGCCAGCGAGACCGCGATCTCCCGGGGGACGGCGGTGAAGCTGCACGGCTTCGTTCCCCAGGCCGGCCGCACGCCGAAGGACGTGTGGATCTACAAGCGCACGACGGCGGCCGCGCCGCCGACCGTCTGGGACGCCAGGCAGCAGGGCTGGACGCTGGTCGCGCGCCTGCGCACCGACCGCAACGGCCGTTACCACAGCGCCCTGCTGACGCCGCTGCGCACGACCTGGTACGTGGCGCGCTACGCCGGCGACGCCGACTACTTCAGGGCCTACACGTCGGTGCGCAGCGTGCGAGTCCGCTGAAGGTCGCGCAGGCCGCGCAAGTCCGCCTTCCGCGCCGGCTCTGGGGGCGGGTGTGCCGGGCGGCACACCCGCCCCCCCGTACGCGCGGCTCGGTACCGCCTCATGCAGGGCGTCCCCGACCACACGCGGGCGCCGCGGTGGTGCCTGCAACAAGAGGCCCGCCACCCGTGAGGACCGCGGGCTCGTGCTTGTGGCGGCCCTCAGAGTCAACGCGTCTCGTCAGAGCCGGTGTCAGCCCCGCGCCGATCTTCTCGGCAGCGACCGAAGCGACCCAGGCGACCGATCCCCGGTCGTGTCACTCATGTAGTCGAGGCCGCGTACTACTATGGGTCGTGGTCCCCGGACCGTTTCCCGGCCCTCCTGCCGGGGGTCTCGATCTCGACCGAA
>JAPLCM010000027.1 GCA_026392275.1 Actinomycetota bacterium | reverse complement strand
CCTGATACTTCGGTACCCCGTATTGGCGTCCGCTACTGTCGAAAAAAGCCTTGTACTGAGCTGGGTCCCAGTCGGCCACGACTGCCTTGTCCAGATCCGTCTGCACGTACTTGGTGATATCCAGCACGTAGCCGTCCTGTACCCAGGCAGGGAAGAATCCACAGCATCCCTGGAAGACGTCGGCGGCATTGCCGGCCTGCATGTCAAGCGGCATCTGTTCCGTGAGGTTCTCTGGGTCGGGCGTGTAGAAGACGCTGAGGTCCGGATGCTCGGCGCGGAACACAGCCAGTTCTCTCTGAGCCATGGGGGGGAACCACTCCGTGCGCCAATCCTGGTAGACGAGCTGCACCCTGCCCTGGCCAGAGGTGATCTTGGAGGCCTGATCGCCTCCGCACCCGGCAAGGACCAAGCAGGCTGCCAGAACAGCGCAGGCAAGAGGAACGAACCGTGGCGAAACTGGAAGAGCGGCCTCAAGCCACGGCGGCGTACGGTGGCGACGTCCGGCGGGCGTCATTGCACCAGCTTACGCTGCAGTGCGATGGCGACCGCCTCCGTGCGCGTAGCCGCTCCCAGCTTCATGAGGATGTTGCTGACGTGGAACTTGATCGTGGAGCGGCTCACGAAGAGCTTCTCGGCGATGTCGGGGTTGCTTGACCCCGTGACCATCAGCCCGAGGATCTCGAGCTCCCGCCTGGTGAGCCCGTCTTCCTCCGGCGACTCTGTCGCTGCCTTGATCAGCACCTCGGCGGCCTCGGGCGCCAAGGTGGGACGGCCTGCATAGGCCGCCCGGATGGCGCCCGCGAGCTCGTCGGCCGACACGTTCTTCAGCAGGTAGCTGAGGGCGCCCGCCTTGAGCGCGCCCTGGACCAAGTCGTCCTCCTTGTGGCTGGTGAGGGCGATCACCTGGACCTGGGGGCACGCCTCCTTGATGCGGCGGGTCGCCTCGGCGCCGTCCACGTCCGGCATGACGAGGTCCATGAGCACCACGTCTGGCCTCAGGGCGATGCACTTGCTGACGGCGTCCGCGCCTCCGGTGGCGTCGCCCACGTGCTCGAGGTCGTCGAACGCCAGCAGGAAAGCCGAGAGCCCGCTGCGCACGACTGCATGGTCGTCGACGATCATGACCTTGATGGCACGGCCCGCGTCCATCGAGTCTCCCCTCACTCCAAGAGCACAGGATACTGGGAATCGCTGCCTCAGGGAAGGCCACGCGGCACATCGGCCGCCGACGATCGACCTGGCCACCTGGCCGGGCTCAAGACTCGCCGATCTGTCAGGCGCAAGTCTCACCACGTGGCGGGCGCGTGCAAGAGGGTCCCGGGCCTACGCTGTGGCTGCAATGGGAGCCACAGGAGAACAACAAAGCTGCATGCGAGCGGTCCTGGCCGAGGGCCAGCCCACGGTCCGGGATGCTCTTCGCATCCTGGTGACGCAGGGCCTCGGCATGCAGGTGGTCGGCGAAGCCAGGACGCTCCAGGCGCTGCAACGCCAGGTGCGGGCGCACCGCCCAGACCTGGCAATCGTCGACTGGGACCTACTGTCCGAGTCCGCATCCGTACTCGCGGACCTGCGCGCCTGTTCGCCGGGTCTGCGCGTCGTCGTCATAGGGCTGCGTCCGGAGATGCGCCCCGCCGCCCTGGCGGCCGGCGCCGACGGCTTCTTCAGCAAGGTGGACGCACCCGAGGTCGTGGTCGGCGTCCTGAAGGCCTGTCCCAGGGCCATCGTGGAGACGACAGGGGGTCTGTCATGAACGAGGCGAGCGCCGCTCGCGCCAACTCATGGGCCAGCACGATTCACACGCCGGGACCAGCACGTCTCGGCGGTCCCCGAGATCATGGGGTGTGCGCCGGTCAGGCCTGCGAGCTGCATCCGTACCCCGGGCAGCCGGACGCTGACGACATCGGCATGCGCTGGGCGATCGCCTGGTACCGCACTATCCAGTCAAGGACGTCGAGGTTGGAGGATGGTCATGTCGCAGCTTAGGGACAAGAGGAAGACGGGGGCCGGCAGGAGCAGCGGCCTCACCGAGCGCCTGGCGCGCACGAGCGCACTGCACCCCTGGCGGGCGATCGGCCTCTGGGCAGTGCTCGTCGTCCTGGCCGTGCTCGCCGTCGGCTCGCTCCTGGGCAGCGCCATCACCCCGGAGTCGAGATTCCGCGCCGCAAAGCCGGACAGCGTGGTCGGCCAGGAGCTCCTCGAACAGCGCCTGACCGGGCCGCAGAAGGTCACCGACTTCGTGATCGTGCGGTCCGCCACGCGCACCATCGACGACGCGGCCTTCAAGGCATACGTCACAGACGTCGCCGCCAAGATCCAGGCCCTCGGGCCGAACGTCGTCGCCAGCGTGGCGACCTTCTATCAGACGAACGATCCCACCGCCGTCTCGAAGGATCAGCGCTCGACCCTGATCGCGGTGGTCATGGCCGGCAAGATGGACGACGCGCTCAAGAACGTGGACAAGCTCCACGAGGCGGTGGTCGCGACTCAGGGTCAGGGGTTCACCGTGGCCCAGACCGGCGACGCCAGCATCAACGAGATGTTCACCAAGCTGGCCGAGAAGGACCTGCAGCGCGGCGAGATCCTCGGCGTCCCCGCCGCGCTCATCGTGCTCCTCATCGTCTTCGGCGCCGTGCTCGCAGCCTGCATGCCGCTGCTGATGAGCGTCATCAGCATCATCCTCGCCCTGGCCTTGACCGCGCTCATCGGCCAGGTCTACCCGATGAACACCTTCGTGCTCAACATCCTCACGATGATGGGCCTCGCGGTGGGCATCGACTACACCCTCTTCGTGATCAGCCGCTACC
>JAPLCM010000077.1 GCA_026392275.1 Actinomycetota bacterium | reverse complement strand
CCGCGGCCGCGACCCACCAGAGCCGCGGCCATGGCCGCCGGCAGCCCGAAGCCCATGGCGGCGAACCCGTTGCTGATGAGCACCGTATTGGGCTCGCGCGCCTCCCAGAAGCGCGCCACCCAGAGTTTGTGCACGCCGACGTCCGACACAAGGACGTCCTTCGGCGCAAGGGCCGCGCGCAGGTCACGAAGCACGCGCTGCGGCTTGACCGGCAGGTCGTCGTCCGACCCCACATCGAGCAGCGCCGAGAAGGCCCGCCGGTACGGCTTCGTCTGGGGGTGGGCGACCTCCTTGCCCTGCACCAGCCCGGCGAGCTGATACAGAATCCGGCTGAGATCGCCGATGAGCTGCACCTCAGGCACGTAGTGAGCGTCGATCTCCGGCGGCACGGTGTCGATGCACACGATCTTCTGCCGCCCGTCGGGGTTCCAGGCCGAGGGCGGCCACTCGATCATGTCGTAGCCGACGCAGACCACGAGGTCGGCGCGCCCCAGGAGCCCCTGCGGGTAGTTCTGGGCGCGCAGCCCCGCGGTGAACAGGAACTGGTCGGAGGCTGCGTCCACCACGCCTTTGCCCATGAACGTGGTGATGACGTGCAGACCCGTCTCGTCGCAGAAGGAGCGCAGAGCCTGCGCCGCCCGCTGGCGCACGACGCCGTTGCCGACGAGCATCACCGGGGTCTTCGCGGCCTGCAGCGCCTCGACGGCGCGCAACAGGCTCACGGGGTCGGCGTCGGCGAGGGTCTCGGGGCCGGGCTGCATAGGCCGCCCGACAATGCTGGTCCCCATGACGTCGGCCGGAAGCTCCAAGTGGGTGGCTCCCGGCTTCTCTGCGGCCGCGGTGCTGAACGCCTTGCGCACCGCCTCGCTGATCATGCGGGCATCGTGCACGCGGGTGTTCCACTTGGTCATCGGGCGCAGCATGTCGACGGTGTCGATGAACTGGTGCGTCTCCTTGTGCATGCCTGCGAGGTCGATCTGCCCGGTGAGCGCGACGAGCGGTGCATTATCGAGGTTGGCGTCGCCGATGCCCGTCGCCAGGTTGGTGGCCCCGGGGCCGAGGGTCGCGAGGCAGACGCCGGGGTCGCCGGTGAGGCGGCCGTACGCATCCGCCATGAAGGCGGCGCCCTGCTCGTGCCGTGCGGGGACGAACGTGATGCGCTCAGAGCGGTCGAGGGCCTCGTTGAGGTCGAGGGTCTCCTCGCCGGGGATGCCGAAGATGTACTCGACGCCCTCGCTCTCGAGGCACTCGACGAAGAGCTCGGCGGCGAGGCGTGGCGCGTCGCCGGAGGTCACGCGCGGAAAGACGGGTTTCGGCCTGCGACCCATGACTCCCGCGAGTGTAGCAGAGGGCGTCCGGCCGGATTCAGCACAGACTGTCGAAAGATGGGCTCTCTCTCAGGACCATTCGGCAGGCCGGGCGGCGCGCGGCCGTCTCTTCGCCGGCCGCGCCGGCCGCGCCTCGCTGTCGCTGGCGAACGCGTCGAGAGCGAGGTACGTGGGCCAGGGGAGCGCCGGCAGGAAGCCGGCCGCCAGGCCGATCATGCCGGCGTTGTCGGTGCACAGGCTGAGCGGTGGCAGCGCAAGCTGCAGGCCCTCAGTCTCACAACGTTCGCCGAGGGCGCTGCGCAGGCCGGAGTTTGCGGCCACGCCGCCGGCGATGGCGATGCTGCGCAGGCCCTCCGCGTCGGCGCAGGTGAGGGTCTTTTCCACCAGCTGGCTGACGATCGCGGCCTGGTACGAGGCGGCGATGTCGGCGCGGTGCGCCTCGACCTCCGCCACGTCGCGGCCGCGCAGGTCGTACAGCAAGGCCGTCTTGAGGCCGCTGAAGCTGAAGTCGCGGCCGCGGGGCACGGCCCGCGGGAAGCGGACGTAGCGCGCGTCGCCGGCGGCGGCCAGACGGTCCAGCTCCCTGCCGCCGGGGTAGCCGAGCCCGAGCAGGCGGGCGCCCTTATCGAAGGCCTCGCCGGCGGCGTCGTCCATGGTCCGCGCCGTGACCCGGTAGGCGACGCCCTCTTCGACCACGGCCAGCAGTGTGTGCCCGCCGCTGGCGACGAGGCAGACGAACGGCGCCTCCACGCCGAGGGCGTAGTTGGCGGCGATGTGCCCCTGGATGTGGTTGACCGGGATCAGCGGGAGACAGCGGCGGTAGGCGATGGCTTTGGCCGCCGCCAGCCCCACCAGCAGCGCGCCGATGAGGCCCGGACCCTGCGTCGTGGCGACTGCGGCGAGGTCGTCCCAGCCCACGCCGGCGGCGCTCATCGCCGCGGCGACCACCTCGTTCACCAGCTCCGTGTGGCGGCGTGACGCCACCTCCGGCACCACGCCGCCGAACTGCGCGTGCAGCTCGTTCTGCGACGACACGATGGACGACAGGACCTCGCGACCGCGCACGACCGCCGCGCTGGTGTCGTCGCACGACGTCTCGAGGCAGAGCACCGGCCCGGCGAGCGAGCTGGGCACGATGGGGGCGCAGGGCGAAGGGCCGGGCGAAGCGCCGTTCACGCGCTTTCCCCTTCCCAGTCCTTCCACATGATGAGGGCGTCTTCGCGATCGTCGCTGTAGTAGCCGGGGCGCACACCGGTGGCGATGAACCCGAAACTCCTGTAGAGCTCGGTGCCCGGCGTGTTGGAGACTCGAACTTCGAGAGTGTGCCCGCGGTGCCCGCGAAGCTCGGTGATGGCGAAGTAGGCCTCCAGCAGCTCGGCGGCGATGTGCCGCCGGCGGTACGGCTCGTCCACGGCGATGTTCATGAGGTGCCAGACGTCCACGAACATGTCTGCGACGACGTAGCCCGCGATGCGCCTGCCGACCTCGCAGACGAGCTCGATGCCCGTCTCGCGAGCCAGCTGGCCGGTGAAGACGGCCGGCGACCAGGGCAGCGTGAAGGTGCGGCGCTCGATGGCGGCCACCGTCTCGAGGTCGGTGAACTGCATGGGCCGCACGAGGCGCGCGCCACCGCGCTCATCGGGCACGGCTTGAAGCGTCACCGCGCGCCTCCTGAGAAGCTCGGTCGGGCTGCGCTGCCGCCGCCCGCCCAGCGCGCGGCGTCCGGGACCCGGCCGTAGTGCGGCAGTACCGCGTCCGCGCCGAAGACAAGGCCGTCCGCCCGGCGGGCGACGGCCCGGCCGACCATCGTGGCCGTGGGCGCGCGCACGCCGTCGGCGACCCGCGCCGTGGCCGGAAGCAGGTCGCGGTAGAGCATGGCGCCGTCGCCGCCGACAAGGACCTCGCCCAAGCGCGCCAGCCACGCCGCGAGCTCATCCGCCGGCACGACCGTGACGGGCTCGACGACGCGCACTCCGCCGCCGGATTCGTCGGCGGCGTAGACCGCCGCAAAGACCTCACGGCGCTTGCCGTCGATGAGCGGCACAAGCGGGTTACGGGTGGCGGCCTCCGGCGCACGTGCGAGGGCGAGCGCCAGCGCGACCGGCGTAGGGACGCCCGCCAGGCGTACGCGGCCGTCCGCCTGCGCCAGGGCGCGCGCCGTGGCCACGCCGATGCGCAAGCCCGTGAAGGCGCCGGGGCCGAGGCCGACGGCAACGGTGTCGATATCGGACCAGCTCGCCGCGGCCGTCTCGAGCACCTCGTGCACGCCCGGCAGCAGCCGCTGCGTATGGGCTGGACCCTCGAGGGCGACGGTCTCGGCGACGACGGAGCCGTCGGCGGCGCAAAGCGCCACCGAACACGCCGTCGTCGCCGTCTCGAGAGCCAGGATCACGATGAACCCGGCAACACGGCACTCGCGGGCTCCTCCTTGGCGCACGCTCCCTCCTCGATTCCCTCAGCGGTCGCGCCATCGGCGGCCGCGCGCTCGAACGCCGCGGACGCGTGCAAGCGCACCAGGCGACTGCGGGGCGTGCGGTGCAGCAGCTCGAGCTTCACGTCGGCCGCCGGAAGAGCTTCGCTGCCGGCGGCCGGCCACTCGACGAACGTCACGGCATCCGCGCCAAGGTAGTCGTCCCAGGCAAAGAGGTCGACATCGGCGCCGCGGCTCAGGCGGTACAGATCGAGGTGATGCAGGGTCTCCCCGTGCCGACCGTGGTAGCTCTGCGCCAGGGTGAATGACGGGCTCGTGACGGCGCCGCGGACGCCGCGGGCGCGCAGGAACGCGCGCACCAGCGTCGTCTTCCCGGTGCCGAGGTCGCCCTCGATGGTCACCAGAGCCGGCGGCTGCAGCAGCTGCGCCAGCACGCGCGCGAACCGTCGCGTCTGCGCCGGCGAGGCGAGGGTGAGGGCGACCATCTAGAAGAGGCCGAGCTGCTCCGGTTTGGCCGGCGGCGCCTCGGGCGCGGCCACCCGTGCGACCGCCGGGGAGTCGCCGGCCGTGGGGCCGGGAGCCGCCGACGGCGCGTCGTCCGTCCGCGGCGCGGTCGCCCCTGCCTGCGGCTGCGCGTGCGCGAGCAGCTCGGGGAGCCGCAGGAAGTCCTCTTTGAGCGTCGTGAGCATCGCGGGAGTGTACAGCGCCGCCGCGGGATGGAAGATCGGATACAGGAAGAAGCCGTGCCCGGAGATCGCGGTCGCCTGTGGGCGTCCGTGCACGCGCGTGATGCCGGCTGGGTTGCCGGTCAGCAGCCTCGTGGCGTGGTTGCCGAGGGTGCACACCACCTTGGGCCTGATGAGCCCGATCTGCCGCCAGAGGTACGGCTGACACGCGGCGATCTCCTCTGGACGAGGATCGCGATTGTTGGGCGGCCGGCTCTTGAGCACGTTGGCGATGAACACCTGGTCGCGCGTGAGCCCGATGGCGGCGAGGAGCTGCTCCAGCAGCTTGCCGGCCTGCCCGACGAACGGCCGGCCCTGCTGGTCCTCGTGGTACCCCGGCGCCTCGCCGACGAACATCAGGTCGCTGGAAGGGTCGCCCTCCCCGGGCACGGCCCTGGTACGGGTGGCGTGCAGCTCGCAGAGGGTGCACGCCTCGATCTCCGCACAGAGTGCGGCGAGATCGTGGTCAGTGGCAGGTGCCACAGGAAGGGCTGGCGCAGGAGGAGCAGTTCTTGCTCGCGCCCCCGCCGCCGAGGTTGGACGACGAGGAGTGCACGGCGAACGTCGAGAGCAGGCGGCGGACGTCGCCGGTGTGGCAGTTGGGGCACTCCGGCCGCACGCCGTTGCGGACGAGCTCCTCGAAGGCGGTCGCGCACTGGTTGCAGCAGAATTCGTAGATCGGCATGGCCGTAGTGTACCACCGAGGGGAGCCGGCGGACCTTCTGCCAGAGACGCGGGCGGCCGACGCACGCAGGATTGACCGCGCGCCCGCGAGGGACTACGCTCCGCAAGGCTCCGCTCCCAGCCTTGCGCCGGAGACGGAGACACCGCCTGTGTTCGCGCAGGCCTGCGGCAGGCGCGGTACCGCCCCCCTCGGGCGGACTGCAGCCGGAGAGGTCGAAGGCTTGGATATCGACGCGTATCGCTTCTGCGTGATCGGCCCGGGACGACTGGGGTCGACGCTTCTCGCCGGCCTTCTGGAGGCCGGGCTCACCGTCGCCGCCGTGGGCGTCCACGCCGACGACGACACCGACCTCGGCATGATCCCCAGGCACGTACGCGTCGCCGATGCCGCTCTCGAGGCCGACGCCTGGTGGCTCACGGTCCCCGACGACGAGATCCACACGGTCGCCGCCCGGCTGGCCGCGTCGCTGCCGGCGACGCGACGCGGGGGTCGCGCGCCGCTCGCCGTCCACTCCAGCGGCCTCGGCTCGATCCACCTGCTGAGGCCGCTCTTCGAACAAGGCGTCCGCGCCCTCTGCCTGCACCCTCTGCAGACGTTCACCGGCGAGCCGCGCGCCGAACTGCTGCGCGACGTGCCGTGCGCCGTGACGGCGCACGAGGAGCAGGATCTGCAGCTCGGCGAGGAGCTCGCCCGGCGCCTCGGCCTGCGTCCCTTCCGGCTCGCCGACGACAAGAAGACGCTGTATCACCTCTCCGCGGTCATCGGCTCCAACCTGCTGGTCGCCCTCGAGTCCGAGGCAAAGCGCCTGATGGACGAGGCCACCGGCGACGAGGACGGCCTCGCGCACCTCACGCCCCTCCTGAACACGGCGCTGAAGAACCTCCTGAGCAGCGGCGACCCGGCGCGCGCGCTCACCGGTCCCGTGGCTCGCGGCGACGTGGGCACCGTGCGTGCGCACCTGCGCCTTCTCGACCGCGAGTCGCCGCGGCTGGCGCGGACCTACCGCGCGCTCTCGCTGGAGGCGCTCACCCTCGCGGCGCCGCGCCTGGACGACGAGCAGGTCCGCAGCCTCAAGGGGCTGCTCGCAGAAGGGGCAGCCCCTCACGCTGCCGTAGACGGCGGCCGCGAAGCCGCCGGCGGCGCCCAGTGATCGTCACGCGCACCATCGCCGAGACGCGGGCCGCGCTGCGCAGCTTGCCGCGGCCGCTCGGCTTCACGCCCACCATGGGCGCTCTTCACAACGGGCACCTCAGCCTGGTGGACGCAGCGAAAACGCGCTGCGCCTCCGTCGCGGCATCTCTTTTCGTCAACCCGACGCAATTCGGCCGCGACGAGGACCTCGGCCGCTACCCGCGAGACGAGGCCCGTGACCTGCAACGGTTCGAGGGTGCCGGGGTCGACGTCGTGTTCGCCCCCAACGCCGACGAGATGTACCCGGAGGGCTTCTCTACCGGCATCCACGTCGCGGGCGCCCTCACGGCGACCTATGAGGGAGCATCGCGCAGCAGTCACTTCGACGGCGTCGCGATCATCGTCACCAAGCTCCTCGGCGTCGTGCAGCCTGACGTGCTCTTCCTCGGCGAGAAGGACGCTCAGCAGCTCGCCGTGATCCGCCGTGTCGTGCATGATCTCGACCTGACGGTCGAGGTAGCGAGCATCCCCACCGTACGCGAGCCGGACGGCCTAGCCATGAGCTCGCGCAACGCCTACCTCACGGCGGAGCAGCGCGCCGTGGCGCCCGATCTCTACCGAGCGCTGCTCGCGGGGCGGGCCGCCGCAGGCGCGCCCGCCGCCACGACGAAGGACGTCGTCGTCGCGGCCACGACGGCGCTGCTCATGCCCGGGCTGCCGCTGGACGACGCGGAACGCGTGGCCGCCCTGCGCGGCGAGGCTCCGCCGGCCGCCCCGCGCTTCGATCTGGATTACCTCGCGATCGTCGACGCCGACACCTTCCGGCCGCAGTCCACCATCGGGCCGCGCTCCCTTCTCATCGCCGCGGCCCGTCTCGGCGCCATCCGTCTCATCGACAACGTCAGCCTGTCTCCCAGCGCGTACCCCGCCACGGACGCGACCACCTGAAAGGAAGGACCCAATGGCAACGGTCATCGTCAACGGTCAGAAGGAGGCTCACGTGCGTGAGGGCCTCGCCGGCGTCGTCACCGGCTCCATCGAGTTCGCCAGCCGCGGCCACGCCGACATCGTCAAGATCTCCGACGAGGTCGCCGAGGCCGTCAAGCAGAGCGGCCTCAGCGACGGCACGGTCACGGTGTTCGTCCCCGGGGCCACCGGCGCCCTCACCACTCTGGAGTTCGAGCCCGGCGTCGTGGCGGACGTGCAGAGGGCGCTCGACGCACTCGCTCCGGCCGACGGGTGCTACGAGCACAACGTCAACCTCGGCGACGGCAACGGCCACTCGCACGTGCGCGCCGGCCTCGTGGGGCCGTCGCTCACCGTCCCGTTCGTCGACGGACGGCTCACCTTGGGCCGCTACCAGGACATCGTCTTCTGCGACTTCGACACGCGCCCGCGCGCGCGCCGTCTCGTGGTGCAGGTGATGGGCGTATGAGCGCGGCCGACGCTGCGCAGGGCGGCGCTCCCGGGGCGGCGGGCCGTCCGGCCTGCGATCCGTCGAGAGAGCGCCCGCTCGTGCAGGTGGCGCTCGACTTCGTGGACCTGCCGCGCGCCCTCGGGGTGGCCCGTGAAGCCGTCGCCGGCGGAGCCGACTGGATCGAGGCGGGCACGCCCCTGATCAAGGCCGAGGGCCTGGGGGCGGTGCGCGCCCTCAAGGCCGAGTTTCCCGAGCACACCATCGTCGCCGATATGAAGACCATGGACGCCGGCCGCACCGAGGTAGAGTACGCAGCCAAGGCCGGCGCCGACGTTGTCGGCGTGCTCGGCGCCGCCTCCGACAGCACCATCAGGGAGTGCGCCGAGGCGGCGCGCAACTACGGCTGCAAGCTCATCGTCGACATGATCGAGGTCGCCGACCCCGTGGCGCGCGCCAAACGTGCCCAGGAGCTCGGCGCCGATTATGTCGGCATCCACACGGCTATCGACCAGCAGATGCGCGGCGAGAACCCCTTCGAGACGCTGCGCGCCGTGGCCGCGGCGGTCGCGATCCCCGTGTCGGCGGCGGGCGGCATCAACAGCGAGACGGCCGCCGCCGCGGTCGAGGCCGGCGCCGGCATCGTCGTGGTCGGCGGCGCCATCATCAAGGCGGTGGACGCCGCGGCGGCGACCGCCGAGATCCGCCGCGCAGTGGACGAGCGCGTGTGCATCGAGACGACGCTCTTCAAGCGCGCCGGCGAGTCCGACATCCGCGGCATCCTCGAGCAGGTCTCGACAGCAAACGTGAGCGACGCCTGGCACCGCCAGCCGAGCCTTCCGGGCATACGGCCCTTGCTGCCGGGCGCGCACGTGTGCGGCCCGGCGGTCACCGTGCGCACCTATGCCGGCGACTGGGCCAAGCCCGTCGAGGCTATCGACATGTGCCGGCCCGGTGACGTGCTCGTCGTGGACGCCTGCGACGCCACCCCCGCGATGTGGGGCGAGCTGGCGACGCACAGCGCGATCGTCAAAGGCATCGCCGGCCTCGTCGTGTGGGGCGCGATCCGTGACACTCCCGAGATCGCGCGCCTCGGCTTCCCCGCCTTCAGCAGCAAGGTGTGCGCCAATGCCGGCGAGCCCAAGGGTTTCGGCGAGGTCGGCGTGCCCATCGTGATCGCCGGCCAGACGGTGCGACCCGGCGACTGGATCGTCGGCGACGACGACGGCGTCATGGTGCTGCCGCGCGAGCAGGCCGTGGAGCTCGCCAACCGCGCCATGGACGTGCTCGAGAGGGAGAACCGCCTGCGCGGCGAGATCGACGGAGGCAAGACGCTCGCCGAGGTCGCCTACTTGCAGAAGTGGGAGAAGGCGCGCTAGGGAGGGTGCGATGAACGACCCCTACGATCCCGAGGCCGAAGCACGGAGAGCCGGCGAGAAGTCCGAACGGCTGCTCCAAGACACATACCTGAGCGGCGCTGTAGGCATGGGCGCCGCCGGGCCGAGGCTCTCAGCCTCGGCTCTGCACGGCGCCAAAGACGACGCCGCCGGGGCGCAGGTGCACGACGACCACTCGTGGAAGAGCCACGCGGTCGAGGAAGGCGACGCCGGCGCGCAGGCCGCCGCCTCCCGCGGCGGCCTGCGCGCCACGTTGCGTCGCTGGTTCGATCGCTGACGCGCACGTGTGGACAGCGGGCCGGGAACCGAGACCCCACTCACCGGCGCGAGGGATCCGCGTCGTCGTGCGTCCGTCTTCCCGGCCTCCATCAGCAGGCGGGGCACACTGCGAGGGCACGCTGCCTCAGTCCCCGCCGGTGACGGACTCCTTGCGCGACCCGACGCTGAAGGCACAGACCGCGCCGTTCTGCCCCACAGCAGAGGTGACGTCGGCGCGCCGGGGCCGGCGGGCGAAGCGCACGAGATGCCCGGCGCAGCGGCAATCGCCGGCGCCGAAACGGCCGGGGCGGCGCGCAGCGCTGGGCAACGCCGCCAGGGCGCCGGCGAGCTCGCACTCGCCGGCGGCGCCGTCCACGAGCCAGGCACGGCGCGCGGGAAAGGCCGCGAAGAGGTAGTCGGCGTGCCAGCGCAGCGGCTTGAAGGGCGCGAGATGGCGCGCGACGCGCGCCCGCCTCGCCCGTGCGGCGCTGCCCACATAGGCGTACCAGCCGCGCTCGAACGCGACGGGCCCCAGAGCGCCGACCGGCACCGTCGTGAGCCGCGGCACGTAAGTAAGGACGACGTACAGATGCGGGGCGCCGTCGTTCACGAAGGCCGCCTCAGCCGCGCGGCGGGGCGCCGTCAGGCGGCTTGCCGCCGCGCGGCGGCACGGGGCTGCCTCGCAGCCGCCGCGAGCCGCGCACCATGCCGCCGCGGCGCGGCTGGCAGACAGGGCAGTAGTGCGTGCCGCGGCCGCCCACCTCGAGGCGCCTCACCGTCTCGCCGCAGACTCGGCACGGTTCGCCGGTACGCTGGTAGACGCTCAGGATCTCCTGGAAGCTGCCCCGCTGCCCGGCCGGGTCGACGAAGCTCTCGACAGACGAACCCTCGTGGTCGATGCCGGCCTGCAGGGTCTCGAGCAGGGCCTCGCGCAGTCGCCGCGCCTCCCGCGACCCCACGCTCCCTGCCGCACGCAGCGGGTGAAGCCGGGCGCGGAACAGCGCCTCATCGGCGTAGATGTTGCCCACGCCGGCGATGCGCCGCTGGTCGAGGAGGAACGACTTGAGAGGCGCCCTGCGGCCCTCGAGGGCCCGGCGCAGGTAGGCGACGCTGAAAGCGTCGCCGAACGGCTCCGGGCCCATGCGCGCGAAGAACTCATGCTCGGCCGACGGGTCGAAGGCCCAGAGGCGG
This sequence comes from Actinomycetota bacterium, assembly GCA_026392275.1. Taxonomy (GTDB): domain Bacteria; phylum Actinomycetota; class Thermoleophilia; order UBA2241; family UBA2241; genus CAIXSE01. The sequence goes on along the minus strand of JAPLCM010000077.1, from coordinate 9,315 downwards.
CCGAAGCGGCGCACATCCCGGAAGGCAAGGTCCGTGCGCGGGTCGAGCCGCCAGATGAAGCGCGGCGGGCGGTCCGCAGGGGCGGGGCGGAAGAGCAACTGGCCGGTCATGCGGAGATGAATGACAGCCGTGGTGGGGCCACCCCCCGGCCCCGGAGCGCCGCCCGGCGCGCCTTCGACCGCGCCCAGATCGACGATGAGGTACTTTCCGCGACGGCGCAGACCGGCGATGCGACGCCCGGCGAGCAGAGCCCGCAGCTCCGCCTCGCTCTGCGCGCTCACCAGCGGGTCGTTGACGACGACGTCGCGCACCACGAGTCCCGGCAGACACGTGAGCAACCGGCGGCGGACGGTCTCGACCTCGGGAAGCTCGGGCATCAGCCGTTCCCCGGGGGGCAGGGCTCCGCATCGGCGCCGTCCTCGCGGCCCCGCCACCAATCACGCAGGAACGCCCGGGCATCGTCGGCTGTCGCGATCTCGCCGGCCTCGACCTCTTCGTCGAGGGCGTCCAGCGCCCGCCCCACTGCTGCCCCGGGCTCGAGCCCGAGAAGCTCCATCACCTCATCGCCACCGAGCACCCGGGGGACGGGCGCTTTGCCGACCGCCGTCCACACCGAGCGCGCCACGCGGTAGTGCCGCGCCATGGAGGCCGGTGAGGTCTTCTCGCCGCGCGTCGCCAGCCGGTCGCAGAGCGACACCACGACGGACTCGAACACCCAGGGGCTCACGTCGCGGCGATACCGCGCGAGGGCACGCCGCGTCAGCGGCTGCTCGCGCACCAGGAAGCCCAGGCGGAGGTGCCGGCGGATGAGCGTGCCGAGATACTCCGAGAAGCGCTTGCTCATGCGAAGGCGGACGGCGATGGCGGTCGCCATCTCGCGGCCCAGCTCATCGTGATGCCAGAAGAGCACGCGGCCCTCCTCGTCGACTCTGCGCACCGCCGGCTTACCGATGTCGTGCAGCAGCACGGCCCACGACACCGGCACGAGCGGCGCCACGCCCGGAAGACCCGCGTCTGAGGGCAGCGTCAGGTGCCCTACGCCGCCGAGCTGCTCGACCACGCCGCGCACGTAGGTGAGCGCCTCCAGCGTGTGCTCGAACACGTCGAGGTGGTGATACGGGTTCTGCTCGACTCCCCGCAGGCTGTCGAGCTCAGGCAGGACCACCGCCAGCGCCCCCCACACGGCGAGGTCGCGGAAGGCCGCGGCCGCGCCTCCGGTGCCCAGCACCGCCGAGAGCTCGTCGCGCAGGCGCTCGCCGCTCACGGCTGCAAGGCCCGCGGCGGCGCGTTGCGCCGCTGCCGTTGCGGCCGTGTCGGGCAAGAGATCGAAGCCGCGCGCCAGACGGGCGAGACGCACCACCCGCAACGGGTCGTCGTCGAGCGCCGAGGACGAGCAGAGCCTCAGGCGGCGCGCAGCGAGGTCGTCGAGGCCGCACAGCGGATCGACGAGCTCGCCGCCGCCGAGCGGCCGGGCCAGGGCGTCGACCGTGAAGTCACGGGCGTGCAGGTCGGCCTCCAGGCGGGCGCTCCGGGTCGCTGGGTCGGGCGCGGCGGTCGCCGGCGTGTTCACCGCGCCCCTCAGCGGCGCCACATCGACGTGCATGTCGCCGAGCACGAGCCGCCAGGTGCCGAAAGCGTCAGACGACGCAAACACGGCGCCGCCGAGCCGATCCGCCAGAGTCCGCGAGAACGGCTCGGCGGCGCCGTCGACGATGATGTCGACGTCATGGACGGCAAGGCCTCGCAGCTCGTCGCGCAGGCAGCCGCCGACGAGCCAGCCGGCCTCGCCGGGGCCCAGAGCGGAGCGGGCGGCCGCCGTGACCTTGTCGGGGGACGGGGCTGGAGCGCTGCCTTCCGCACGGCCGTTCACCGGGCGTCAGGCCGCGGGGCCGGCGCCGCGGTAGCGGCGCACCACCCGCGGCGCCACATCGCAGGCGACCTCGTAGTTGATGGTCTGCAGCAGCTGCGCCACCTCTTCACAGAGGATACGCGGCACGTCCGCGGCATCGCTGCGGGTGCCGGTCTCCCCCGTCCAGGCCTCGCCGGGGCGACCCTCGACGCCGTCGCCCGCCGCGCCGAAGAAGACGACCTCATCGCCGGGCGCGCCCCAGTCATCGGGCAAGCGCACAGTGAGCTGGTCCATGCTGATGGTGCCGGTGATGCGACAGCGCCGGCCGGCGACCAGAACGTCACCTCGATTGGTCAGAAGCCGGCGGACGCCGTCGGCGTACCCGATGGGTACGATGCCGATGCGCGTCGGCGCGTCGGCGATGAAGCGCCGCCCGTAACCCACGGAGTCGCCGGGCGCGACCGTGCGCACTCCGGCGACGTACGAGCAGAGCTTCATCGCCGGCCGCAGGTCGTTCTTGAAAGGGTCGTCGTTACTCGGCGCCAGGCCATACATGGCGATCCCGGTGCGGACCATGCCGAAGTGGGCGCGCGGCCCGCGCAGCGTGGCGGCGCTGTTTGCGGTGTGGCAGAGCAGGCCGGGGTAGACAGCTTCGAGCTCCCCGGCCAGCACCGTGAAGCGCCTCAGTTGTGTCTCGAAGAACGCGGTGTCCGCTTCGTCGGCGGTGGCGAAGTGGCTCATCAGACCGATCAGCAGGCCGTCGCGGGCAGCCCCGGCGCAGAGCTCCCGGACCTCCTCGCCGGTGACGCCCAGACGGCACATGCCGGAGTTGAACTTGACGTGGACGCGGGCGCCGAGCCGCCGAGCCGCGGCAAGGAACGGCGCCGACCACACCACGACGTCGGCGCCGGTTGCCACGGCGGCCTCCAGCTCCGCGCCGGTCATGGGCGCGAAGATGAGGATCGGTGCCGTGAGCCCCGCGGCGCGCAGTTCCTCCGCCTCGGCCACGGCGGCGACGCCGAGCCAGGTGGAGCCGGCTTCGAGCGCGGCGCGCGCCACCGGGACCGCGCCGTGACCGTATCCGTTCGCCTTCACGACGGCGCAGTGCACGGCGCCGTCCGGCAGGTCGCGCATCAGCCGGCGTACGTTGTGGCGGATGGCCTCAAGGTCGATCTCGGCCAGCGCCCGCTGGCGGCAGGCAAGCATCTATAGTCCCAGGAGCTTCATGATGTCGTGGCGCGTGATGAGACCGACCACCATGTCGTTCTCGTCGACCACCGGCACGCGATCGAAGTGATGCCGCGACATGATCGTCCCGGCGGCGCGGGCCGGGTCGTCCGGGCCAACGGTCTTGACCTTGTCGCGGTGGGTCATGAGCTGCCCGACGTTGGCAGCGGCAGCCCTCTCCAGCTGCTCCTTGAACTTCTTCTGGCTGCCGAGGTAGATGATGCTGTCGAAGAGCTCGAAGTAATGCGGGTACTGGACGTCGGCGTCGAGCGCCATGAGGTCGCCCTCGGTGACGATACCGGCCAGCTTTCCGTCCTCGACCACGGGCACGCCGCCGATGCGCTTCTCGCGAAACAGGGCGGCGAGGTCCTTTACGGAGAGCTCGGGGTCGACGGTGATGACCGGCGTCGTCATGATGTCGCGGGCGAGGGCCTCGCCCTCGACCGGTTGCTCAGTGGTGCTCATGGGCTTCCTCCTGTGGGCCGGCCTTGAGCCGCTCGACGGCGGCCGGCAGGAACTGGATGACGTCGCCGGCGACCATGCCCTCGGTGCCCACGGCGTTCTCGGCGGCGAGGTCGGCGGCGAGGCCGTGCAGATAGGCGCCGAGGCAGGCCGCTTCCGTCGCTCCCAGGCCCTTGGCGAGCTGGGCGACGATGACGCCGCTCAGCACGTCGCCTGTGCCCGGCGTGGCGAGGCCGGGATTGCCGGTCGGGACGACGTAGGCCCGTCCCGACGGGTCGGCGACGATACTGGCCTCACCCTTGAGGAGTACGGTCGCGCCGCTGCGCTGCGCGGCGGAACGGACGCACTCGAGACGCTGGGCCGCGACCTCGTCGGCCGGACGGCCGAGCAGGCGACCCAGCTCGCCCTCGTGAGGCGGGAGCACCGTCGGCATGACGCGCTCGGCCAGGAGCTCCGGCCGGTCGCCGAGTGCATAGAGCCCGTCGGCGTCGAGAAGAACCGGCCGATCCAGGCCGAGCAGCTCACGCACCAGGAGTCGTGCTTCGTCGCCGCGGCCCAGGCCCGGCCCCAAAGCCACGGCCTTGAGCCCGGCGGCCTGCGCGAACAGGGCGCTGCGCGCCGCCGCCGTGAACTGGCCGGCGGCGCCGGGCACCTCGATGGTGATGACCTCGAGGAAGGGCTTCTCGCCGCCCGCATCCTGCGGCAGGGCGGCGTGCACCAGCCCGGCCCCCGCGCGCAGCGCCGCCATCGCCGTCATGTGGGCGGCGCCGGTCATGCCTCGCGAGCCGCCCACCACGAGCGTCGTGCCGACCGACCGCTTGTGGTCGAGCGCGCCTTTTGGCACGAGCAGAGGCTGCAGGCCCGCTTCGGTGAGCAGCCAGACGCCTGCGTCGTGGTCGCACAGCGGCGGGATGCCGATGGGCGTGACGACGACCTCGCCGCTGAATGACCCGCCGTCGGCGAAGACGGCCGGCCCGTGGATCGCGCCGGTGTTCGCTCCCACTCCGCTGGCGATGTCGACGCTGACCACAGCGCCCGAAGCCTCGTTGATGAGCTCGATGGCCGCGGCGGCGGCGCCCTTGGCCGCCGCCGTGAACCCGGTACCGAAGATGGCGTCGACGATGACGTCCGCCATCTCGACGATCATGATGGCATCCTCGGCGGGGGCGCCCTCGGCGTCGAACGCCTCGCGGACCGCGACGCCGAGCTTCTCGAGGATCTCCAGATTCAGCCTGGCATCACCGGCGTACTCGCCGGCGGGGGCCAGCGTGAACACGGTGACCTCGACGCCGGCATTGAAGAGCTCGCGGGCCACCACGAAGCCGTCGCCACCGTTGTTGCCCTTGCCGGCGAACACGACGGCCTCCTCGGGTGCGTACCGCTCGAGGATCTCGTCGGCGACCGCCAGCCCGGCGCGCTCCATCAGATGACCGCCCGGGATGCCGACGCCCTCGATGGCGGTAAGGTCGATCTGCCGCATCACGTCGGCGGTGTACAGGCCGAGCAGCAGAGACTCATCCATCGACGTCCTCCTTCAGGGCGGCGGCCACGGCATATGCCATGCCGCCGGTATGGCTCAGCGAGACCTCGACGCGCGTAACCCCCAGATGGGCGGCGATGCGCGCGACTTCCCCGTGCAGCGCGATCAGAGGCTTGCCTCCGGAGAGTACCTCGATGTCGCGCCACACGAACCCGATGATACCGATTCCGAGCGCTTTGCCCACCGCCTCCTTGGCGGCGAAGCGCGCCGCGTAGCGCGGAAAGGGGTCGGCGAAGTCGTCGCAGTAGGCGCGCTCCTGCTCGCTGAACAGCCGCGCAGAGGCCTTCGGCAGGCGCTCCAGCAGACGCCTGATGCGGGCCGCCTCGACGACGTCGATACCCATGCCAAAGAGCAGGCCGCCGGGCGGGATGGCGGGGAACCCGCCCGCCATGTGGCCCGGCGTCCTCACTCTACCGTCACGGTCTTGGCGAGGTTCCGCGGCTGATCCACGTTGAGACCTTTGATCGTGGCGATGTGGTAGGCCAGGAGCTGCAGCGGCACCACAGTGAGGATCGGCGCCAGATGGTGATCGCACCTGGGCACCCAGAGGACGTCACGCGACAGTTCGCCGATGACCTCGTTGCCGTCGGTGGCCACGGCGATCACGTCGGCGCCGCGGGCACGTACCTCTTCGATGTTGCTGACCAGCTTCGGGAAGATCGGGCTGTCGTCGGCTACGACCACGACCGGCGACTCCTTGTCGAGCAGGGCGATGGGGCCGTGCTTCATCTCGCCGGCGGCGTAGGCCTCCGTGGGGATATAGCTGATCTCCTTCAGCTTGAGAGCGCCCTCGAGGCAGACCGCGAAGCCCATGCCGCGACCCAGATAGAGGAAGAAGCGCTCGTCGTGGTAGCGCTGCGCGATCGCGTTGACGGCGGTGTCGCGTTCGAGAAGTTGCTGCACGAGCTCAGGGACGGCGCGCAGCTCGTGGCCGAGCCGCTTGAGCTCGGCCTCGCTCTGCGCGCCTCGCGCCCACGCCAGCCGCAGGGCCAGCAGCAGCAGGGCGGCGACCTGGGATGTGTGCGTCTTGGTCGCCGCCACGCCGATCTCCAGCCCGGCGCGCGTGAACAGCACGTAGTCGGCATCACGCGTGGCCTGGCTGCCCATCACGTTGCAGAGCGCAAGGACTGGCGAGCCGGCCTCCCGGGCAAGCTTCATGGCGGCGAGCGTGTCGGCCGTCTCGCCCGACTGGGTGATGCCGATCACGAGCGTGTCGGGGCCGAAGACGGGCTCGCGGTACCGGAACTCGCTGGCCACGTCGATCTGTACCGGCACGCGTGCCAACTGCTCGATCGCGTAGCTCACGATGAGGCCGGCGTTATACGAGGTGCCGCAGGCGACGATGAAGACGCGCCGCACGCGGCGCAGCATCTCGTCGCCGATACCGACCTCGGAGAGGTCGACGGTGCCGTCTTCGAGCAGGCGGCCGGCGAGCGTGTCGCGAAGCGCCGCCGGCTGCTCGTGGATCTCCTTGAGCATGAAGGTCTCGTAGCCGCCCTTCTCGGCGGCGTCGTCGTCCCACTGGACGACCGTCTCCTCGCGCACGAGTGGCGCACCGCCGACGTCGCAGAACTCCGCGCCTTCGGCGCGGAGCGTGACGACGTCGCCGTCCTCCAAGAAGATCACGGTACGCGTGTGCGCCATGAAGGCGGGGATCGCCGAGGCGAAGAACATCTCGTCGTCGCCGACGCCGACGATCAGGGGCGCCTGGTCGCGAGTGCCCACGACGATCTCGGGCTCGTCGGCCGAGACGGCACACAGGGCGTAGTGGCCGTCCAGAAGACCGACCGTCTCACGGACCGCAGTGGTGAGGCCGCCGCCGATGCGCTCCTCGATGAGATGCGCGACCACCTCGGCGTCTGTCTCGCTGGTGAGCGTATGACCGCGCTCCGTGAGCTGGGCGCGCAGCTCCTTGTAGTTCTCGACGATGCCGTTGAGCACGATGGACACGCGCCCCGTGCAATCGTCGTGCGGATGGGCGTTCTCGTCGCTGGGCCGGCCGTGCGTCGCCCAGCGCGTGTGGCCGAGCCCGACGGTGGCCTCCGAGGTGCTCTGGCCGCACGTCGCGAACAGAGCGTCCAGGTTACCAACGGCGCGCACTGATTCGAGGCCGTCGTCCTCCACGAGGACGATGCCTGCCGAATCGTAGCCGCGGTACTCCAGCCGCCTCAGGCCGTCGAGGATGATGGGCTTGCCCGGGCGTCGCCCGGCGTAGCCTACGATGCCGCACATGCGTGCTCCCTTCTACGGGTATCGCGCAGGCGGGCTGGCTGCGGACGGCACCTTCGAGGCGCTTTGTTCCGCCGTCGCCGGCGGGTTTTGACGACTCGATATCGACCGTGCCGGGCCGGGAGGCATCCGCCGAGTCTTTCGATGAACCTCCACCTCGTCACCCGCGCGAGGCGCCCCTTGCGGGGCTTCGCGCGCGGGCCAGGCGCTCAGGCTGCTCTTCGGGTGTCCGCGCCGCCGGTCTGCTGTATGCGGGCTATTCTACCGCACCGGCGGGTGGGCTGAGCGGCGAGAACCCCTGCTCGGCGAAATGCCGGTCGTAGGCGAGGCACTCGCGAACGTCCAGACGCCGCATGACTTCGAAGCTTGTGCAGTCAACGATGCTCAGCTGACGACGATCGGCGACGAGCAGAGCCTCGGTGGCTCGCTCGTGCTCCTCTTTCGTCACCCAATGCACGACCACAGGATCAAGGACCTGACGCACGAGTCTGCGCACCGCGACGACACCGATGTGCCGCTGCAACACCGCGCACGACTCCACGACAACGTAGTTGCTTGTCAGCACAGCCAAGCGCTCTGCCGCCGCCCATCGCCATTGAGCGATGGCATCGCCGTGCCGGTCTTCGTCGTCGTCGAGAAGAGCAATGAAGAACGACGTGTCGACGAAGACGCTCACTCAGACGCTGCCGCGGCGAACTCATCGTCGTGCGTCTGGGAGAGATCGCTGCGGCCCGAATGGAAACCGCCCACGGCAGCCCGTGAAAGCTGCCAACGCTCGTCCAGTGAGACTCCCGACTCGCGGCGGACGTACTCGTCGACAGCATCGCGAATGACCGCCGCCATGGAAACGGAGCGTTCACGGGCCAAGCGCTTCACGGCCACGACCTCGTCCTCGCTGAGCTGGATCTGCGTACGCACCATATCGTCACCCCAAAGTGTAATCACATGACGTCTATATGTTATCACCTTGAGACGACGAATACCAGAGCGGGGCGCTCTGGTCAGGCCGGTGCCCTCACTCCCCCAGCGGCAGTTCGGGATTCTCGGCGCCCTTGCGCTGCGCCTTGGGCGCCTTCTTGAAGGTGCGGTCCATGCCCTCGACGTTGGGGTAATCGATGCGCTCTCCGGCGAGGAGCTGGGCCACGGTGAGAATCTGGATGCGCGGGTAGCTGCCACCCCAGGGTGAGTCGTAGAAACCGGCCGCGGCGGCCTCGGTGCGCATGTGCGAGGTGGACTCCTGCATGGTGATGAGTACGCCGATGGCGGCGCCCTCGCGCTCGCCCGCGACGTCCTGCGACGCGTCGAAACCCTGCCGATCCTCGACCGCCGGTCCGCAGATGAGATCCTCGTGTACGACGAGCGCGGGCTTCCATGAGCGGCCTCGTCGCCGACACCTCCGCACTACTCGCCGCGCTGTTCGCGGGGCCGCAGCGCGATGCCGTGCTCATCGCGCTGGTCGAGGCGGACGCCGTGCTGCTGTCGTCCTGCTGCCTGCTCGAGGCGACCATCGTGGCGCAGTCGCGGCTCGGACCCGCAGGGCAGGCAGAGCTGGAGCAGCTGCTGGACGCGTTCGGCGTGGAGGCCTCTGCCTTCACTGCCGACCAGGCGACCGTGGCAGTCGACGCCTGGGGGCGTTTCGGCAAGGGGCGTCATCCCGCCGCTCTCAACCTCCTCGACTGCTGTTCGTATGCGCTGGCCCGAGCGGCGCGACTGCCTTTGCTCGCCATCGGCCACGACTTCGCCCGTACGGACATCGACCTGTTGGAACTGCTCGGCTTACGCTGACTCGCGGGTGACGAAGGCACGGCCAGACCGCCCCGGCCGAGGGTCAGGCCAGGTATTCCTCGACCACGGCGACGATGCGCGCGCAGGCGCCCTCGACGTCGTCGTGCGTGGGCGCCTCGGCCATCACGCGCACCAGCTCCTCGGTGCCGGAGGTGCGCACGAGGATGCGGCCGCTGCCCTCGAGGCGGTGGGTCTCCTCGTCGACCGCCGCCCACACCGCGGC
>JAPLCM010000002.1 GCA_026392275.1 Actinomycetota bacterium | reverse complement strand
CGCGTAGATGGCCGTGAAGGTGCCGACGATCATCACCACGAGCATGGCCACGTCGGAGTGGACGAACAGCGGGTAGGAGCGCGCCACCATGTACACGCCGGCGTTGACCATGGTGGCGGCGTGGATGAGCGCGCTGACCGGCGTGGGGCCCTCCATAGCGTCGGGGAGCCACACGTGCAGCGGGAACTGGGCGCTCTTGCCGACGGCGCCGGTGAACAGCAGCAGGCAGATCCACAGCAGCGTGCCCGAGCCGATCATCTCGACCTCGTTGAAGACGCCGGTGAACTGCAGCGTGCCGGTGGTGACGAAGATCAGGAACATGCCGAGCGTGAAGCCGAAGTCGCCGACGCGGTTGACGAGGAAGGCCTTCTTGCCCGCCTGGCTGGCGGTCTTCTTGCGGAACCAGAAGGCGATGAGCAGGTACGAGCACAGGCCCACGCCCTCCCAGCCGAGGAAGAGCAGCAGGTAGTTGTTCGCGAGGATGAGCACGAACATCGCGAACATGAAGAGGTTCATGTAGGCGAAGAAGCGGTAGTAGCCCGGGTCGTCCTTCATGTAGCCGATGGAGTAGTAGTGCACGATCATGCCGATGAGGCCGACGACCAGGAGCATGATGCCGGTGAGCGGGTCGACGAGGAAACCCCACGCGACGGTGAAGCGGCCCGCAGCCACCCAGGTGAAGGCGTTCCAGACGAAGGGCGTGTCGGGGTGCCGGAAGACCCACGCGAAGGCGTAGACCGAGAGCACCGCGGTCACGGTGACCAGCGCCACCGGCAGGACGTGCGCCTTGGTGCGGAAGAAGCGCTTGCCGAGCAGCAGCGTGATGATGAAGCCGGCCAGCGGCAGCAGCACGATGAGCGCCACAGCGATCTTCAGGTACTGGGTCCCCTCCACGAACGCTCCTGCCTAGCCCTTCAACTCGTTGTACTGATCGGTCTGCACAGTGCGGCGATTGCGGTAGTTGGCGATCACGATGGCGAGGCCCACGGTGACCTCGGCGGCCGCCAGCGTGATGATGAACAGCGAGAACAGCACGCCGGCGCCGAGCGCCCCGCCGCGGAAGTTGGAGATCGCCACGAGCGCGATGTTGACGGCGTTGAGCATCAGCTCGAGGCACATCACGACGACGATGACGTTGCGGCGCACCAGCACCCCGAAGGCGCCGATGCAGAAGAGCAGAACGGCCAGCGTGAGCCACCAGTAGAGGGCGCTCACGGCTTCTCCTCTTCTTTGCGCGCCAGCACGATGGCGCCGATCATCGCGCCCACCAGCACCAGCGAGATGAGCTCGAACGGGAAGACGTAACCGTTGAAGAGCAGCAGCGAGACGCCCTTGACGCTCGGGTTGAGCGCCGTGTCGCCGATCTGGCCGATGTCGGAGGTGACCATGACCACCGTGAGCACGGCGGCCACGGCCACGGCCAGCGGCGCCGCGAACGCGACCTGCCGGTTGAAGAACAGCTCGTAGCCGCCGTCCTGCACTTCGGTGAGCATGATCGCGAAGAGGATGACGATGGAGATGGCGCCCACGTACACGAGGATCTGCACGATGGCCACCAGAGGCGCGTTGAGCAGCGCGTAGGCGAAGGCCACGCCGAGGAAGCAGGCGACCATCGACACGGCCGAGTACATGACCTTCTTGAAAGCGACGACGCCGAGGGCGCAGATGAGGATCCACGCGGCCAGGAAGAAGAACAGCCAGGGATGGAAGTCGCCGCCCGGCATCAGAGGCCGTCGTCCGGTTCGTCGAGGGCGATGGGATCGTCCTTGATGGGCTCCCACGTCCAGCCGCGGCCGAGCGTCGCGTCGCGGACGTGCGGCACGAGGTCGGTGACGGTCTCGCCGAGCGGGTCGACGCGGCGCGGCTCGCGCACGTACAGCGATTCGCGCGCCATGGTGGTGCGGTTGAAGCCGGCGAGCTCGAAGAAGTCCTTCTGCTCGAGGGCGTCGTAGGGGCACACCTCCACGCACTCGCCGCAGAACATGCAGCGGCTCTCGTCGAGGTCGTAGCTGCCCAGCAGGCGCGGGTTGGTCTCGATGGAGCCGGTGGGGCAGGTCTCGGCGCACTTGCCGCACGAGACGCAGCCGACGAGCTGCAGCGGCAGGTTGTCGGCGGTGGAGACGATGCTGTCGAAGCCGCGGCCCATGTTGTCGTAGCAGCTCGCCCCGACCTCCATGCGGCAGACGCGCACGCAGCGCCCGCAGTTGATGCAGCGGTTGGGCTCGCGCATGATGAAATCGTGGCGGAAATCGGCGGCGTAGTCGTGGGCCTGGCCGCCGTGGAAGCGGTTCTTGAAGACCTCGTACTCGATGCCGTAGCGCTGCAGGTCGCACTTGCCGT
>JAPLCM010000113.1 GCA_026392275.1 Actinomycetota bacterium | reverse complement strand
TGGTCGCTGCTGATCAGCGAGCGGTAGAACTGCACCGAGGAGCGGCGCCCGTCGGCGGCGAAGGCGAACTCCACGGTGAGGCACTTGCGCGGCTGCCTGGGGACCAGGCTGCAGAGGTCGCTGCTCAGGGCCGCCGGCAGCATGGGCTCGGCGAACAGCGGCAGATACAGGCTGGACGTGCGCCGCCGGGCCTCGCGCTCGACGACGCCGTCGTCGTCGACGAAGTACGACACGTCGGCGATGTGCACGTGGGCGCGGTAGCCGGCGCCGGCACGCTCCACGCTGATGGCGTCGTCGAAATCGCGCGCCGTGTCGGGGTCGATGGTGAACGTCGGCAGCGCCGTGAGGTCGTGGCGGCCGGCGTCCGCGCGCGAGGCGCGCGCACCCACGGCGGCCGCCTCGTCCTGCACGCCAGCGGCGAAACCCTGCGGCAGCCCGCGCGCGTAGACCATGGCGCGCAGCACGGCGCGCAGATCGTCGGCACGGCCCAGGACCTCCACGATGCGGCGCCGGTCGCCGTGCACGGGCACGGCGAGCACCAGATCGTCGAGCTTCGGGGGGTCGCCGCCCTTGGCGACGAGGCAGGCGCGAGTGTCGGCGAACAGCGGCTCCAGCGACCAGAACTTGCCCCAGCGGGCGACCCGGTACGGGAGGGGCTTCGCCGGGGTGGCGGCGCGGGTCTGCGCTCCCGGCTGCGCGCCTTGCACGCCAGGCTGATCGCCGCGCGGCGGGCGCTCTTTGCCCTGCGGCCGGCGCGCGTCGCCTCCCGGCCGGCCCCGCCTCTCATCGTGACGCGGCGGAGCCAGCGCGCGCCTACTTCTGGCCGGTGAGGTACTTGAGCGCGGCCTGGAGCTGCTCGTCATTCTTTGTCTTGGGATCGTCGGGCACGACGATGTCGGGCACGATCCCCTTCTTGTTGATGTCGGTGCCGTTCGGCGTGAGGTACACCGCGATGGTCAGCTTGAGCGCGGCGCCGTTGCCCAGCGGCACGATCCTCTGCACGAGGCCCTTGCCGAAGGTGCGCGTGCCGATCACCTCGGCGCGCTGGTGGTCCTTGAGGGCGCCCGTGACGATCTCGGAGGCGCTCGCCGAGAAGCCGTTGACGAGCAGCACGAGCGGCTTCTCGGTGGCCACCGGACCGTTGGTCCTTAGCACCTCGAGCGGCGAGTGCAGGCCCTTGGTGGACGTGACCACGCCGGTTTGGAAGATGCCCGTCACGTCGACCGCCTGGTTGAGAAGCCCGCCGCCGTTGTAGCGCAGGTCGAGGATGAACGACTGCGCGCCCCTGTCTGCGAGCGCCTGCAGGTCGCGCCGCACGTCGCGAGAAGCCAGGCCGCCGAACTCGTAGAGCTGCACGTAGCCGACCTTCTCCCCACCGGCGCGCTCCATCGTCCTGCGGGTCTCGGGGAACTCGATGCTGCGCCGCACGACGTCAATCGTCTCGATGGGGCCACCGGCTTTAGGCTTGATGCCAAGCTTCACGGTCGTGCCCTCCTTGCCCTTGATGCGCGCGACGCTGGCCTCGATGGCCGCGTCGGCGGTGGGCTCCCCGTCGACCGTGACAATGACGTCCCCAGGCACGAGCCCTGCAGCCTCGGCCGGAGACCCGTCGAACACGTTGGTGATCACGAGGCCCTGTTTGCCCTTCTCAAGCGCGGCGCCGATGCCCGAGTACTGCCCGCTCTGCGTCTCCTTGAAGGCCTGCGTCTCTTTGGGCGAGAGGTACACGGTGTACGGGTCGTTGAGTGACTTGAGGCTGCCGCGTACGCCGGCCTGGCTGAGCTTGTCGACGTCGACCGCCTTGTAGTAGCGGCCCTGCAACTCCTCGATGATGCGCTGCTGCAGGTCGCCGGCCTTCTTGGCGGCGTTGGCCTCGCCGGCGCTGAGCCGCACGACGTTCTCGCCGTGCAGGTACCAGCCGACGAAATAGCCCCCGAGGAAGCCGAGGGCCACAAGCAGCACGACGACGACAGTGCGGAGCGTCCGCATCAGCGCAGATAGCCCATGGGGTCGACGGGGTTGCCGTTGACGCGCACCTCGAAGTGCAGGTGCGGGCCCGTAGAGAAGCCGGTGGAGCCCACGTAGCCGATGACCTGCCCGCGCACCACCCGGGTGCCGGTGCCCACGGCCAGCGATGACTGGTGAGCGTAGAGCGTCGAGATGCCGCGCCCGTGGTCGATGATGATCACGTTGCCGTAGCCGCCCATCCAGGTGGCGTAGATGACCGTGCCGCTATCGGCGGCGTGGATGGGCGTGCCATACGCCACGCCGAGGTCGATGCCGGTGTGGAACTTGCGGTAGCCGAGGATCGGATGGATGCGCCACCCGAAGGGCGAACCGACCGACGCGTTGACCGGCCACATCATGTTGCCGGTGCCGACGCCGCTCCCCGACGATCCGGTGATGACGCCGGTGAGCGCGTTGCTCTCGGCGTGCGCATCGCGAAGGAGGCCGCCTTCTGCGCCGCCTGGGCGGCGCGCAGGGCGGCCAGCTGGTCGCTCTGCGCCTGCAGGTCGTTGACGGCCTGGTGGACGCCGTTCTCCTTCTCGGCGATGGTCTGCTTCTGGCGCGCCACCGTGTCGCGCGTCGTCTCGAGCCCGCCGACCAGCTCGTTGTTGCCGCCGATGAGATCGCGCACGACGTTCATGCGGCTCACGAGGTCCTCGAAGCTCGTGGACTCGAGCACGACGTCGACGTAGGTGAGGTCGTCGGTCTTGTAGGCGATCACGACGCGCACTTCGAAGTTGTCCTGCTCGAGGGCGAGTTCCCGCTCGGCGGCCTGCAGCTCGAGCCGCTTGAGCCGTAGCTGTTCCTGAAGGATCTCAAGCTTGTCGCGCGTGGTGGTGAGCTTCTGCTCGACCACGCCTATCTGATCGCCGAGACGAGCGAGCTCGTTGTCGATGGCCGTGAGCTTGCCGTCGAGCGTCGCGATCTGGTCGTTCAGCGTGGCCTTCTGCTTCTTGGCGGCGGCGATCTTGTCGCGGGTGCGGCCCAGCTCGCCCGTGGGCGCCGCGCCGGCGAAGGCCGGCACGAGACCGAGGACGACCACCGCCAGAACGGTGACCAGAATGAGTCTGCGGAGTGTGCTCATGGCAGTCGGTAGTCTTCTTCGGGCGGCGGCGGGAATCCTGTAGGCCGCCGCCTCAGTTCACGTCTTCAGGTAGCGGCGCAGCGCAACGAGGCTGCCCACCGCGCCGAGAAGCGCGCCGAGGATCGCCAGGGTGGGCATGAGGCCCAGCGGCCACGTGCCTCCCTGCCACCACATGCGGAAGACCCGCAGGCTGAGGAAGTCGATCTGCGAGCTCTGGATCCAGTTGGCGAGGCCCCAGTTGCCCACCCACACGAAGCCCGCCGCGAGCATGGCTCCCACCAGCCCGGTGATGAAGCCCTCGAGTACGAACGGCCAGCGGATGAACCAGTTGGTGGCCCCCACGAGACGCATGATCTCGACCTCGCGCCGCCGCGAAAAGATGGACAGCCGCACCGTTGTGCTGATGAGCAGCACCGCGGCGGCGGCGAAGATGCCGGTGGTGACCCACATGCCCTTCTCGATGAGACTGATGGTGCCCAGCATTTTGCGCACCGTCTCTTTTGCGTACTTCACCCCATTGTGCGTGCCGGGATCATTGTCTACCGTGGGGTCGTCGAAGAACGCCTGCGCCACGGCGTCGACCCGGTCGGCGTCCTTAACCTGGATCTCGTAGGACGCCGGCAGCGGGTTGATGGGCAGATTGGCGACGATACGCTCGCCGAAGCGCTCGCGGAAGCGGCGCAGCGCCTCTTCCTTACTGATGTACTTGTAGCTCTTGACCTCGCTCATGCCCTGGATCTTGCGCTCCAGCGCCTGCGTCTGCTCGGAACTGGCTTCGTCCTTGATGAAGACCTCGATCATGACGCGGTTCTTGAGGTTGGTGGCGCCCTGGTTGAGGTTGTCCCGCGTAACGAGGACGGCGCCGAGGATGGCCGTGGAGATGAACACCGTGATCACGGCTGCCATGGCCATGACCCAGTTGCGCCGCATGGAGCCGAACGCCTCGGCGAAGAAGAAGCTAAAACGCATCGCCCACCTCTTCGGCGACGTGGTCGTAGCTGCCGCGACGCTGGTCGCGGACGAGGCGTCCGGACTCGAGTTGCAGAACGCGCCGACGCATACGGTTGACCATGTCGCGGTCGTGGGTGGCGACCACCACGGTGGTGCCCGTGCGGTTGATGCGCACGAGAAGCTGCATGATGCCCACGGCCGTCTCGGGGTCGATGTTGCCGGTGGGCTCGTCGGCGAGGAGCAGCGGAGGGTGGTTGACGAAGGCGCGCGCCACGCTGACGCGCTGCTGCTCGCCGCCGGAGACCTCATGAGGGTAGCTGTCGGTCTTCTCGGCGAGCCCGACCAGGCTGAGGATCTCGGGGACCTTGCGGCGGATGGAGCGCCGCGGCTCGCCCACGACCTCGAGCGCGTAGGCGACGTTGTCGTGGACGGTCTTGTTGGGGAGCAGCTTGAAGTCCTGGAACACGCAGCCGATGTTGCGACGCAGAAGCGGCACCTTGCTCTTGCGCAGGGTGCCGAGGTTGCGGCCGGCCACGAGGATGCGCCCCGATTCGGGCACGATCTCCTTGAGCACCAGTTTGAAGAGGGTCGACTTGCCCGAACCGGACGGGCCGACCAGGAACACGAACTCGCCCTTGCCGATGTGGCAGGTGAAGTCCTGGAGGCCGACCACGTCGGGGTCGTAGACCTTGATGACGTCTTCGAAGACGATCATGGGATGCGTGCTCCCTTGTCAGCCGTCTGAGGCGAAGCCTTGATTATGGGGGGCCGGGCAGGGTAGCTCAACCCGACCCACGTATGCGGCGTTCGTCCTGAGTGCATCGTGCGAGCCGCCGGGCGGGCCGGCGGCAGGGCCGCCCGCATCCGTCGTGCGCAGGGCCGCCGCACGCCGTAGTGCAAAGAGCGAAGCCAAAGCATGGTGACGTGGCGGCGTCCCCGCGACCGTCTTCGTCGCCGGTCCGGGGCTTCCTGCACCGCGCGAACGGGAAGCGCGCCGCGGCAGCTGATACCGTCTCGGAGGTATGCCCCACCATGAAAGGCTGGCCCGGTATGGACGTTGTGATCCTCGTGGTCGTCACCCT
>JAPLCM010000225.1 GCA_026392275.1 Actinomycetota bacterium | reverse complement strand
GGCGCATCAGCTTCAAGCCCAGACGAGGATCGCGCTCGGCGACCTCCTCCAGCACTGCAGCCGGCACCTCGACAAGGGCCGTTTCGCGGAGGCAGCGCGCCGTTGCCACGTAGTGCCCGGGGTCTGAAAGGCATGTCCATCCGAACGGCTCGGTGGGACCCTTGTCGAGCACCTTGATCTCGTGCCCGTTGGGGAGCTCGAGCATGAGGCCGACGCGCCCTGTCTCCACAACGTAGAGGTTGAGCGCGTCGTGGCCCTCCTGGAACACCACCGCCCCCGGATCGTAGAATCGCTCGGTGGACCGGGACGTGATCTCTGCGAGCACCTCGCTGTCGAAGTCCCGGAAGAACTCGCAACGGCCGAGCGCGTCGCCTGCCAGTCCTGCTTCCATTTCCGCCACCGCACACCCCCCTTACTTCCAGACAGCCTCTGTCCGCAGGATACCCTGATGTCGACGAATGAACACGGAGATCGCCAAGCTCCTGCCCTATCCGCCGTCAGCACCGAGGGTGTGCGCGAACAAACACTGTTTGATGTGCAGGTGACCGCGTCACTGGCCAGTCCCGACGGCTGGCATGGAGTAGATACGCCTCAGACTGCTCGGTGTGTCCCTCAGAAATCCCAGGATTGCGCGTAGACATCGACGCTCTTGTACTCAGGCATGTTGGCGAAGGCGTTGACCTCGAAAGCCTTCTTGCCACCAGCAGGCACGTCTTCGACGAAGCCCGTATAGCCGGCGATGATCTTCCCTCCAGCGTCCTTGAAGAGGGCCGAGACGGCGATTGAGCCGAAGGGCTTGCTGTTGGGGTTCTCGAGTAACCCGGTGACAACGGGGAAGCCCGAGGAGTCCGTGCTGACGCGCGTCCTGGACACCTTGAAAGGCTCGTAGGCGCTGTCGACCACTTCTGCGCTGTCTGCGGGATGCCAGTTCTCGTCCCTGACGCTCAGAGAGAACGTGACCTTGGCGGGCTTCTTGCCGTTGGGGTCTGCTTGCACTCCCCATGCGAGCGTCCCACCAGGGTAGATCATCCCGATTACTTGGGTGTCGCTCCCCAGGATTTGGCCGCCTTTGCCCTCCATCAGGACGTCGATGGACACGAAGTCGCCGGCGAAGTCCGCGTTGGGGTTGCGTATCACTACGCCGTACTCGACGCACCCATGGACCATGCTCCAGCCGCTCTCCACAAGTTCGAGGTCGTGTGGAGTTGCCGGCGCCGCGGGCGTGGACTCCGCCGAAGGCGTGACCTGCGCGGCCGGCGCCGTGCCAGAGGCTGATGGAGCAGCCTGAGTGCCGCCGCAGGCGGCGAGGGCGAGAACGACCGTCACCAAGAGCAGCGTCAGCACACTCGCGCGGGTCGTGGATGACCCGCGTATCCGGTGAGTCCGCATGACCTGCCCCTTCCCAGTGGCCCGTGGCTCCCGAGAACTCGGTCCCCAGGCCGCGTGCAGTGCGGCTCCTCTCAGGAGTCTCGTGTGGGGATCGTCTACTCCCGTTCCGTGATGAGGTCAAGCGTTTTGGGGGTGGCGGCGTTGTCCCAGCAGGTGCCATCAGGCCCCAGCCGCTTCCATCCAGGCGCACGGATCTGGGTTGCCGAATGGCTGCGGCCGGCCATTTCGGGGGTCTCGCGGAGGGCTCGCAGGACACGACGCATATGCCGATATCGGCATAGACGCCACAAGCACGCGACGATGCTCCCGGCCAAGGGGGTCGCCGCACATGCAGTCGGAGGCGGCGGAGAGGATCAACGCCGGGATGAGGGCTGCGCTGGCGGGCTGAGGCGACCGGCAGGACCGAGACCCCCAGCAGGAGGCCCGGAACGCGCTCAGGGTTCCACGATCGCTGGTAGTACTCGGACGCGATCACATGAGCGACGAGGTCGAAGGAACCGGTCGCTGCTGTCGCTTCGGTCGCCTGGACCGGCGGTTAGCGCGGGGCTGGGGCCGGCTCTGGCGAGACGCGTGGACTCTGAGGCCCGCCACCAGCCAAGAGCCCCGCAGCCCTCACGGGTAGCGCGCCTCGATGCTGGGCGTGCGGCCAGGACTCCGCAATCGGGCGTCCGGGCCCCCGCTCTGCCGGCCGGCGAACCGGCGGCCTCGCTGCGCAGCGCGACCCCTCACGACCGCTAGTTCACCCTGAAGCGCCGCCAGTCGGTGGATGCGGCGTGGTAGGCCGAGGTTTCCGGGATCCAGGCGCAACAGCGGTACAGACCACGGTGCCTTGGCGTGTACATCCTGCTGTAGGCGCCCGTCGCGCTGATCGTGGGGTTCAAGATAGTCGTGGACCACCTGGACTTGGCGGAGTCCCGCTTCTGCACTGTAAGGCGGACCTTCCGTCCTGCCATGCGGGTAGGCGTCACCTTGCCCGCCAGGGAAACGGCATGCCCGAGTCTCACAGCACGGCGAGTGAGGCCGCTGAGCCTGAACGTCAGCGTCGGCGTGGGCAGAGCGTGCGGCGGCTTGCTCAGCGCGGGCATGACGACCGGCGGACCCGGGAGACCCTGGGAGATCGCCCGTGCCATCCATGGGCCAACAGTGCCAAGCTGCGCGCCGTAGAGGCCGCATGCGTCGGTCTTGACGACCCCGACGCGCGTGTAGCCGGTCTTAGCGGGTCTCTTCTTCTGCACGTAGACGACGACGTTTTTGAGCGGCATGAATGGGCGGCTGAGGCCGCCCCTGGCGAAGATGCCGAGACCGACCCAGACGTCGATGTACGACGTGGGCTTGACCGCCTCTGGGTGCGGCACCGTCCAGCCCACGTGACAGGTGGTGCAGTGGGTGACCCCGACCACCAGGGGTGCGTGCGCCGCTGGAGCGCCGCCGGTCGGCGGCACCCCGTGGCAGGTGCAGCCCCTCGCCGCCAAGGCCGGCGCCGCCCCGATGCCCAGGGCGGCAGTAGCCCCCAGACACAGAACAATGGCCCGAACGATCTTGAGTCTCATGGTTCCCTCCTTGTGGCTCCCCGTCCGCGACTGCTTGCGTGACTCGCCCGCGAGAGCGTCAGAGGCGCCGCCGACGAGATGGTGGCGAGGGAAATCCGGAGAGTGCTTTGAGATGCACACGCCGGGTCGTTCAATTCGGAACCCCCCTCCCTTTGCCCCTCAGCCCCATGACCCCCGAAGAGCCGTTCACCCCGGAACGCAGGAGAACGGCTCACGGGCCGGTCTCACCAGTGGCTCCCCGCCGGACTGCGGCGGCCGTAGTGGTACGTCCGGCGGATCATGGCCTCCCGCGTGCAGCGCGGCACCTCTCAGGAGTCTCGTATCCTTCTCCGCTACCCTCGTGGCCCTGATTGACACCGTTGTTGTGTT
The DNA here is from genome assembly GCA_026392275.1 of Actinomycetota bacterium. GTDB lineage: Bacteria > Actinomycetota > Thermoleophilia > UBA2241 > UBA2241 > CAIXSE01. Next base: position 15,232 of record JAPLCM010000225.1, on the reverse strand, counting down.
ACGAGGGCGCGCGAGCGTCAAACCAGGGGAGTCGAGCCTCTGACCTCCGCCGTGCCTGGAACGGCGCTCTCCCATCTCTGTGCTGGTGGCCAACAACAGGGGCAAGCACAGCGCGTGATCCCGAAGGGTCCCGCCCTGGCCCATCGCGAAGGAGGGACTTGGGCTGCAAGATGGGGCAAACGACGTTCGCCCCGACCTAGGCGCAGGTCATCCGTTGCCACTGATCGCTCATGCGGAATGCCGTCAAGGCCGATGAAGAGCGCAGCGTCTCGCTTCTGCGGACGAACGGCGTGAAGGAGTGAATCGATGGACTGTCCGAAGTGTGCCCAGGCGATGGAGAGCGGCTGGTTGGCGATGTACAATCCGACGCCGCTGGTCAACTACGTCGCGTGGCAAGAGACCAAGCCCGGCTACGTTCGCATGACGCGCCCGGAAGGAGCGGAGAAGGTGATCGTGCCGAAGGCCGGCGGGCATGGCTGTCCCCGGGCCCAGCTGTGTCGCAGCTGCAGGACCGTGGTCTTCTCCTACGCCGAGGATCAGCTCGACTAACCTGCCACGGCACTTCGTGGTACGCGGGGCAGCGGTGGCCCCGTGCCGATGCCTCCCGAACGGCCCGCGCGGGGCCGCCAATCCCGGTGGGCCGGGTCGCGAAAAGCGGACGTCAGCCGAGCTCGTCAGCCCGCCACCACCGGCCGCTACCGTCCCACCCAGTACCAGACGACCCCAGCAAGTCGCATCGAGGCGCACGGACTTGGGTTGCGACCAGATATCGACGTCTCTCGCGGCGTGCGGTGACCCGGCCCCGTGTCAACGATTCTTGTCGCGCCGCTTCAGCCAGTCGAAGTCCATCTGCATCATCTGCATCACGTCATCCGGGTTGCGAAAGTGCCCGCTTCTTCGCCCCGCGACGTACTGCCGGATCTCGGACCTATATGAGCCGAAGAAGACCAGATTCGCCAGCACGGCCCAAAGGAAGGCCCAAGGTCCGAGTCCGACCGCCCAGACCCACGGGATGTAGAGCACTTGCCCCAGATTGTCCGAGGTCATGGCATCGCGGATCGCGAAGTAGCCCAGTACGTAGCCGACCACACTGCAAACGAGCGCGCCAATCGGCGCGATGGCCAGCATGGCGCCCAGCATGGGCGCTTGCCCTCGGCCTCCCTTGAACCGATGGTAGACGGGCCAGTTGTGGCCGACCATGGCCAACAGTCCGGCAGCATACAGGTAGGGCTCGCCGGGGAAGACGAGTCTGAAGACGAGCGTGGGGATGAAGGCCTTGAGGATGTCGCCGGCGGCACAGAGCAGCCCCCACTTGGCTCCCAGCTGCAGCCTGACCGCTGTGGAGCTCACCGCGTCCGAGACCATCTGAGCCCCGCCATCCGGCGAGGTTAGCTCCATCGGTTGTACCTCAGCGTGCCCGTGGGCGCGCACGATGATGCGCGCGAACGAGATGGATCCGCACAGGTAGCCGACAAGCGCAGCTCCAAACATGAGCATCCAGTTCATCCAGACACCTTACTCTCCGAGGCCTCAGAGTCGGAATCTCCTTGTGCGCTCAGCACCGTAACGGTGCCGGCGAAGCCATCCACCTCGACCAGAGCCCCTTGGGGGATCGCATTCATCGCCGCGCTCACGGACACCACGGCGGGAATCCCATACTCACGCGCGACAATCGACGTGTGTGACAGGAAGCCTCCCGACTCGGCGACGATGGCTCCTGCACGCGAGAACAGCGGGGTCCACGCGACATCAGAGTACGGCACTACGATGACGTCGCCATCCTTCAGATCCGGCGCCTGAGATGCCGACGATATCTTGACAGCGCGACCGGTGTGCCGTCCGGACGACGTGGCAACCCCGGTGAGCGAGCCGACGGTTGTGAGATGAAGGGGTTGCTCGGCATCGCCAAAAACGACGTCCGGGACGATGGCGTCGCGCACCGCCACCTCGTCTTCATAGCGTTCCAGGGCCAGGGACCTCGCTCTGTCGGCATCGAGGCTGCCCAGAGCGAGATCGCGGGCCTCGTCGGCGGTAAGGTAGAAGATCGCGCGGCCGGCCGGAACCCAGCTGTCCAGACCGCACAGCGCGCTGAGCCGCAGGTAGAGCGGTCGCTGGAAGCCGTAGCACAGAGTGTAGAAGGAGGACACTTCCTCGCGAAGCACTTGGAAGCGCGAGGCTCGGTCGAAGAGTCGCAAGCAGCTGCGCCCCTTCGGAACGCGTGCGAGGTCGAGCCGGCGCACCTTGGAGGTCGATGAGCGAGCCTGATTGTGCGCGTCAATCAAGCGAACAACCGCCGCGGGCTCCTCCCTCCACGGGACGTAGGAGAAGTCGGTGCCCGAGTCCGAGAAGTGACCGTAGGTGTCGATGAACCGGTCGAACTGGGTCACCAACTGCGCGGCCCGGGCGTCACCGCGCAGCGCCTCCACACCGTTCACCTTCATGCTTTCGAGCAACTCGTCCGGCAACTCGCGCGACAGATCGCGTAGAGCCGAGATAGCGGCAGTGGGGTCTCGGCCCTCATCTCCTTCATCGCGGTTCGCAAAGTCCAGGCCTTCATACGGGATTCCGAGGCGCGACAGCCGGCGCACGAGACGGTGATTGTGCGCCTCGGAGAGCAGCGGCGTGAGCACGTTCAGATAGGCGGTCGACGCCATGATCGGCTCGAGGGAATCGAGAGTCGAGAGCACCGCGCTCGAGTCGGCGCTCTCAAGGTCGACCGCACTCCGCACATCGGCAAAGGCCGCGCGGAGCTCGGCCAACTCACGTCGCGTCCGTCGCTCGTAGCCCGGCAACCGCGTCGCGAAGATCAGGACACGCGGCAGTTTCTTGAGCGTCTTGAGCGTGAGCTTCATCTTCGGGCGCCCACCCTCAGTGCTCTCCATCCCGCTCAGGAGCTCGAGGGACTCCCGGGGCAGGCCGAGCACATCGAACACCGTGCCCATGGCGCCCATGTTGAAGTATGCGCGGCAGTAGAGGCGTGCGGCAAGATCGTTGGGCTGCAAGCCGGTGGGTCCGACGAGTTGTTCGAGCAGTCGTATCCACGCGCCGTTGACGAGCGGTATGTTCACCGACCACACGAGCGGGACGATTATTCCCGGCAGCAGACCTCGGGACAGCTTGTTGGAGTAGTAGCTGACGTTTCCGATTCCAGTAATGGGCCGAAGCTGGACGTAGGTCAGTCCCTCGCCGCCGAGAACCCACTCGACATCGACGGGTCGCCCGAACCTCTTTCCCATCTCGGCGACATCAGCGGCCAGCTGTTCGGCGATGGTGGCGGGGAGCTCGCCCGGATCGGGAGCCGATCTCCAAACACCGGCCTTGCGAACCCAACGCTCGGGCGTTTCTCCACGTTGGACCAGACCCTCCCCTGAGCCCTTGACGGCTTCGATGATAACCTCAGAGAAGCCGGTGACGGGGTTGGCCGAGAAGGCGACGCCCGCCATCGTCGGCTGCACCATCTTCTGCACCAGCACGGCCATGCGCACAGCGCGATCTGCGTTCGCGCGGGCCGTGGCATACGCTTCCACTGATTCTGAATCGGCGCCCTTGACCACCAGTAGTACCGCATCGATGACGTCTTCACGCCCTGACACATCCAACACCGAATCAAACTGCCCGGCGAACGAGATCTCCGTTCCGTCCTCGACATCGGCTGAGGAACGCACCGCGTACCGGTGCCCCGGCTTCACAACACCGGCCAGCGCAGCGGCCAGAGCATCACGCCGGGGCTCGGTGTCAGTCGGCAGAATCACCCATGTGTCGGGAATCTGATAGCCGTGGCGCTGCAACCAGTGCAGACCGATGGCCTTGCCGCCGGCCCCAATCCGAAGCCGGTGGTGACCGATGCGAAGCACGCGGGGCGCTTCACTCGTCACTGTTCACCCCAGCGCTTGCACGCACACTCGAGGGCAGCACGGACTCCACACGCTCGGCGATCGCCTGGATTGTGAGCGGGTGGTTGTTCCACGCCCCCAGGTTCACCACGTCGACACGCTTGTCGATGCTGGCCTTCTCGACCAGCTTCGGCACATCGTACTGACTGTGAATGGACTCCGCGCTGATTCCCGCTGAGAAGTAAACGATCTTCTTGGCACCGCTCGATGCGAGCTGCCTGGCCCGTTCGGTTGCCTTTGGCTCCTTGAACTCCATCCACGCGAGATCGAGCAACCTGCGGTCGTAGCCGGCCGCGACAAGCGCATCGATGATTCCCGTGCGCAGCCCAAGCTCGTGCTCGGTCTCTGTCGGCCACTCCAGATCCCATTCGTCCGGCTGACCGTGCCCGACCAGCAGCACGGCCACCTCGCCCCTTGGCAGACTCCCGCGCTCGGAATCGACCTTGTCAACGAACATCTGATGCAGCGTGGTCGAATCCCACAACGGTCCGGCGAAACTCACCGGCACTCCCAGAACCTCGGTGTCGACGGCCCGAATGAGGTCCTCGCCCTCAGCGGTGTGGTTCGAGATGGAGACGAACACTTCGGCCACAACGATGCGGCTCGCCCCATCGTTGAGCGCCGTGATCAAGGCCGCGTCTGGACGGGGATCGTCGTCAAGAAACGAGGGATAGACGCGCACGGTGTTGTACCCGTCGGCGATCAGGGACTTCTCCACAGCGACCGCCATGTCGAAGTGACGACGCCGATGCTGGCTGGATCCCACCTTGAGGTAGGCGTCACGAAGTCGCTTCAAGAAGAACGGGCGAGCCAGGAATGGCACAAAGGCGATGCCTTGGTTATCGAACTCACGGAACTGGTTGAGCCAGCCGATGGGGTCGTACGTCTCGGGCTCCCCGTGTGTGAAGTAGATAACGCCCGTGTGCCCGTCTCCCGGGTCGCCGACCGCCCGGGTCAGCTCCGGCACGTCCCTGTCGTCTTCTCGGCGCAAAACGAGCGACGTGTTCGCGGCATAGCCGAGCAGGAGGCCGACGATCCCCACCCCCGCGGCTCCGGCGAGTGCCGCACCTTGGAACCGCGAGACAGCCCACCACAAGAGGAGAAACAGGGGCACCGCCGTCAACAACAACGCTCTCGCGATCTTGATGGGATCTACCGTGAGGTAGAACACGAGAAACCATCCGCCGACGAAACCGAGAAGTGCGCTCACGAACCAGTTCAGGTATGCCATCCCGGGTGTCCTCCTTGGTTGCCGAGTCTGGCTCCGATGTTCCCCCATCGAGTGGGGAGTAACCCGGCGCTCGGAGCCCGACAGTGAGGGCCGGCGACATTCTCAACGAACAAGACGGCCTGGCATCCAACTCCGGGCCCTCGCGAACTGTGCCTATCTCGAGCTGCCTGATGTTGCTGAGCGACCACGCACTGCAGGGCTTGCGCGGCACGAACCGGAGCCAGCAGCTCGCATCGTCGATGCGCCGGTTGGATCGCGTCTACCCCGTCGAAGCCAACGGCCTTCATATGAGCGAGGCGCGCACGCGCCTGGCCGCGGTGGTCGCCAGCCTCGAGACCGCGGCGCCCAAGGTGGCCCTGCTGCTCGAGGCAGCCGAGGAGGAGCTGCTCGCCTTCATGAGCATCCCCTGCGAGCACTGGCCGAAGCTGCGCTCGACGAACCCCCTGGAACGCCTCAACAAGGAGATCGCGCGGCGCAGTGACGTGGTCGGCATCTACCCGAACGACGCCAGCCTGATCCGCCTGGCGGGAGCTCTCCTGCTGGAACAGAACGTTGAATAGCTCGTGGGGCGGCGCTACCTCTCGGGGGAGTCGCTCGCTGGGCTCTACGGCGCGCAGCAGGCCGACGAGCCGAAGCGGCCGGCGCCGTCGGCGCGGGAGGTGGTGCTGCTCACGACCCGATGACCCTGACGACGATCAGGAACTACACCACGTCAAGGGACTTGACCGATAGTAGTCCCGTTGGGTCCCGGCGGCACCCACTCGCTCCCATGCAAGCGTAGGGATCGAGAAGCCTCCGGAACCAGCCGACAGCATCAAACCGTGACTCTCCGCCAGCCGGGCAAGGTCGAGACCCCCGGCAGGAGGCTCGGGACACGGTCCGAGTGCCACGACACGTAGTTGTACGCGCAAGTCCCCTACATGATCGAACATGACCCCGGGATCCGAGGGTCAAGGGGGTGTCGTCGAGGCCCGCGGCCCTCAGGGGTGGCGGGCCTCTCTGTCTCACCATCTCTGCGACGGGGATCGCTCTATGCGTCGCCTCAGGACGTCAGGCTCATCAGCCTTCTGCTACTGAAAGGTAACGGTGGCAGTGGCTCTGAAACCCCAGGCGTCATAGAGGGGCCCGGTCACCGTGAACTCGGTCAGAAAGGAACGGAGGCCCCGAAGGGCCTCCGCTCTTCGATTCACGCCTCGACGGCCGTCCCTGTTTCTGAGTCCAGATCTTGCCGGAGTAGTCCATATACCCGGCGTCATTCCAGAGAAGGGTGCCCTCGCCCCCGAGATGCTTCAGGCCACCCGCCCCGTCGCCCTTCTCCGCCGGCCCTGGCCGACGGAGGGAGAGGTTCAAGCCGAGGTGGTCACTTGACCTTGAACACCCTCCAGGCCGAAGCCGCGGCGCTGTAGAGGTCGGTCTCTGCGACGGCCGTCTGGACGCGGAAGCTCCCCGTCTTCAGCGGCCTATACGAGTAGCCGTACGCGCCGTTGCTCGGGTTGACGGTGGCCCTGGCCTGCTTGACCACGACCCACTTGGCCCCGGCCTTGCGTTGGAACGTGACCGTCGCCTCGCCGATGCGCGCCGGCTTGACGGAGCCCTTGACAGTGACCTTGTTGTGGTACTTCAGGGCACCCGTCTTGAGGCCGGTCAGGGCGATGGTGACGATGCTCTTCTGCTCCTCACTCGCGAACGTCGCCGAGATGCTGCCGTTCGCAGTGACGTTCTTGAAGGTGTACGAACTGACGGCGCCTACCGACGCGCCATTCACGATCACGTCCTCGATGTGGTAGCCGGCGTTGGCGGTGATGGTGAACGTGACGCTGGCGCCAGAAGCGACCGTCTGCGCAGTGGCTGGTGAGATCGAGCCGTTCGCACCCGCGCTCGGCGTGATCGTGTAGGTGCCCCCCACAGTGGTGGTGCCGAAGGGACCGGGGAAGCCAGATACCGAGAAGACGCTGAATGCATGCCCCACCGGGCCAGAGAACGTGCCGCCCGTGGTCTCATCGCCAGCGATATAGGTGGTGCCGTCAAAGGCCGCCCAGGCATGTCCGACGTTCTGGACTCCGTAGGTCGCCGTTGTGCCGTTGTCAGACACGAGCGTGACGATGGGGGCCGGCCCGGCTCCAGAGTGACAGTTGCTGCAGAGCTCGGTGCCGTTGGGCGCTGCCGCCATCGCCGGCGCGGCCATGACGACGAAGAGCAGTAGGGCGGCAGCCGATATGACGAACACATTCCTCTTCACGATTGCATCCCTCCAGTAGCACTCGCTGGACACGACCCGATTCAGCTCCGCTCTTGCTCCATTCGCTGCCCCTCTGTTCCTGGAGTCCCGGGGCTACCCGAGTGATCGGCCCTCAGGAACGCGAAGACCGGCCGACGGGCCGATTTCACCAGTGGCTCCCCCGCCGGACTGCGGTGGCCGCAGTGCTGCGTCCGGCGGATCATGGCCTCCCGTATGCAGAACTGCACGTATCAGGAGTCTCGTATCCTTCTCCGCTACCCTCGTGGCCCTGAGTGACACCGTTGTTGTGTTACGAGGGCGCGCAGGCATCAAACCCGGAGTTGGACCTCTGACCTGCGCCGTTGTCGCGGCCTATCCGCCGGAGCCGGTCTTGATCGGTCTTCAGGCCGTACTGCCGGCTGCGATCCCTACTCCGGCCGCCAGGCGGGTTCCCTGACCTCCCCCGTGTTCGGCACAGTCGAAAGCCCAGAGCCGTCGGCGTTGACGATGTAGAGGGCGGAGCCCGTCGGGTTCCAGACGCTGGCCGCAAAGGCGATGGCCTTGCCGTCCGGCGACCAGGCCAGCCGCACGTGGCACGATTGCGTCATGTCGATCATGTTGGAGACTTCGGTCACGAGCATCACGGGTTTGCCGTCGCCGTTCGCGGGAAGCAGCACGAGGCGGTCATTCGCGAAGTCGTAAAGCGCGAGCCGTTTGCCGTCGGGCGAGAGTGCGAAGCCCGCGACGTAGGCGAGCCTCGTGACGCGAGTCGGGCGGCTGCCGCCGGGCTCAACGGAATAGACCTGGGGATCTTCATCGTCTACGCGGAGGAAGTAGATCGTTCCGTCCGGAGCCCAGGCCGCCCACAGGTCGTCGTGACCGCTCGTCACCTTCCTCAGGCCCTTGCCGTTCGCGCCGACGATGACCAGATCGAAGGAGTCGTCCCCGCTCATGAACCTGCTGAACGCGACCTTCGTGCCGTCAGGGGACCACGCGGGAGCCTCGCCGGCGACCGCGCCACGCACCAGCCGGTGCGATCCCGAGCCGTCCGCCTTCATCACCCTAATCGAGCAGCTAGATTCCGAGGTTGTGGCGTTCCCAACCATGTACGCGATCTTCCGCGCGTCCGGCGACCAGGCCGACTGCTCCTCCGAGGCCGAGCTGGCAGTGAGCCGGGTGAGCCCCGTACCATCGGCCCTGACCACGAAGATGTCGCCGTAGCCGCCGCTGACCTTCGCGAAGCTGAGGGTGCCGGCGACGGTCGGCGCCGGCAGCGGGGTGGCGCTCTCGCTTGGCGTCATCGATGGCGCGGTCGACGGCGAGCTCGCTGCCGTGGTGCTCGAGCCGCCGCAGGCGGCGAGGGCGAACGCTGCGAGCAAGACCAGCAGCGCGAGCGCACTTGCGACGATCGTCTGTGACCTGCGTTTCCCTTGAGTCTCCATGACCTTCCCTTTCCCGTGAGCCCATGGCTTCCGAGAAGTCGGTCCCCAGACTGCGTGCAGCGCTGCACCTCTCAGGAGTCTCGTATCCTTCTCCGCTATCCTCGTGGCCCTGATTGACACCGTTGTCGTGTTACGAGGGCGCGCAGGCATCAAACCCGGGTTCGAACCGCTGACCGCCGCCGTGCCGCTGAGAGAAGCGCCTTCGGGCTGAGGACGGACGTCAGGTCGAGACCCCCGACGGGAGGCCCGGGACAACGTCCGGGGCCAGAAACCCTTGGTAGTACATCCGAGTCCGTCACATGATCGAACAGGACCCTTGGGCACCGGCGGCCAAGGGAACGTCGTCGAGGCCCGCCGCCCTGACGGGCGGCGGGCCTCTGCGCAAGGCGAGCGGTCCCGACTCGCCGTCCCGTCGTCGCCGTCAGCGTGCGCCCGCACCAACTCCATCGGGGCGGCGGCCGCAGGCTCACCGCCCCGTCTGCGCCATCTCACGCCCCCTCGGTGGGGGCGCGCTCTGTCGTGCCTCTGCGGACCCTGGTCTACCGTGCTACGGTGAATGAGACTTGCTGTGTCCCGTTCAGGTCGGCCGGCTGGTTCACGATCGGCTGGTCCAGTGGCCGGATCGACGGCGGGATCGGCGGGACCGCTTCTTCGTCGCCCCAGTCGAGCCACGACACGAAGGCGAGCGGCGCGGACTGCGTCACCCAGCCGCTGTAGTCGCCCGGCGACAGCTTGCCGAGCGGCACCCACCAGTCGCGCGCCCACGTCCCTGCGGGGAAGTCGCCGCCGAACTCGTAGGCCGGGCTCCAGTAGCGGAGTCCACGCGCAGCCTTGGCGATCGCGAAGCTCCAATGCCCGTGCGAGCGTGAGATCCTCATGGTGTTGAAGTACTCATGCGGGATCAGCGTCGCGCCCAGCTGCGCGTCGAACCACTCCCTCGTGACGACCACCTTGTAGCCGTGCGGGATCGAGCCGCTGCGGTCGATGACGTTGTAAGGATCACTCGGACCGGCCCATTCGGCCCAGCTGTAGGTCACCCCGGCGTCGGTGTAGGGGACATAGGACGTGATGTAGGCGGTCTTCTGCTGTGGCGCATAGAAGGCCCACGCCGGGGCCGCGAGCAAGCCCAGTAGGGCGGCAGCGAATACGAACACGAGGAGGAGCTTCTTCATGGCGCGGATCCTTTCGAGACGTGTGGGTGGGACGCTCGCCGCGCTGTCGGCGGCAAGCGCCGTGGTGCCGGATGTGCCATACGCCCCTCCTGCGCTAGGCCCTTGACCCCTCGTGCAGCCGCTCGGCGGCCACGAAGCACGAAGACCGGCCCCGCGAGTCGGCCCCACCAGCGGATGTCAGCCTCCCGCGTGCAGTGCTGCACATCTCAGGAGTCTCGTATGGGAGTCGCGTACCCGACGGGCGTGATAGTAATCCCGTTTGAGCCCAGCGAGCCCCAGCGAATCCCATCAAGACGCACGGATCTGGGTTGCAGAATGGTTGCAGACGGCCGCTTCGGGGGCCTCGCAGAGGGCTCTCAGAAGACGATTTCCCTGCAAATCAGGGGTGGACCGCAACGGGTTCGAACCGCTGACCTCCGCCGTGCAAACGCGCCAACTATTATGTTAGCAGAAACCAGGAAGTGCCGCTGAGTGCCTTCCTGAGCGTGGGAATCAGGGCCGGAGTATCGGTGAGTGACAGCGAGGGCCGCGGAGTGACGCTGGGTTCGTTTGCCGGACGTTTGCCAGCGGGGCGAATCGTCGGCTGCGTCGATTCTGACGCGTGCCTCGGTAGGATCGACGCGGCGAGGCCGAGACCCCCGGCAGGAGGCCCGGGACACGGTCCGGGGCCAAAACTGATAGTAGTACGCGGAAGCGAACACATGAGTGACAAGGTCGAACGATCGGTCGTATCCGTCGCGCTTCGGACATTCCCGGCCGCCGCCGCCTGCGCGGTCTGCATGTGCCCCGTGGTCAGGCCTGGTGCTCTGGTGATGCACAGAGGGGTAGCTGCATCCAACGTCTTACGCAGTCTTCCATGATCCTTGTCAGTCACAGCCCTCTCCACTGGTCGCGAGGGTACGTTGGTGGTACCGTGGCCAGTAGCATAGGAGGTAGCTTCAATGGCATCAGTACCAGACATCGTCCCCATCACCGACCTGCGCCAGGATGCTTCGGGCGTCATCAAGCGAGCGTCCGACACGCAGCAGCCGGTGTTCATCACGCAGCGCGGGCGCGCGGCCGCAGTCGTCGTCAGCGCGAGGGCCTACGAGCGCACGCAGCACGAACTTGAGATTCTGCGCTTGCTGGCCCGCGGCGAAGCCGAGATCGAGGCCGGCTCCGGCCACGCGCTGGCCGACGTGCTGGCCGAAGCCGACGAGCTGCTCGGCAGGCCGTGAGCCGCAAGGTTCTCTTTACCCACGCGGCTCGCGAGCAGTTTCTCGCGGCGCTGGCGTACATCTCGGCGGACGACCCGGCGGCGGCCCGCAGCCTGCGCGCCCGGGCGGCCGCCTCGCTCGCTCGCCTCGCCGACTACTCGGAGTCCGGCCGCGTGCTGCCGGAGTTCCCGGACCTGCCGTTCCGCGAGGTCATCGTGCCGCCGTACCGCTTCTTCTACCGCGTCAAGGACGACGCGGTGTGGGTGGTCGCGGCTTGGCACTCGGCCCAGCTTCCGGGAGAGCCCGAGGACGTTGGGCGTGACTAACAGGCGGATCAAGCTGGCTCGCCAAAGCGTCGCGGCAAGATGGGGCCGCGACGCTCGCGGCCTATCCGCGGTGCGTTGGGCGGACGTGACACCTATGCGGCAGGAGCCTTGCCGCTCCCGCGTCATGAGCAGCGAAGGGGAGGCAACATGAAGCGCTGCATTGAGGGGATCACGCTCGTGGGCACCTGTGTCACGGTGCTTCTGATGATGAGCACTGCGGCGATGGCGAATCAGAGTGCACTGACGGAGGCATCATGGGCCTCGTCGAGTGCGGCGCTTCGCTCCCGTGACTTCCCGCGCTCCACGCACCCAGCAGCTCCGAGCGGTACTGGCATCATAAGAGGAACCGTGGTCGACTATGCGGGTCTGCCCGTTCCCGCTGCCTATTTGACGTGGCTGACGGAAGACTCACCGCCGATGCACAGCGCCAAGACGGACGCGACGGGCTCTTACGAGCTGACCGGCGTGCCAGCTCTCGCCGGCACCGGTCAACTATGGATGTGGCCGGGCGGAGATCACGACCCGCGCTACTACTGCAGAGGACTCACGTTCCTTGACCCCGGCCAAACCACGTTCGACTTCTGGCCTGGGAGGCTCCCGCTCTCCATCCGGCGCGGAGGACCGTGGGCTGGGGGATCAAGCGTCTCGGTCGGTCTCTTCGGAAGCAATGAAACGTCGCCCGACTTGATGACCTACCAGCCCCTGACGGTGGGAGTCGCTGATCTCTACAGCGGCTACGCCTATGCCTTGCCCGGCGGCTACACGAGCGCCATCGTGACCTTCCATGGCGGCGGCTGGCCGTCGAGGCGCACCGAGGCCCTGGAGATCGAGATGCCTCAGGGAGCCCCCGCCATCGTTCAGTCCGGCCAGACCGGCGGCGTCAGTCTGGTCGCCGACGAGCGGGACGCGGCGCGCGCGGAGGTGACACGCTGGGCCTCTGGAGCACGGGGCAGCATGGTGACCCTGAGGCTGAGCAACCTGCGCGGCGGCGACGTCTACAAGATCACCGGCGAGTCGATGAACGGAGGTGAGCCGGTGAAGACCTTCGCGACGGTCACCGTGCCCTCCCCGGCTCCCTCCGCAATCTCCCTGCGAGTGCGCGTACCCGCCGGCGTTCCCACAGCGGACAAGTACAACTTCGAAGCAACGAGAATCGGAGGCCACCTCGATCTGGTCGCCTCCTACCAGGTCTGCGCGTTCAGCGCGAGCCGCCACAGCATCGCGCGTGGAGAGAGCGTGAGGCTGAGGGGCCGTGTCCCGATCATCCCGAGCGACAGCGGACCCAATAACACGATGACAGTGACCTTGTTCAAGCACGCCGGCGCGGTCGGTCAACCGTGGACGTGGCAGGCAAAGGGATGGACGAAGGTCACGACGATCCGCACTGATTTCATGAGTCTCTGGGGCCGCTTCTCGACGCCCAATCAGCATCCTCGCGGGACGACGTCGTACGTGATCCGCTTCCCGCGCTCGTTCGACCCGAGCTGGCGCGGATTCACGTCAGTGGAGACGGTCCGTGTCAATTGAGGATGGTTGAGAGCTGTGTGAGTTCACGTTTGCGGTGCGACACTCGCGCCTCTGACGCTCCCGTCCACCCTTGCCGCACCGTGCTCCGCACCTCCGCGCCTCCCACGGTCAGTCCTCGACCTGGTAGCCCGGCGTGGGTCGTGCGAGTGCCCGAGGCCCCCGGCAGGACGCCCGGGACACGGTCCAGGTGCCACGACTCTTAGCACGCGAAAGCGTTGCATGAGCGGGGCGAGGAATCGGTCGCCTTCGTCGCTTCGGTCGCCGCCAAGAAGATCGACGCGGGGATGAGAGCGGCTCTGGCTGGATAGTGGGAGCGACGGGACTCGAACCCGCGGCCTCCGGCGTGACAGTTCGCGCCTGCACGCATTTTCGGATATCAGAAGTTGCAGTTTGAGCCTGACAGGACACCCAGTACACGCCTGCATGAGGCCCCGCGGCGGCCACGAACCGTTTCTGAAGGCTTGGCGTGGCGTAGTCGCCTTCCTTCCCCCACATGAACAGGAAGGCGGCCTCCCTGTTGCGGCTGAGGTAGGTGGTGGGGTCGACGATCGACATGTGCGCCACATACGCCTTCGGCGAGACGCCCGTCGACTTCAACTGCTCCCGCGCGGGATTGAAGGCCGGCCACGTCGTCACGTCCCCATTGACCATGCCACGATCTGCCCCTTCCCTGACTTCAGGGTCGTGCGCGGCCGTCGAGGCACCGGGCAGAGGCCCGCGGCCCGCACGGGCCGCGGGCCTCTGCGCTCACTTCGTCCAGACCTTCCCGGCGTAGTTGGCCGCGCTGAGCGGCGTGTTGGTCGCGTCGACAAGGCTCACCCAGGTTCCCTTACCATGAACTGCAGTGAGTCCACCAGAACCGCCCTTGATCGCCCACGTACCATCCATGAACAGCGACGTGATCGGCGACCAGTAGGTGATGTGCATGAACATGCGGCCACGTACATGGCCGACCTTTCCAATGAAGGACACCGTGAGTGCCCCTCCCATGGACTGATCTGGCGTCTGGATGCCGGCAAAGTCGTCATGCGAGGTGCCACGGAAGGTCCCCGTCCAGGTCGCTTCCTCGCTGCCGGTGAAGTACTGGCAGCCGCCTCCGACGTCCACGGGATTGAACCCCGTGTTTTCCCAGGTCCATGAACCCGACGCGCTTGTGGCCTTCCCCGCGCCTGCGCTTGGCGTCAGGCTCATGGTCAGGACCACGGCGACGCACACGAGCAGTGCTACCGATCCTACCTTCGTCATCGTCCTCGTCTCCTCTCACATTCAGGGCGCTACCTTCTGCGCTTTCGTCGACCGGCCGGGCCACTACTGGACCGTGAAGCTGTAGGTGCATGGACTAGCGGCGTTCCACTCACTCGCCGGTATGACGTCAGGCTTCTTCTGACTCCCGTACGGCAGTTCGAAGTTCAGGTCCGTCGCCGGGAAGGCCCATGTACCCTTGCCTGTGTACGTGCCCGGAGGCAACGTGCCCAGACGGTACGTCCAGTTCGCCGGTGCCAGGGTTCAGGGCGACCCCCTCCCAGCAGGTCGGGTCCTATCCACCCCAGGGGTGGACATTGGTGTTGCCGGACTGCATGTCGCTGAAGTAGTCGGCGGTCACCGGCGCCGCGAGCAATCCCAGACAGGCGGCGGCGAACACCGAGACAAGCAGAAGCTTCTTCGTCATGGAGATCCTTCTCAAGTGCGGGAGTGCGGCGCGCCCCTGTCGGCGTACCTGCGTCGGTCCCCGAAGCTGCTGTGGAATAAGCCCCTCCTTCCGTCACGCATCGATGTGGCAGCGACGCGGGCCCACGCTCCGACCCGCGAGGCACTCTCGACGCCAGGCGCCGCCTAGCGAGGTTCCCCTTCAGTGCGACCTGGACTACTCCGGCCGCCAGCTTGGATCCATCGCCCTATCGATGCCCGGCACCGCCGAGAGCCCGGTCCCGTCGGCGTTGACTACATAGAGAGGCGAACCGACTATCGAGCCCGTACTGTAGGTGGCGACGGCCAGCACAGTGCCGTCCGACCGCCACGCCGCCACGGCGTACGGGTCGTCCCTGAGGTAGGCGCTCACCGGTTCGAGAACCACCACCGGTTCGGAGCTGTCCCGCATGGGCCCGACGAGCATGGCGTCGGCCGTATAGTCGTCGTAGGCGAGGCTCGTGCCATCGGGAGAGACGGCGTAGCCACCGAGGTACACATCGCCGAGCAACTGCTCCATCCCGCTCCCGTCAGGATTGAC
>JAPLCM010000021.1 GCA_026392275.1 Actinomycetota bacterium | reverse complement strand
ACCCCGGCGGCGCTCCCGCGTGGTGCGGATCAGCAAGTACGCCAAGAGCAGGATCCCACAGACGACGTGGAGGCCGTGGAACCCGGTCAGCGTGTAGAACGCGGAGACCTCCAGGTTGGCCGTGAGGCCGAAGCCGAGGTGGGTATACTCCCAGGCCTGACCGCCCAGGAAGACCGCGCCGAGGACGATGGTGAGCACGAGGAGCAGGAAGAAGGAGCCGTGCTTCTGCCTGCGGTAGCCCGCCTGCGCGTAGTGGGCGGTCACGCCGCTGAGCACCAGGACGGCGGTGTTGATGGCCGGTAGTACGGCGTCAAGAGACGTCTGACCGAGCGTGTGCCCGTGGATGCGCAGGTGGATGGCGGCGGCGATGAGCGACGCGAAGAACACTGCTTCGGAGCCGATGAACGCCAGCATGCCCGCGCCGATGAACGAGAACCGGTGGCCGGGCGCCTCCGGGAGCTCGGGCTCGACCCAGCCGGCGCCCATCCACACCGCCAGCACGACGAGCAGGAACAGCACGCCGAGGGCGATGACGACCGGCGTGCTGAGCAGGCCGATGGCGATGACCAGAAGCGCGAGCGCCACCCAGAACGGCGCCGCCGTGAACTGCTCCGGCTCCGGCGGCAACGTGTACACCTCCGGAGCCTCGCCGCCCTCGGTGGCGGCCAGCTCGGCCTGCTCGAGGTCGTAGAGCGGGCGTTCGCTGTGCACCAACGGCAGGGACGTGAAATTGCCCGGTGGGGGCGGCGAGCTCGTCGCCCACTCCAACGTCCAGGCGCGCCACGGGTTGTCGCTGGCGACCTCGCCCTTGCGGGCGCTGCGCAGGAAGTTGTACACGAAGATGACCAGCGAGACGGCGATGACGTAGCCGCCCAGCGAGGCGATGAGATTGAGCGTGTTCCAGCCGAGGTCGGGGGCGTAGGTGTACACGCGGCGCGGCATGCCCAGGAACCCGAGGATGTACATGGGCATGAACGTCACCACGAAGCCCACGCTAAGAAGCCAGAAATGGACCTTGCCGAGGCGATCGTTCATCGTGCGGCCGAACATCTTGGGGAACCAGTAGTAGATGCCGGCGAACAGCGCGAACACAGTACCTGCGAAGAGGACGTTGTGGAAGTGGGCGACCACGTAGTACGTGTCGGTCACCTGCCAGTCGAACGGCACGACGGCGAGCGTGACCCCCGTGATGCCTCCGACGGTGAACAGGGCGATCAGCCCACAGGCGAAGAGCAGCGGGGTCTTGAAACGCAGCGACCCACCCCACATCGTGGCCAGCCAGTTGAAGATCTTGACCCCGGTGGGGATGGCGATGAGCATGCTCGTCCCGGCCATGATGGTGTTGAACAGCGTGGGCAGGCCGGTGGCGAACATGTGGTGCGCCCACACCAGGAAGCCCAGAAACGCGATGACCCCCAGCATGACGATCATTGAAGAGCGCCCGAAGAGCGGCTTGCGCGAAAAGACCGGTACCACCTCGCTCATCACGCCGAAGGCAGGCAGGACCAGGATGTACACCTCGGGGTGCCCGAAGAACCAGAAGAGGTGCTGCCAGATGATCGGGTCGCCGCCGCCGGCCGGGTCGAAGAAGCTCGTGCCGTACTGACGGTCGAGGTACAGCAGCGCGATGGCCGCCGTGAGGCTGGGGAAGGCGAAGAGGATGAGGAACGAGTTGATGAACGTCGCCACTGTGAAGATGGGCATCTGCCACAGACCCATGCCCTTCGCCCTGAAGCGCAGGCACGTGACGATGAAATTGATGGAGCCGAGGATCGACGAGCCGCCGAGCAGCACGAGTGAGACGATCCAGAACGTGACGCCGTCGTGCGGCGAGTAGGCCTTCAAGGTGAGCGGTGCGTAGCTGAACCACCCGGTGTCCAGCGTGCCGCCGAAGAGGAAGCTGCTCCAGAGAAGCAGCCCGCCGAACAGGAGCAGCCAGTAGCTCAGGGCGTTGGCCCGCGGGAAGGCCATGTCGCGGGCGCCGATCTGCAGCGGCACCAGGTAGTTGGCCACGCCGATGATCATGGGCATCCCAAACAGGAAGATCATGGTGGTGCCATGCATCGAGAAGACCTGGTTGTACTGCTCGGGCGTCAGGAGGTGCATCCCGGGCTTGATGAGCTGCGTGCGCATCGTCATGGCGTTCGCCACGGCCAAGACAAAGAAGACCAGCGACGTGCAGATATACAGCAGCCCGATGCGCTTGTGGTCGGTGGTCGTCAGCCAGGCGCCGATGCCGTGCCGTCTCTCGTTCACTTGAGCTCTTCCAGGTAGGCGACGAGCTGCTGCTGCTCGCGCAGCGGCAGCGGGATCGTCGGCATGGTGCACTCGGGCTTGATGGCCTGCGGGTCCTGAAGCCAGGCCAGCAGGTTCTGCGGCGTGTTTGGCAGGGTGTACGCGGCGATGCCGCTGCGGCTGCCGAAGTGCGTGAGGTCGGGCCCGAAGGTGCCCTTCAGGGACGTGCCCCGGATGGTGTGGCAGCTGCCGCAGGCGATCGTCTTAATGAGCGCGCCGCCGGCCACCGCCTCGGCGCCGGTGGGCTGGGCCGCCGGCTTCGCCTGGTCGTTGACCCAGGCCGAGTACTCCTCAGGCGACACCACGACGAAGAGAAAGCGCATCTTGCCGTGCTGCGCACCGCAGAACTCCGAGCACTCCCCCAGGTACCTGCCCTCCTTGAGCGGCACGAAGCGGATGTGGTTGACGCGCCCGGGGATCATGTCGACCTTGCCGCCCATTTGCGGCACCCAGAACGAGTGGATCACGTCGACCGACTCGACGTCGATCGACGTCGGCCGGCCGGCCGCGACATAGACCTCGTTGGCGGTCTTGAAGCCCTGGTCGGGGAAGGCGAACTCCCACCACCACTGGTGGCCGACGGTCGTGAACTGGGCGCCGGGGTCGGGCATCGCGATCTGCCTGGTGGTCTGCACGGTGAGCACGAACAGCACGGTGATGATGACCGCCGGGATGAGCGTCCAGACGATCTCGATGGTGAGGTTGCCGCGGGTCTTCGACACCTCCGCCTCGGGCCGCCGGCGATACTTGATGATGACGAATGCGAGGAGCGCCCAGACGACGACGAGGACAACGGCAAGAATGGCGAAGATCTGGATGCTCAGCGTCTTGATCTCGTGCCCGGCGGAGCCGCCGGGACGAAAGATGTCCGGTGAGTCGGCGCCGCAGCCGACGGCCACGACGACCAGCGCCAAGAGCGCGCTCAGAAGCAGCGCTCGCGCAACGCCGCGGCGTCGCGATCCGCTTCCTGAACACCGAACAGTGGCGCGCGACACTCGACCCCTCCCCCAGTGCGTGGATGAGGCCATCATCGCACGAATACCCCGCGGTGCGGGAGAATGGAGCGCATGGACTACGTGAAGGCAGCCCAGCCGCGCATCGTCGCGCTCTTTCTGGTCACCGTGCTCGCGGCGATGCTGCTTGCCGGAGGCGCGGGAGCGTGGCTGGTGATCGCCGTCCTCGCGGCCACGGCTCTCACCGTGGCCGGCGCGGCGATCCTCAACAACGCCATCGAGCGAGATGCGGACGCGCTCATGCAGCGCACGCGCCGGCGGCCGACGGCGAGCGGCCGCCTGCGCCCGCGGCACGCCGTCGCCGCGGGGCTCGTGGCGGTGGCCGCCGGAGTCCTGGCCCTCTGGGCCACTGCCGGCGGCCTCGCAGCCGTCTTCGCCCTGCTCGGCGCCGCCTACTACGTGCTCGTCTACACGCTGCTGCTCAAGCCGCACACCGCCTTGAGCTCCGTCCCCGGCGCCCTCGCCGGCGTCTTCCCTGCTCTCATCGGCTGGGCTGCGACCGGAGCCCCATGGTCCGCCGACATCCTGTTCCTCTGCGCCGTGGTCTTCGTCTGGTCGCCGCCGCATTTCTGGGCGCTGGCTCTGGCGCGCGAGGATGACTACCGCTCCTCGGGCATCCCGACGCCTGTCGCCCGCTACGGCGAGAGGATCACCCGCGTGCTGATCGGCGCCTTCTTCGCAGCGTTCACCGGGATCGTCGCGGTAGCGACCGCGACCGGCCTGTACGGGATTGCCTTCAGCGTGATAGCGCTCGCCACGAACCTCGTCCTGTGGGTCTTCGTGGTGCGGCTCCTGGCCGCCCGTACCGGCGCTGCCGCGTGGGCGCTGTTCAAGGTCTCCGGCCCCTGCCTGGCCGCCGTCGTCGCGGCTGCCGTGGTGGGCCGGCTGCTCTAGCGCCCCGTCGCCAGCCAACGCTGCGACCTCCTGCGGCAGACGAGGTACGTGAACAGGGCCGCGACGGGTGGAAGCACGATGACAAGGACCTGGAGCGTGCGCTGGAAGACCAGGAGGTCGAGGCCGAAGACTGCGGCGAAGACGTCGTTGCCCCCGGCGACCAGGAGCACGCTCAGGAAGGTCACGAACCCGGCGCCGATCGCCGCCCGACCGGGACGCTCCGACGGCAGGGTGAGCACGTTATGGAACCCGTGGTCGCGCAGCGCGATGCCGTCGAGCCACGGCCACAGGAACAGCGGCGTGAAGATGAGCCCGGGCAGGACGACCGCCGGCCAGAAGACGGCGGGCAGGACAAAGCTCCCGATCTGGATGTCCCAGCCGGGGAACAGCCTCACGGCGCCCTCGAGCCAGCCCATGTACCAGTCGGGCTGAGCCGAGGTCGTGGAGTCCCAGGCCGTGTACGGCCCGTAGAGCCACACGGGGTTGATCTGCAGGAGGCCGCCGAAGGCGGTCAGCACGCCGGCGACCAGCATGAAGTAGCCGGTGGTGCGCAGTGCGTAGGCCGGCACCATCGGTGTACCGACGACGGTGCGGTCGTCGCGGCCCGGGCCGGGAAACTCCGTGTGGCGCTGGAGCCAGAGCATCCCCAGGTGCAGCCCGAGCAGGCCGGCGATGCCGGCCGGCAGCAGGAAGATGTGCACCGGGTAGATGCGCGCGATGATGCCGCTGGTGGGGAACTGGCCGCCGAACATGAGCGACGCCATCGTCGGCCCGAGGAACGGGATGGACTCCGTGATGGAGTACGCGACCCGCAGCCCCGTCCCGGACAGCAGGTCGTCGGGCATTGAGTAGCCCATGAGCCCGTTGAACCCCACCAGGAACAGCAGCGAGAGGCCAACGACCCAGTTGATGCGTCGCGGCCGGCGATAGGCGCCGGTGAAGAGCATGCGCAGCAGATGGATCATGAGCGCGCCCACGAACACGAGCGCCGCCCAGTGGTGCACCTGGCGCACCAGGAGACCGGCGCGCACGTCGAGGCTGAGGTCGAGGACTGAGCTGTACGCGTCCGACATCGGTACGCCGACCAGAGGCTGGTAGCTGCCCTGGTACACCACCTCTGCCTGCGAGGCGTGGAAGAAGAGGGCGAGGTAGATCCCCGTGACGACGAGAATGATGAAGCAGTAGAGCGCGATCTCGCCGAGGAAGAACGCCCAGCTGTCGGGGAAGATGTGGCGGAGCTCGTCGCGCAGCAGCTTGCTGCCCCCCCCGAGGTTCTCGTCGAGCCAGCCCGCGCCGCGGCGCAGCGGCGAGCGCCTGACCCCGAAGGCGGTGCGCAGGCTCCGCATGAGGCGGCGGTCGCTCATCCCGCATCCCAGAAGCCGGGGCCGACCGGCTCGGTGAAGTCGCTCTGCGCCGCAAGGTAGCCGTCTGAATCGATGGCCAACGGGAGCTGCGGGAGCGGCCGCCCTGCCGGCCCCGACACCGGCCGCGCGCCGTCGAGGATGTCGAAGGTCGACTGGTGACACGGGCAGGCGAGCACGTTCGCCTCGTCCAGGTACTGCGACACCGCGCAGCCGACGTGGGTGCAGAGGCGCGAGTAGGCGACAAAGCCCTCCGGGCTCCACGTCTCGCGCCCGGGCTGCGGCTTGAACTCGCCGCCGAAGAAGTGGAAGAGCGCGATCTGGGAATCGGCCGCGTCGGTGTGCCCCTCGGGGAACGCCACCAGGCTGCCCCCTCCGGCGAGGACCTCGCGAGTCACCGGCTCGCCGTCGATGGTCACGAGACGGCGTCCGGGTCGCCAGGCCGTGACGAAGAGACTGCGCCCGGGCCACGGGCCGAGCGCGCCGAGGATGACAGCCTGGCTGAGGGCGAAGACGAGTACCCCGAAGACGAGGAACTTCGACAAGAAATGGCGCCGGGTGATGACGCCGAGGCTCTGCTCCAGGTCAGCGCCCAGCGCGGCCGCGCCCGGGGCGTCGTCGTGCGGCGCCGGGTACGGACCGCTGATGACCTCGTCCCCGGCGAGGTCGCGACCCCAGTAGGCGAGCGCCATGCCGAGGCCGAGCAGGGCGGCCGCCAGCGAGCCGCCGAGCCAGGCGGTGCTCGCGTTCGCGACGAACGCCACGACGAAACCCACGGATCCGGCGACGGTCACGAGCAGCCCGATGGCCACCGGCCAGCCCGGCGGCCTGCCGCCGCCGTGGGCCGGCGGTGGACTATCGCCAGGGACGGGCGGGGCGCCGTGCGTGCCGGTCTCGAGGTCGCTCACGGCTTCGCCGTCCGCGACTTCCACGCCAGCCACACGGCGAGGAAGATCAGCATGAGCAGGGCGATGGCCGACACGGCGCCCTCGGTCACCGGGCCAAGGTAGCCGAGGCCGCGGCCGCCCGGCGAAGGTGGGTCCACGAGGACGCCCACGTAGAGGCCCACGGCGGCCCGCTGGCGCACATCGAGGGTGTTGCCGGCGAAGGCGGGCATGTTGCCGCGGCCGAGGATCATGGCGGCGAGCGCCTCGGCCGCCGGGTACTGCGACAGGTCGGGGGCGTTGCGGCCGCGGGTAAGGGCGCCGCCGCGGCCGGTGGTGCTGTGGCAGCCCGCACAGTAGAGGCGGTAGGTCTCGCCGCCCTCGGCGGTCACCGCCGTGCGCGCTGCGGGGTCGGCGATGTGAGCGGCCACGTACTCCGCCACGCCGTGGATCTGGGCGTCGCTCAGCTGGTCGCCAAAGGCCGGCATCTGGATGCCGCCTTCTTCGACCATCGGCGCCACGAGGCTCGCGAAGCCTGCGGCCGCGAGCGGCGGCCCGAAGCCGCCCTCACCGCGGCCGCCGTGGCATCCGGAGCAGTTCTCGGCGAAGACCTCGGCCGCGGGGTCGCCCGCCGCTTCGGTGGCGGGGTTGACGCCGGGAGAAGCGTCAACAGAAGGCGAAGGGCTGGGCGAAGACGCGGCGCCGGCCGCTCCGGCGACAGCGCAGAGCACGACGAGGACGACGCCCAGCTGCGCCGGCAGACGAAGCCACCTGCCCCTCCGCTCGCCACCCTGCACCGCCGCTCGGCCCATCTGCGGGACCCCCGGTCGTTCGCCTCACGCCGCCATGCTACCGTGCCGGACGGTCGCTTTCGAGAAATAATGGCGCGGGAAGCGTGACACGGGCCGCTCCCCCTGATACTGATAGGTTCTCTACCATGCGGGCGGTCCCCGCGTCCAGCAGCGCAGCGATGGGCGACGGGGCAACGTGCACCAGGGGAGTTTGCGTGACTGGTCTAATCGTGGCGGTGGCAGTCTGGCCGGCGGTGCTGTACGCCGCCCTCGTGCTGATCCTTGTGATGGCCATCATCGCCGTCTCCGCGCTTCTCGGCGAACGCCGCCGCGGACCAGAGCGAAACGTTCCGTACGAGTCGGGCATCAAGCCGGCGGGGCCACTGCCCAAGCGGCTCTCGGTGAAGTTCTATCAGGTCGCCCTGTACTTCGTGATCTTCGACCTGGAGGCGGTGTTCATCTTCGCCTGGGCCGTGAACGCCAGACGCCTCGGCTGGGCCGGCTACGTCGAGATCGTGGTCTTCGTCGTGCTCCTCTTCGCGGGGCTCGTGTACCTCTGGAGGATCGGCGGGCTCGACTGGCGGCCGGCCGGGCGCCGCCGACAGCTGCGCAAGGGGCGCCCCCTGTGATGTGCTCACCCATGCCGTCGGCGGCAGCAAGGAACCACTGTGGCGCCGCGTAGAGGATCCGTGCCATCGCGCACGGCCCTCGCGCTTCAGGCGCTGATCGGCGACGAGACCCGGCCCGCGCCCGGCCAGGGGCAGGCGGTCGTGATGGGCAGCCTGCAGCACCTCATCGCCTGGGGCCGCAAGAACTCCCTCTGGCCCTTCGGCTTCGGCCTCAGCTGCTGCTTTGTCGAGATGGCGACGAGCCTCACGGCGCGCTACGACATCGCGCGCTTCGGCGCCGAGGTGCTGCGCATCTCGCCGCGCCAGGCCGACGTCATGATCGTCGGCGGCACCGTGTTCCGCAAGATGGCGCCCACGGTGCTCCAGCTCTACCACCAGATGATGGAGCCGCGCTGGGTCATCAGCATGGGTTCGTGCGCCAACTCCGGCGGCATGTACGACGTGTACAGCGTGGTGCAAGGCGTCGACTCCTTCTTGCCCGTCGACGTGTACGTGCAGGGCTGCCCGCCGGCGCCGACCGCCCTCATGGAGGGGCTGCTGCTGCTGCAGGCGCAGGTGCAGACCGAGCGCCGCCCGCTGAGTTGGGTGCTGGGCACCGAGGACCTGCAGAAGCCCGCCGGCATCTCCCTGCGCGATCTGAAGCGGTCGGCACGCGCCGAGACGGGCGAGCTGGCACCTCAGGACGAGGTGTGACGTGATGACTCCCGCCGACACCCTACGCGCGCAGCCCGGCATCGTCGGCGAAGTGCGCGCGCGCTTCCCCGATGTGCCGCTCGTGGAGCAGGTCACGGCCGACGGGGTCCCCACGCTGTGGGCGCCGGCCACGCGCCTCAAGGAGCTGCTGGCCTACCTCAAGACTGAGGCCGCCCAGCCGTTCGCGAGTCTGTACGACCTCGGCGGCATCGACGAGCGCCTGCGTGCCCATCGCGCAGGTCAGCCAGACGCCGACTTCACCGTCTTCTACCACCTGCTGTCGTACGAGCGGAACGCCGACCTGCGCCTCAAGATCGCACTGCCCGAGAATGGCGCGGCGGTCGAGACCATCACCGATCTATGGCCGTCCGCCAGCTGGTACGAGCGCGAACTGTGGGACATGTTCGGCATCGACGTGCCGGGCCACCCCCACCTGGCACGCATCCTCATGCCCCCGTGGTGGGAGGGGCACCCCCTGCGCAAAGAAGCGCCCTCGCGGGGCACGGAGCTCGGGCCGTTCACGATGCCGCCCGAGCAGTTCGAGGAGTGGCAGGAGGACCTGCGCTTCAAGCCGGAGGAGTGGGGGCTGCCCACCGCCGAAGACGACCCCACGCTGATGTACCTCAACATCGGGCCGCAACACGGAGCCACTCACGGCCCGCTGCGCATCATCGTGGGCCTGCGCGACGAGGAGAACGTGCACTGCATCCCCGACATCGGCTTTCACCACCGCGGCGCCGAGAAGCTCAGCGAGCGCCAGACCTGGCACACCTTCATCCCTTACACCGACCGCATCGACTATCTTGGCGGCGTGACCAACAACCTGCCCTGGGTGCTCAGCGTCGAGAAGCTCTGCGGCATCGAGGTGCCCGAGCGGGCGCAGATCATTCGCGTGATGCTCTGCGAGTTCTTCCGCATCGCCAGCCACCTCGTGTACTACGGCACCTTCGCCCAGGACATCGGCGCCCTTTCGCCGGTCTTCTACACCTTCGAGGACCGCGAGCAAATCTTCGACGCCGTCATCGAACCCATCTGCGGGGCGCGCATGCACCCCAGCTGGTTCCGCATCGGGGGAGTCGCCGAGGACCTGCCGAACGGCTGGGAGCAGCCGGTGCGCGACTATCTCGACTACCTCCCCGGTCGCCTCGACGAATACGACCGGCTCATCATGGACAACCGCATCATGAAGGCGCGCAGCGTCGGCGTCGGGGCACTCAGCATGGCCGACGCCGTCGAGTGGGGCGTCACCGGCCCCAACCTGCGCGCCGCGGGGCTGCCGTGGGACTGGCGCAAACAGCGCCCGCACAGCCACTACGACTGGTTCGACTTCGACGTCCCTGTGGGCTCCACGGGCGACTGCTACGATCGGGTCGCCGTACACGTCGAAGAGATGCGCCAGAGCCTGCGCATCATCCGCCAGTGCCTCGACGAGATGCCCGACGGGCCGTACAAGGCGCATCACCCGCTGGCCACGCCGCCGGTCAAGGATCCGGGCACGATGCACGACATCGAGACGCTCATCACGCACTTCCTGGGGGTGAGCTGGGGCCCGGTCGTACCGCCCGGAGAGGCCTGCGTCTACACCGAGGGTACCAAGGGCCAGTACAGCTACTACGCCATCAGCGACGGCCAGAACAGCGCCTACCGCACCAAGATCCGCACGCCCTCCTTCCCCCATCTGCAGGTACTGCCGCTGCTCGCGCAGGGGTACGAGATCGCCGACCTCGTGACGATCCTCGGCAGCCTCGACTTCGTGATGGGAGACGTGGACCGGTGAGCCTCAGCGCCGACGAACTGCGGGAGCTCGACGCAGCACTGCCGCACTACCCCGACCGGCGCGCCGCCGCCGCCACGGCGATGCGCGTCGTGCAGCGGCGGCGGCGCTGGCTGTCCGACGAGGCGCTCGCCGACCTCGGCGCCTACCTCGGTATGAGCGTCGAGGAGCTCGACAGCCTGGCGACGTTCGCCAACATGCTCTTTCGCCGGCCGGTGGGGCGCCATATCGTGCTCGTCTGCGACAGCTTCGCCTGCTGGTCGCTGGGATACGCCGAGCTGCGAGAAGCCATCCAGACGCAGCTCGGCGTCGGCCTCGGCGAGACCACGCCGGACGGCCGCTTCACGCTGCTCCCCATCGTCTGCCTGGGCGCCTGCGACCGCGGCCCGGCGATGATGGTCGACGCGGACCTGCACGGGCCCGTGGCGCCGCCCGACGTGGGCGCCATCCTGGAGGCGTACGCGTGAGCGCCCTGGAGGCGTACGCATGAGCGCCCTCGACACGAACGGCTGGGAGCGACCGCTCACCAGGGCCATGCGCCCGGACGGGCAGCCGGCGTTTGTCGACGACTACATCGCCGCCGGCGGCTACGAGGGCCTGGCCCGCGCCCTGCGGGAGCTCGAGCCGGCTGCCGTCACGCAGTTCGTCTCCGACTCCGGCCTGCGCGGCCGCGGCGGCGCCGGCTACGCCACCGGGCGCAAGTGGAGCACCATGCCGCTGGGCCCCGACGCCCCGCGGCCCAAGTACGTCGTCTGCAACGGCGACGAGATGGAGCCCGGCAGCTTCAAGGACCGCTTCCTGCTCGCGCACAACCCGCACCTGGTGCTTGAAGGCATGATCGTCGCCGGCTTCGCCGTCGGGGCCGATGCGGGCTACGTCTTTTTGCGCGCCCAGTACGACCAGCCGTTCGCCTGCGTCGAGCGGGCCCTCGCCGAAGCCTACGAGCGCGCCTACCTCGGCCGTGACATCCTCGGCTCAGGCTTCTCCTTTGACATCTATCTGCACGAGAGCGTCGGGCGCTACATCTGCGGCGAGGCCTCGGCGATGCTCAACGCCCTCGAGAGCCAGCGGCCCAACCCGCGCGCGCGGCCGCCGCACATGACGGGCGCCGGCCTGTACTCGCGCCCCACCGTGGTGAACAACGTCGAGACCTTCGCCGCCGTGCCCTCCATCGTGCGCAACGGCGCCGACTGGTGGAAGAGCCTGTCGGTGAGCGCCGAGGGCGGCACGAAGATCTACGGCGTCGCCGGGCGCGTGGCGCGGCCGGGCTGCATGGAGCTGCCCATGGGCACCTCGATGCGCGAGCTCATCGAGGTGCACGCCGGCGGCATGCAGCCCGGCTACGAGCTGCGCGCCGTCAGCCCCGGAGGGGCCTCCACGGCGTTCGTCACGGCGGCGGACATCGACGTCGCCATGGACTTCGGCGCCCTGGAAAAGGTGGGCAGCCGTCTGGGCACGGGCACGTGCGTGGTGCTGGACGACAAGACGTGCCCGGTCGGCATGACCCTCAACCTGCTGCAGTTCTTCGCCCAGGAATCGTGCGGCTGGTGCACGCCGTGTCGCGAGGGTCTGCAGTGGTCGGCCTCGCTTCTCGACGACATCGAGGAGGGCCGCGGACGCCTCGCGGACCTCGACCTGCTCCAAGAACACGTTTGGCTCATGGGCTCCGACAAGACGTTCTGCGACCTCGCCCCCGGCGCGATGCAGCCGCTCGAGGCGGCGCTGCGCCTGTTCCGCGACGACTTCCTGCGGCACATCGAGGAAGGTCGCTGCCCCTACGCGCCGGGCGCGACGCTGGACGCGCCGGCCGAAGAGGCGCCGGGCGACGCGCCACACGTGCCGACGGACGAGGCGCCGGGCGCGGCGACCGCAGAGGCGCCGGCTCCGTGAGCGCCGTCGACCCGCAGAGCGGCGCCGGCCCGGAGCTCGTGACCGTCACCATCGACGGCCGCGAGTTCCGCGTGGAGGCGGGTCGCAACATGCTCGACGTCGCCCTGTCGCTGGGCTTCGACCTGCCGTTCTTCTGCTGGCACCCGCTGATGGGCTCGATCGGCGCCTGCCGGCAGTGCGCCGTGCGCCTCTTCTGGACCGGACGCGACGGCGGGGAGAAGAGCGAGATCGCCATGGCCTGCATGACCGAGGCGCAGGAGGGCACGCGCATCGTCGTCGTCGACGAGGAGGCGGTGAGGTTCCGCGCGCGGATGATCGAGCTCATGATGATGAGCCACCCGCACGACTGCCCGGTGTGCGACGAGGGCGGCGAGTGCCACCTGCAGGATATGACGGTGATGACCGGGCACGCCTACCGGCGTTACCGCGGCCTGAAGCGGACCTTCCGCAACCAGGACCTCGGCCCATTCGTCACCCACGAGCTCAACCGCTGCATCACCTGCTACCGCTGCACACGCCTGTACAACGACTACGCCGGCGGTCACGACTTCGGCGTCTTCGGCCTGCGCAACCAGGTGTACTTCGGCCGCGAGACCGACGGCACGCTGCAGAGCGAGTTCAGCGGCAACCTCATCGAGGTCTGCCCCACCGGGGTCTTCGACGACAAGACCTTGACGCATCACTACGCGCGCAAGTGGGACCTGCAGACCGCGCCCGCGGTGTGCCCGCACTGCGGCCTGGGCTGCAACACCACCCCGGGGGCGCGCTACGGTGAGTTGCGCCGCGTACTCAGCCGCTACAACCGCGACATCAACAAGATGTTCCTCTGCGACCGCGGTCGCTTTGGCTCGGCCTTCGTCAACGCGCCGCAGCGGATCCGCGCCTCGAAGGTCGCGTGGCGCCCGGTGTCGATGACTGCGGACGCGCGCCAGGCGCCCGTCGCCGTGCGACGGGAACGGGCGCTCGACGCGGCCGCCTCGCTGCTGCGCGGCCGCCGCGTGCTCGGGATCGGGTCGCCGCGGGTGTCGCTCGAAGCCAATTACGCCCTTCGCACGCTCGTGGGCGCCGACCGTTTCTACCTCGGCATGTCGGATACCGACTACGATCTCGTGGGCGCGGTCCTCGAGATAGCCCGCGCCGGGATCACGCGACTCGGCGCCCTTGCCGACGTGCAGCACGCCGACGCGGTGTTCATCCTCGGCGAAGACGTCACCAACACGGCGCCGATGCTCGACCTCACGGTGCGCACCTGGCTGCGCCTGCGCCCGACGGCCGCGGAGGAGCGCGTGCACATCCGCCGCTGGAACGACGCCGCCATCGGGCGTGCGAAACGCCGCGAGCCGAGCCCGCTGTGGATCGCGACGTCACACGCGACCAAGCTCGACGAGGTGGCCGGAGAGACGTGGCGCGCGGCGCCCGCCGACATCGCGCGCCTCGCCCTGGCCGCCGCCCACGAGCTGGACCCGGCCGCCGCCGAGGTCGCCGACCTGCGCGACGACGAACGCGAACGCGTCGGACGCTGGGCGGGCGCGCTGCGCGCCGGCCGGCGCCCGCTGATCGTCTGCGGCGCCGCGAACGGGTCGCCGGCCCTGTTGCGCGCGGCGGCGACGCTGGCCGCGACGAGCGGCAGCGCGCTGCTCCTCACGGTCCCCGAGCCCAACAGCCTCGGGCTGCGCCTCATCGGCGGCGGCCGCCTCCCGCAGGCCATCGCCGCCGTGGCGCGCGGAGAGGCCGACGCCGTGGTGACCCTCGACAACGACCTGCACCGCCGCGCCGCCTCGCTGCTCGTCGACGACCTCTTCGCGCACGAGGCGCATGTCGTGGCACTCGCAGCCCTCGAGGGCCGCCTCACCGAGCGCGCCGACGTCGTGCTGCCCGCGCCCACGTTCGCCGAGTCGACCGGCACCTTCGTGAACCACGAAGGCCGGGCCCAGCGCTCCTTCAGTGTCCTCGCGCCCGAAGGCGAGACGCAGGAGGAGTGGCGCTGGATCCGCGATCTCATGGAACGGCTCAGCCGCCAGGGCGGCCGCGGCTGGCGCGACGTCGACGACGTGACCGCCGCCCTCGAGATGGAGCTGCCGCAGCTCCGCGGCGTCGTCGCGGCGGCGCCCTCGTCCGACTGGCGCCGCGCCAGCCGCAAGGTGGCGCGGCAGCCGCAGCGCTGGAGCGGCCGCACCGCCGCGGACGCCGACGTCACTGTGCACGAGCCCGCGCCCGTGCCGGACCCCGACTCCGCCCTGACCTACTCGCTCGAGGGCCTGACGCCCGGCGAGTCGCCCGCAGCTCTGCAGCCGCGCGTCTGGTCCGCGGGCTGGAACTCCGGCAACGGGCTCCATAAGCTGCAGGAGGAGGTCGGCGGGCCGCTGCGCGGAGGGCCGACCGGCGTGCGGCTCCTGGACGGGCGCGGCCGCGCGCGGCCCCTGCCGGCGCCGCCCGCCCCCCCCGCCTTCCTCGCCCGCGACGACGATTTCGTCCTCGTCCCGCTGCATCACATCTTCGGCTCCGACGACCTGAGCATGCACACCCCAGGGATCGCGGAGCGGGCGCCGCAGCCGTACATTGCTGTGAACCGCGAGGACGCCCAGCGGCTCGAGCTGACCGAAGGCGACCGGCTCGAGCTCTGGATGCCCTGGCTGGACGTGCGCGTGCCCTTCCGCCTGGAGCCGTCCCTGCCCACAGGTGTCGCCGGCGTGCCCGTCGGTCTGGCCGGCATGCCCTACGTTCCGCTGCCCGGCCACGGGCGTCTCACGCGCATCCCGGCCTCGCCGGCCTTGCCCGAAGGACGGTCGTGAACGCCCTCCCCGGCAGCGTGGTCGCGTCCAGCGTGCCGGCGTGGGTCGGGCAACTGGTCACAGTCCTCGGCGTGCTCATCGTGGTGCTGACGATCGCCGCCGGCCTTATCTGGTACGAGCGGCGCCTGCTCAGCCTGGTCCAGGACCGCTACGGCCCCAACCGCGTCGGCCCGGCAGGGCTCCTGCAGGTGCTGGCCGACACCTTCAAGATCCTGTTCAAGGAAGACTGGGTGCCGCCGTTCGCCGACAAGCGCGTGTTCGTGGTCGCGCCGGCGATCGTGATGGCCACGGCGCTGCTGTCGTTCATCGTGGTGCCGGTCGCCGACGGGATCGTGATCGCCGACCTCAACGTCGGCCTGCTGTTCGTGCTCGCGATGTCGTCGCTGGCCGTGTACAGCGTGGTGCTCGCCGGCTGGTCGTCGCGCAGCAAGTACTCGCTGGTCGGCGGGCTGCGCGCCGCCGCGCAGATGGTCAGCTACGAGGTCTTCATGGGGCTCTCGCTGGTGGGCGTCATCCTCATCGCGGGCTCGTTCAGCCTGGTGCAGATCGTCGAGAGCCAGCGCGGGCTCTGGAACATCGGCCCGCAGTTCATCGGCTTCGTCGTCTTCGTGGTCGCCGGACTCGCCGAGACCCGTCGTCTTCCCTTCGACCTCGTCGAGGCAGACAGCGAGCTGGTGGCCGGCTACCACACCGAATACTCGGGCATGAAGTTCGGCATGTTCCTCGTCGGCGAGTACGTCGCCGTGACGCTCATCTCGGCGCTCATCGCGACCCTGTTCTTCGGCGGCTGGCTGGGGCCCTGGCTGCCGGGCCTCGTGTGGTTTCTCATCAAGACCGGCATCTTCATCACCTTCTTCGTCGTCGCGCGCGGCACGTTTCCGCGGCCGCGATACGATCAGCTCATGGAGCTCGGCTGGAAGGTCATGCTGCCGCTCAGCCTCGTCAACCTGCTCGTGACCGGCGCCATCGTCGTGGCACGTCACTCGTGAGGATGCACAGCATGGACGCACCGCCGCAGACGCATCCGCCGCTCACCACAGACGTGGTGCAGACCGGGCGCCTGGCGCGGCGCGAGCAGACCCTGGCGCCGCGCGCCCTGCGCACGGTGGTCTCCACCCTGCAGGGGCTCGGCGCCGTCATCGGCCACGCCTTCCGCCGTCGCGACACGATCCAGTACCCCGACGAGATGGTCTATCTGCCGCCGCGCTACCGCGGCCGCATCGTCCTTTCGCGCGACCCCGCGGGCAACGAGCGCTGCGTGGCCTGCTACCTCTGCGCCGTCGTGTGCCCGGTGGACTGCATCGCGCTGCAGGCCACCGAGGACGAGACCGGGCGCCGCTACCCCGCCTGGTTCCGCATCAACTTCTCACGCTGCATCTTCTGCGGCTTCTGCGAGGACGCCTGCCCCACCTACGCCATCCAGCTCACGCCAGACGTGGAGATGTGCGAGTACGAGCGCCCCAGCATGGTCTACGAGAAGGAAGACCTGCTGATCGCCGGACCGGGCAAGTACCACGACTACGACTTTTACCGCGTCGCCGGGCTGGCGATCGGCGGCAAGGACAAGGGCGAGGCACAGCGAGAGGCCCCGCCGGTCGACGTCCGCGGGCTGCTGCCGTGACCATCCTCTTCTACATCGCCGCGGCCGTCGCGATCGTCGCCACCGTCCTTGTCGTCACGCGCTCCAACCTCGTGCACGCGCTGCTGTACCTCGTGGTGTCGCTGTTCGCCGTAGCCGTGGTCTTCTACACGCTCGGAGCGCCGTTCGTGGCCGCCCTCGAGGTGATCGTCTACGCGGGCGCCATCATGATGCTGTTCGTGTTTGCCGTGATGCTGCTCAACGTGAGCGCCGACGCGCCGCTGCGCGTGCCGCCGAGCGCCTGGATCGGGCCGCTGGTGCTGGTCGCGGTGCTGCTGGCCGAGCTCATCTACGGGATCGGCCTCTCGAACCAGGCGCTGCACCGCGGCGAGGTCGGGCCGCAGCAGGTCAGCGACGCGCTCTTCGGGCCCTACGTGCTGGGCGTGGAGCTGGCCTCGATGCTGCTGCTCGCGGCGCTCATCGGCGCGCGCCACATCGCCTCGCAGCCTGAGAGCCCTGGGGCCGACGACCAGCGATCGACAGGCACGGGGCCCGCTGCCCAGGCCGGCGACGGAGGCGAGGGCTGATGGCGGCCGTGTCTCTCGATCACGGCCTCATTCTGGCCGCCATCCTCTTTGTCATCGGCTTCGTCGGCCTGCTCACGCGGCGCAACCTGATCGTCGTGCTCGCCTGCATCGAGATCATGCTCAACGCCGCCGGCCTCGCCTTCGTCGTGGCGGGAGCGCGCTGGGGGCAGGCGGACGGCCAGGTCATGTTCCTCTTCGTCCTGGCCATGGCGGCGGCCGAAGTCGCGGTGGGCCTGGCGCTCGCGATCCGCTTCCGCCAGAGCCTGGGGCGGCTGGACGTCGATGACGCCGACGAGATGAGGGGGTAGAGGATGCTGCAGCTTCTCTGGGTCGTCCCAGCCCTTCCCGCCGCCGGATTCGTCGTGCTTCTGCTGCTCAACCGGCGCCTCGGCCGCGGCGCCGCGGCCGTGATCGGCGCCGGCTCCGTCGGCCTGTCGGCTGTCGTGGCGATCCTCGTCGCGGTCTCCTTCATCGCCTCACCGCCACCCGGAGACGCGTACCGGCAGGTGCTCTGGACGTGGTTTGACGTCGGCGGGCTGGCGCCGCAGATCGCCTTCTACCTGGACGCCATGAGCGTGATCTTCGTGGTCGTCATCACCTTCGTCGGCTTCCTCATCCACCTGTACTCCACGGAGTTCATGGAACGCGACGAGGGCTTCACGCGCTTCTTGATGTACATGAACCTGTTCGTCGCCTCCATGCTTGTGCTGGTGCTGGCCGACAACCTGTTGTTGCTCTACCTCGGCTGGGAAGGCGTCGGCATGTGCAGCTACCTGCTCATCGCCTTCTGGCAGAACGACGCGCAGAACGTGTACTGCGGGCGCAAGGCCTTCATCGTCACCCGCGTCGGCGACACCGCTCTGATCGTCGGCCTCTTCCTGCTGTTCACGCAGCTGCACACCCTTGAGATCCAGCCGCTGATGGCCGGCGCCACCAGGAACTGGGCGGCCGGCTCCGGCGTCGCCGTGGCCGCGGCCGCGCTGCTGCTCGGCGGCGCCGTCGGCAAGTCGGCGCAGCTTCCGCTGCAGACGTGGCTGCCCGACGCGATGGCCGGCCCCACGCCGGTCAGCGCGCTCATCCACGCCGCCACGATGGTCACCGCCGGCGTGTACCTCATCGCGCGCACCAACGTGCTGTTCACGCTCGCCCCGGACGTACGCCTGGCGGTCGCCATCATCGGCACGGTGACCCTTCTGTACGCCAGCTTCAGCGCGCTTGCGCAGCACGACATCAAGCGCGTACTCGCCTACTCCACGATGAGCCAGATCGGCTACATGTTCCTGGCGCTCGGGGTCGCCGGCTGGAGCGCCGCGATCTTCCACTTCATGACGCACGCCTTTTTCAAGGCGCTGCTCTTCCTCGCTGCCGGCGTCGTCATCGAGGCGCTCGGCGGCGAACACGACATCTTCAAGATGGGCGGCCTCCGGCGCAAGCTCCCCACGACCTTCTGGGCGTTCATCATCGGCGCAGCCTCGCTGTCCGCCATACCGCTGGTGACGGACGGCTTCTACAGCAAGGATCTGATCATCGAGACCAGCCTCGGCGCGGTCGACGGCAACGCCTGGCTGTGGCTGGGCGCGCTCGCGGGCTCGCTGCTCACCTCGATCTACGCGTTCCGCCTGGTCTTCGTCGTCTTCTTCGGTGAGCAGCAGACCCCGGTGACGCTGCGCCCACGCTGGCGTATGCAGCTGCCCCTCGTCGTGCTCTGCGTGCTCTCCGTGGTCGGCGGGTTCGTTTGGCTGCCGGGATGGATGGGCGGCTTCCACCCGCTGGAGACCTTCCTCGACACGGCTCTGCCGGTGACGGAGACGGTCGCGGGCAGCTTCGCGTACACCGGCGTCGCCGCGCTGCTCACCTCGCTGGTCGCCGTCGTCGGCGTCGCCCTGGCCACGGTGTGGCTGGTCGACAGGGCCGCGCTCGCGCGCTTCGCCGCGCGGCCCGCGCCGCGCGACGTGCAGACCTTCTGGCTCAACGGCTGGGGCTTCGACTGGCTCTACGAGCACGTCTTCGTGGTCCCCGTGAAGTGGTTCGCGCGGGTGGCCCGCAACGACCTGGTGGAGCCCGCGTTCTCCGGGATCGCCTGGCTCAACCTGCAGGCCTGGCGGGCGCTCAGCGCCTCGCAGAACGGCCAGCTGCGGCTCTTCATCGGCGTGGCCGGCGTCGGCCTCGCGGTCATCGTCGGCTTCGTGGTACTGAGGTGAGGCCGGGATGATCCTCCTCTGGTA
>JAPLCM010000182.1 GCA_026392275.1 Actinomycetota bacterium | reverse complement strand
GTCGTGTGGCTCTGGGTGCAGCGCCCGTTGGGGCGCGCCTTCGTGCCCAAGAAGCTGCACGGCAAGCTCGACGAGCTCGTCGAGGCGGCGAGGGCGTTCGGCGGCGCCAGCCGCCGTACCATCGCCGAGCTGGTCGCCCTGCAGCTGGCCTACTGGATCGCCATGTTCGCGATCCTCATCTGCGTGCTGTACGCGTTGGGCTGGCGCGGTTCCATCGTGCCCATCATCACGGGCCAGGCGGTGATGCAGGTGCTCATGCCGCTCTCACCGCTGCCCGGCGGCGCCGGCGTCGCCGAGCTCAGCTACCTGGCACTCATCGGGCCGTCCACCCCCGACAGCATCCACATCTCAAGCCTCGTGCTGTGGAGGTTCTTCACGTGGGTCGTCCCGGTCGGCGTCGGGGCGGTCTCGCTGGGCCTGAGAGGGGCGCGTCGTGCCGCGTGAACGCCGCGACTGGGGCGCCGGCCGCACGCTGCTGTGGATGGGCGGCGCCTTCGCCGCCGGCTGCATCCCCAGCGGCCGCCTGCTCACGCGGGCACTCACGGGCAAGACGCTCGAGGACATCGGCGACGGCAAGCCCGGCTCCTCAAACGTCGCTCGCAGCGTGGGCTGGAAGGCCGGCGCTGCCGTGCTCGCCCTGGACGCCGGCAAGGCGTACGCGCCGGCAACGGTGGCGCGCCTGAGCGGCGCCGGGCACGGCGCCGTGGCCGCCATCGGCATCGGCGCCATGCTCGGCCATATCGCCGTGGTCAAGGGGCGCGGCGGCGCCTCCGCTATCGGCGCCATGTGCGCCATAGATCCCGGGGCCATGGCGATCGCGAGCGCTGAGCTCGCCGGCGGGCTCGCCGTCCACCGCAATCCGCAGTCCGCCGCCATCGCTGCCGTGTCGCTGCCGTTCATCAGCCTCGCGCTCCATCGGCGGCAGCCGCGGCGTGCGCTTGGCCCGCTGGTGGTCATCACGGTCATACTGGCGGCGCGCATCAAGGGGTCGCCGGGAGCCGGATGGCCGTCTTCGTCTAGCGCGCTGTGGCGGCGCTTCTGGCTGGACAGGGACGACTGAAAGGCGGCGGTGGCATGCGCGTCGGTCTCGTGACGCCGTATTCGTGGACTGTGCCGGGCGGCGTCAACCATCATATCGAGCATCTGGCCGCCGAGCTCGAGGCGCGCGGCCACGAGCCGTGGATCATCGCCCCCGTCGGCGTGCTTTCGCCGACCCGGCGCGCCGTGGACAGCCGGCGGCAGCAGGCCGCCGAGCGCTTCATCCCCATGGGCACCGCCCTCCCTCTGCCGTCCAACGGCTCGCGCTCTTACATCAGCTTCAATCCCCGCGTCGTGATGCGCATGGACCGCGCCCTGCGGTATGGGCGCTTCGACGTGCTCCACATCCACGAACCGGGCACGCCGTGGGTGGGCCTGGCGGCCGTCTTCCTCGCCACGTGCCCCGTGGTGGGCACGTTTCACGCTGCTCTGGAGTCCTCCTTCGGCTACGAGCACGTGCAGTGGCTGGGGCGGATGGGCATGGCGCGACTCGACGTGCGCATCGCCGTATCCGAGGCCGCCCGCGAGTTCCCGGCGCGCTTCTACCCCGGCGACTACCGCATCATCCCCAACGGGGTGACGGTGGAGAAGTACGTGCCCGCCGTGGGCGCGGCCAAGGTCAGGGGCCGCGTGCTCTTCATCGGGCGCGCCGAGAAGCGAAAGGGGCTCGGCGTGCTCCTGCACGCGTTCGCGCGGTTGCGGCAGCGCCTCCCTCGCGCGACGCTGGTCATCGCCGGGGCGACGCGTCGGCAGGCGCTGGAGGCGTCGCGGCTTGCCTACGGGCCGCCGCTCGATCTCGCCGGCGTCGAGGCCCTGGGCTGGGTGGCGGACGACGAGAAGGTCGCGCAGTTGGGGCAGGCCGAGGTCGTCTGTGCGCCGTCGCTGGCCGCCGAGAGCTTCGGCATCGTGCTGGCCGAGGCCATGGCCGCCGGCGTGCCGGTGGTGGCCTCGGATCTGCCCGG
>JAPLCM010000306.1 GCA_026392275.1 Actinomycetota bacterium | reverse complement strand
CGAGGAGTTGGCCCGAGCGTGCCACAGGGCCGCATCGAATGACGGCTCGGCGACGAGCTGGGGAAAGAGGCCTCGGACGAAGGCCGGCCAGTAGTCGGCCGGCCGGCCGGGGTAGTGCGAAACGGTAAGATAGTGAGAGGGCGGTTCCTTATCTTACCGTTTCGCGATATGCCGCCCGGCAGCCGCAGCGACCAGGGCTTGCAGGATCAGGCGACGGCAGACGCGTTCACGACTGCCGCTGGGCCGCGCCGCCGCCGCGCCGCCGCCGCGCCGCACGCCGGGTCTTGACCTCGAGGCTGAGAGACCGTTGCCGGCGGTCGTCACGCCTGGCCCTGCCGCACCCTCTCCACCACAACCCTCTCCGCCTTCGCCGGTCAGCAGGCGGCGCAGGAATCGTGTTCTGCCTCGTGTATAGTCCCGTCGCCGGCGGGGTGGTGGGCGCCAACTGGATCTGGGTGGCGCTTGGGCTGCTCTTCGACATCATGTCGTACACCAAAGGCGGGTACGGGCAGCGCACGCGCTCGACGGCAGGCTGAAGCGGTATCGACACAACGAGGGGGGCGTGGATGACACGTGCACACGAAGCCGGCGAGGGCCGCGGCTGGATCGAGTTCGTAGGACTGTTCTTCCTGGTCGCCGGTGCTTTCAACCTCATTGCCGGCGTTGCGGCGCTGACCAGGCCGGAGGTCTTCCACGAGGACGCGGCGCTCATCCAGCACATGTCCCTCTGGGCCTGGGTGTGGTTCGCGCTCGCCGTCGGGCAGATCGTCATCGGCGCCTTCGTGCTCAAGCGCTCACGCACGGCGCGCGCCTGGGGCATCGGTTTCGCGCTCGCCGGGTTCATCATCTGGTTCCTGGCCTTCGGCGCGTTCCCGCTCTGGAGCCTCACCCTGTTCGTCGTCTACGGGCTCATCCTGTACGGGCTCACGGCGTACCGGGAGTACTTCCGCTGAGGCACGCTCCCGGCGCGCTCTTCTTCGAGGATCGCGCCCGGACGATCCTCCCGTCGGGCGCGGGCGACGGCGGTTTGCCTGTGACCCCCGAGCCGTGAATAATGCTGAGGGTCCCGTGCCTGCACTGTCGGCTGGGTCCAGCGTGCTTCGCGCGCGTCGTCATCTCCTGTACTTCTCCAAGGAACGAGGGAATCGCTGATGTCACCCGTTCGTACCACCCCCCGGCCCCGGCGCGAGCTCGACGCCCCGCTCGTCATCGTGCTGGCCGCCGTCGCGCTCGTGATCGCCGCCGCCGCGCTCGTCGCCGGCTGTGGCTCAAGCTCGACCGACTCGCCCAGCTCGGCCAGTTCCGGCGCGTCCGGCGGCTCTTCAAAGGGGCTGCGCATCGCCTACCAGCTCATCCCCAACGGCGACCTGATCGTCAAGGACCAGGGCTGGCTCGAGAAGGCTCTGCCCGACACGACCATCACGTGGGTCAAGTTCGACTCGAGCGCCGCTGTCAACGAAGCGATCGCCGCCGGCAAGGTCGATATCGGCCTGGTCGACAGCGTGTCGGCGGCCGCGGGCCTCTCACAGCCGATGGACATCGCGTACAGCGTGCCGTGGATCTACGACCTCATCGGCGCGGGCGAGGCGCTCGCCGTGAAGAACGACGCAGGCATCACCGACTTCGACGGCCTGGTGGGCAAAAGGGTCGGGACGCCTGTCGGCTCCGCGGCGCACTACGCCCTCCTCGCCGCGCTCGAGCTCAACGGTATCGACGTCACTGAGATCACGCTCGTCGACCTGTCGCCATCAGACATCCTCACCGCCTGGCAGGCCGGTGACATCGACGCGGCCTACTTGGGCGACCCCACGCTCGCCGAGCTCAAGAAGGACGGCACAGTCCTCAGCACCGGCGCCGATCTGGCCGCGGAGGGCAGGGCGACAGCCCACCTGGCGGTCGTGACGACCGCGTTTTCGAAGGAGGACCCCGAGGCGGTGCAGGCGTGGCTCGACCAGCACAACAAGGCGGTCCAACTGTACGTCTCCGATCCGCAGGCCGCCGCCGACGCCGTGGGCCGCCAGCTCGACATCTCGGGCGCGGACGCGCTCGCTCAGATGAAGGGCTTCATCCTGCTCGACGCGGTTCAGCAGGCCAAGGCCAGCTATCTCGGCGTCCCCGACACGCCGGGTCTGCTCGCCGACGAGCTCCAGTACTCCGCCGAGTTCCTCAAGACGCAGGGCACCGTCAAAGGCGTGCCGCCGCTGAAGAGCTTCCAGGCCGCGCTGGCCAACCAGTACGTGGCCAAGACCGCCGGGCGCGTCTCCCCATCTTCCAGGCGGCCACCGCAAAGATGGTGAAGAAGACGCCCCCGAGGGCGATGAGCACCGCGGACGCGCCGCCTCCCGCCGCCCCGTCCCTCAGATCGAGCGCTGATACACGCGAAACGCGCGCGTCGCCAGCCACGTGCAGACCACCATGAACACCGCCAGATAGCCCATGCGGCTGAACACGATGCCCCAGTCGCCGTCGGCGGCGAGTGCCGCGCGCCCGGCCTGCACCGCCCAGTTCACCGGGTTGTACTGCGCCACGTCCTGCATCCATTGCGGCATCAGCGCCTGGGCCATGAACACCGACGAGAGAAACGTCATCGGCAGCAGCACGAAGTTGGAGACGGCGATCATCGTCTCCTCGCGCCGCGACAGCAGGGCTACGCCGTTCGACAGCGCGCCAATGGCGGTGCCCAGCAGCACGGCGCAGACCGTGAGCGCGGTCAGGCCGGCTACGCCTCCGGGGTACGTCGCGCCGACAACGAGGCCAAGGACGATGATGATCGCCGCCTGGATCGTGCCGACCATCGCCCCCTGGATGAGCCTGCCGGCAATCAGCGAGCCACGGCTCGCCGGCGAGACCAGAAAGCGGTCGACAACGCCGCGGTCGAGGTCGTCGATGAGGCCCATTCCGCTCCAGCCCGCCGAGAACAGGCACGTCATCACGACGATGCCCGGGGTGAGAAAGTCGATGTACGAGTTGGAGCCGAAGCCCGGGATCTCGACGATCTTGCGGAACAGGGCGCCGTACAACAGCAACCAGACAACGGGCTGGATCAGCGAGATGGCGATCCACGCCGGCTGGCGGAAGAGGTTGCGCAGGTGACGCACGGTCATGAACCAGCTGTCTGCGAATGCGTTCATCGTTTCACCGCCGCGTCGTCCTCGCAGAACGCCTTGCCGGCGTAGCGCAAGTAGACGTCGTCGAGCGACGGGCGCGAGACCCCGACGGAGGCGACCGCGACGCCGGCGCTCTCCAGGGCGGCGAGTACGGTGGGGACCATGCGCGCGCCGCTCTCGGCCCGCGCGCGCAGCGTGCGGGCCTCCACGGCGACGTCGTGCAGATCGTGGATGCTCGCCAGGGCGCGCGTCACCTCGCCGTCGTGGGGCTGCTCGTCGAGCTCGACGACGATGGCGTCGCCGCGCAGCTCCGCCTTGAGGTCGTCGGGCGCGCCCTCCGCGACCACGCGACCGCGGTCGACGATCGCGAGGCGACGTGCGAGGCGATCGGCCTCGTCCAGGTAGTGCGTCGTCAGCAGGATCGTCAGTCCCTCGTCGCCGGTCAGGCGTCCGATCTCGGACCACATGTCCACGCGCGCCTCCGGATCGAGCCCGGTGGTCGGCTCGTCCGGGAAAAGCACCTGCGGCCGATGCATGAGGCCCACGGCCACGTCGAGCTTCCGCTGCATGCCGCCCGAGTATGTGCGTACGGTGCGGTCGGCGGCCTCGGCGAGTCCGAAGCGCTCCAGCAGCTCTTGGGCGCGGCTCTTCAACTCCCGGCCGCGCATACCGTACACCCGGCCCTGCAAGATCAGGTTCTCGCGTCCCGTGGCGGCCGGGTCGAGGCCGGATCTCTGCGCCACGCAGCCGATGGCGAGGCGCACCTTGGCGGCTTCGCGCAGCACGTCGTACCCGGCCACGCGCGCCTCCCCCCCGTCTGGGCACGACAGCGTCGTCAGGATCTTCACGGTGGTCGACTTGCCGGCGCCGTTCGGCCCAAGCAGGCCGAACACCGCGCCGGTCTCGGCGACGAGGCTCACCCCGTCGAGGGCGCGCACGTCGCCGCGATAGGTCTTCGCCAGCTTGTGCGCTTCAATCGCGTTGTCCATCTCTAAGGTCCCTTCCTCCCGCTCGGTGCTGTGCGACCAGGCACCGTTATCATTCCAGCAGAGAATAGTGTAATAATGGGATTGTTAGTTTGTCAAACTGTATTTGTATGGTACCATATCTGGCGTGAACCAGACCGCGGCCTGATCCGCGGACCTTGTGGGAGTGTTCCCGCGAAGCTTCGGGAGGAGAGATGAAGAAGGTTGAGGCCGCACACGTGACGCTGGTCGACGAGGTGGGCGTGGAGCTGGACGAGCTCCGCCGCGCCGGCGACCAGCTCGATGAAGCCGTCGCCCTGCAGTTCGGCCTCAACCGCACCGACCTGCGCTGCCTCGGCATCCTGTACCGCCGCGGCCGCGTCACGGCCGGCGAGCTCGCCGACGAGAGCGGCCTCACGCCGGGCGCGATCACGACCGTGCTTGACCGGCTCGAGCGCGGCGGGTATGCGAACCGTGTCGCCGACCCGGCCGACCGCCGCCGCGTCCTCGTCGTCTCCACCGCCGCGACCCGCCAGATCGGGGCCCGCATCCAGGGCGAGGTGGAGCTCGCGACGCGCGCGCTGCTTGAGGAGCGCGCGGACGGCGAGCTGACCGTGATCCGCGACTACCTGCGCGGCACGCGCGGCGTGTACGAAGATCAGATCGCCGCGCTCACCGCGGAGTCGGCGCCGGGGGCCGGCGAAGCCGCGTCCGACGGCGCCACGGACGTGCAGAGCCACGCCCCGCTCAAGGGAGTGACGGCGGGGCGCCTCGAGTTCACCAGGGGCGCCGCCAAGGTCAACCTGCACGGCGACGAGTCGCTGAGCGAGCTCTACCGGGCGACATTCGAAGGGCCGGCTCCCGAGATCACCGTCAAGGGAGGCACGGTCACCGTTCAGCAGCGCCGGCGCTTTCGCCCCTTCGACTGGCGCGCCCAATCGGCGGATTTCGCCCTTACAACCGCGGTGCCGTGGAACATCTCGCTGCGCGGCGGAATGTGGAAGCTCGTCGCCGACTTCAGCGCACTGCGGGTGACGGCGCTCGAGGTCACCGGCGGAGCCAGCGACATCGAGGTCACCCTGCCCGCCCCCATAGGTGTCGTACCCGTGCGCGTGTCGGGCGGCGCCAGCGAGGTCCTCCTGCGCCGCCCCGCCGGTACTGAGGCTCGCGCGGAGCTGAACGGCGGCGCGAGCCAGCTCATTTTCGACGGCCAGCGCCTTGGGGCCGTCGGCGGCCGCATGGTCCTCGCCTCCGGCGGTTTCGCGGAGGCCGCCGACCGCTACGAGATCCGCTTCACCGGCGGCGCCAGCCAGGTGACCGTCGCGACCATCTGACCACGCGGTGCGCGAAGCCGGGCCATGAGCGAGCTGCTGCGACGCGACCGCGCCGTGACGACTTCGCTCGCGACTCGAGCCTGCGATACGCTCAGGTCGTGCGCCCCCACCGTCCATCACGCCCCTGGGAGCACGAGGGTATGCGCGTTGTGGCCGGGCGCCTGCTCGTCGCAGGGCGCGATGCCGAAGCGCTCGCCCGTGCACACGGCAAGCCGCTGCACGCGGGCGAGCGGCCTCTCGATCTCCACTCGTACGCCGGCATCCTCGCGCGGCACTTCGGGGACCTCGGCGTGGCCGTCGGCGTCGACCCCGGCGAGTTTCACACCATCGAGGCCGGTCTGCTCGTCGCGCAGGTAGTCTCAGTCGAGCAGCGCATGGGGACGATATGCGTCGGTCTCGACTGCGGCTGGAACGTGCCGAACGACCATCTCATCCACGGACACGACCATGAGTTCGTCGTCCGCCGCAGGCCGACGCGCCCCCGACCCGGCGTGTCACCGTGTCCGGCCACATTGCCGAAGGCGATGATCTCTTCGGTGAGGATGTCCCGTGCCCATACGTCGCCGAAGGCGATCATGTCGCCATGGTCAGCGTGGGCGGCTACCGCCACGCCATGTGGACCGAGCATTGCGGCCGGCCGCGCGCCGGCGCGCTTCTCTTCGAGGACCGCGTCGAGACAAGCCCCAAGAGGTAGGCTGGCACCGATCGCCGTGCCGGGGCCTTACCTGTGCAGGACTTCGGCGGCGATGTCGAGCAGCGTACTTGCTCGGCGTAGCCCCGTCGTGAGCTGGCGCCGCGTGATCGGGATGAGCCCGTACTGCGCGGTGTCCTTCAGGTTGAGCAGCTCGATCAGGGCCTTGGCAGCTCGGTCACCCGCGGGGACGATCTCGCGGAGCAGAGCTGCGTGCGACCACTGCGTTCGGTCACCTCGTCGCTCCCAGGAGAGTGGTGGGCGGCGGACCGGCAAGGGTGATCGCGTCTCGTCGCAGCTCTTCGACGATGGGCGAACGCTGGCGACGGAGTCGGCGCACATCGTCCAACGAGACCTCCGAGAGCCCGGCATGATTGCCGGTCCAGGCGTGCACATGGTCGAAGAGCCGTTCTCTCGTGTGCGGCGGCCCGGGCGCCGGCCTCTCTCCACTCACCTCGCGTAGAACCGCCTCAGGAACTCGATCGCCATGGCGAGATTGATCCCGGCCAGGACGGCCAGCAGCAGGGCGCCCGCGCGTCTCCCCATCTTCCAGGCGGCCACCGCAAAGATGGTGAAGAAGACGCCCCCGAGGAGCATGAAGATCGCCAGCACGTTGGACGTCAAGCTGCCTCCTCGCGACGGCGCGGCCGCGAGACGCGGCCGCGTCCGCTAGGCACTGCGGCCGGCGAGGTCGAGCACGCAGGCGACGGCGGCGCGCCACCCCGCGAGCAGCGCCTCGCGGTCGGCGGCCGGGTCGGGGGCGAAGGTGCGCGCGGCGCGCCACAGACCGGCGGCCTCCTGCTCGTCCTTCCACAGCCCGACGGCCAGCCCCGCGAGCAGGGCCGCGCCGAGCGCCGTGGATTCCGGCTGGGCGGCGCGCGTGACCGGCACGCCGAGCACGTCGGCCTGGAACTGCAGCAGCAGGTCGTTGTGGGCGGCTCCGCCGTCGGCGCGCACGTCGGCCGGCGTCACGCCGGCGTCGGCGGCCACGGCGCCCACAAGGTCGGCCGCCTGGAAGGCGATGCCCTCGAGCGTGGCGCGCGCGATGTGCGCCGCCGTGGTGCCGCGCGTGAGCCCGAGGATGGCGCCGCGGGCGCGCGGCTCCCAGTACGGCGCGCCGAGGCCGGCGAGCGCGGGCACGAAGTACACGCCGTCGCTGGCCGGCACGCGCGCCGCCAGAGCCGCTGAATCCCGCGCCTCGGCGATGATCCCGAGGCCGTCGCGGAGCCACTGGATGGCGGCGCCGCCGATGAACACGCTGCCCTCGAGCGCGTAGGTGCGGCGACCGCCGCGCTGCAGGGCGACGGTGCTCAGCAAGCCGCTCTGCGACGCCACGGGCTCCTCGCCGGTGTTCATGAGCAGGAAACAGCCCGTGCCGTAGGTCACTTTGGTCATGCCGCGCGTCGTGCAGGCCTGCCCGAAGAGGGCGGCCTGCTGGTCGCCGACCATGGCCGCCAAGGGCAAGGGCACCCCGAAGACCCCGCCGGCCGTGTGCCCCACGACGCCGCTGGTGTCGCACACTGTGGGCAGCAGCGCCCGCGGCACGCCGAAGAGTTCGAGCAACTCGTCGTCCCAGTCGCCGGTGCGGAGGTCGTAGAGAAGAGTGCGCGAGGCGTTGGTGGCGTCGGTCACGTGCAGGCGATTGCCACTGAGCTTCCAAGCCAGCCAGGTGTCCACCGTGCCGAAGGCAAGCTCGCCGCGCGCGGCCCGCTCGGGGGCGCCGGGCACGGTGTCAAGGAGCCAGCGTATCTTCGTGGCCGAGAAGTAGGGATCGAGCACGAGGCCGGTCTTGCGCTGCACCACGGCCTCGTGACCCGCGTCGCGCAGCTCTTCGCAGCGCTCCGCGGTGCGCCGGTCCTGCCACACGATGGCCGGCGCGATCGGCAGCGACGTGGCTC
This sequence comes from Actinomycetota bacterium, assembly GCA_026392275.1. Lineage (GTDB taxonomy): Bacteria > Actinomycetota > Thermoleophilia > UBA2241 > UBA2241 > CAIXSE01. Next base: position 4,424 of record JAPLCM010000306.1, on the reverse strand, counting down.
TGTCCCACACGATGGTGGTCTCGCGCTGGTTGGTGATGCCGACGGCGGCCACGTCGGCGAGGGCGACGCCGCTCGTGCGCAGCGCCTCGACGGCGGTCTCACGCTGCGCCGTCCATATCTCCAGCGGGTCCTGTTCGACCCAGCCGGCGTGCGGGAAGTCCAGACCGATCTCGCGCTGCGCGAGCGCAAGGACGCCGCCGTCGGCGGCGAAAACGATCGCGCGCGAGCTGGTCGTCCCCTGGTCGAGGGCGAGGATCACGCGCCCGTCCTTCGCATCACCAGCCATCGTGCCCTCCCGTCCTGTCTGCCGTCAGCGCCTCCATCATAGCTTCAGGCGACGCCGGGCGGCTCGTGGGCGCCGGCGAGGAGCTTCACGCGGCGAGGCGGTGTGCCGACAGTGCGCCGCGTCACAGCGACAGCCGCGTTGCGAGTACGTCTTCTTCGTGCGCGACGACGACGCCGGCTTCGGGTCGAGAAGGGCGCGACGTTCTGAGTCACGCTGCCTGACGCGGGCGACGCGGCGAGTGGCGCGGAGGGAAGCGCGGCGAGTGGCGCGGCGAGTGGCGCGGCTCGCAGGGCGCCGCGCGACATCTGAGGCAATCCCCAGCGCGCCCGCCGCTGCGCCGGCGGCCGCGCTGGACACGCCTGCGGGCGTCGGCGAAGATGCACCTTGATGTCCGGCCCGCAGACAGCCCAGTTCCCGTACCGCCACACGCAGATCGGCTACCCGATGTTCGGGGGCATGGCCGTGGGCACGTTCACGCAGGCGCGCGCGCTTGTGCGTGACAAGCGGGCCGGTAGGCCGCGCTGGTGGTGGCACGTGCCCGGATGGCTGACCTTCGCCGCGCTCATGCTGGCGTTCTCGCGGCTCACCGTGCAGGTCGACGAGACACGTATCTCGGTCGGCTTTGGGGGCGGGCTCGCGCGTCGGCGCGTCGAGTTGCACACCATCGAGGCTGCGAGCGCCGTCAAGATCCCCTGGCTCGCCGGCTGGGGCATCCGCCTCACACCCCAGGGCTGGCTCTATAACGCCTGGGGCCGCGACGCCGTGCGGCTGCGCTTCGCCGGCGGCCGCCGGTTCACGATCGGCACAGACGAGCCGGAGGCCCTGCTGGCGGCCATCGCGCGTGCCCGCGAGATTCGCGCCGCCGCATAGTCGCCGGCCGGCGGGCCCTCGTCAGCTCGCCGCGCCGATGAGGCGCCGGGCCAGCAACCCGCCGATACGGGCAAGGTCCTCGGCGGGCAGGTAGTGCCCGGCGGCCCCGTCGAACACCACACTCGCCTGTGCGGGGAACTCGTCGTCGCCCGCCCACATCAGTGCGGCAAGCGCGAGACGCGGAAGAGCCTGGAAGGCGAAGGCTGCGTCCGCCAGCTCGAGCGGCAGGCCGCCGGCGGCCGCTGCCGCGGCGCGAAAGCGGGCAAGCCCGCCCTCGCCGCCGCCCGACCCGGCAGCGCCGAAGCCCCGTGCCGGCGGCGCCTCGGCGCGCTCCACAGAAGACGGCGCGTAGAACATGCAATCGGGCAGCTCACGGAAGGCGAGCTACTCGCCGGCCGGCGGCGCGCCGTCGGCGCGCAGCAGGTAGTGCAGCAGCAGGATGCTCACGGCGACGTGAGCCGGAGCGCCGGCGGCGCTCACGTCGCCTTCAGGATGTGTCACAAGATGCGGGCGCCGGAAGAAGGGCACGGTCACCCCGTCGGGCGAGAAGCCCCAGCCCGCCTGCGCGGCGCGCCGCGCAGGGTCGGCTGCGGCCCACGCCGACCGCGCCTGCTCCCAGGCTGCGCGAAACCGCCGCTCGATCTCCGTACCGCTCATGGGCCGGGATTCTCGCACATCGCGGGCAGCCCGTCGCCGGCCAGCCGTCCCGTGCATGTGAGACACTAGATTCCATGCACCTACCACTGACCAGAGCACCCGGCGTACCGGCCCAGACGTACGGAGCCGTGTTCACACAGCGCTGGGTGGTCGAGCTCATTCTCGACCTGTGCGGCTATGTTGCGAGCGCGGATCTGTCACACAGAGTGGCAATAGAGCCTGCGTGCGGTGATGGTGCATTCTTGGTGCCGATGGCGCAGCGCTTGTCAGAATCGCTGCGCCTCCACGGCCGCCGGCTCTGCGATGCTGAGTCAGCCATCAGAGGCTTCGACCTCCAGGCACAACACGTCGAACACTGCCGTCGGTCGACCGTCGGTCAGCTTCTGTGCGACGGCTGGAATCCAACAGACGCAGCTGCGGTCGTCGATGCCTGGATGCGACAGGGCGACTACCTCCTCACGGTCCCTGCTCAAGACGCCGACTTTGTCGTCGGGAATCCGCCGTACATTCGCAGCGATGACCTGTTGCCCAGCGCACGCCAAGCATACCTGGGCATGTGCTCGACAATGACACCGGGGAGCGACATCTTCGTCGGCTTCATCGAGGCGGGGCTGCGAAGCCTCAAGAGGGGTGGCGTACTGTCGTACATCGTCGCCGATCGCTGGATGCACAACAGCTACGGACGTCGGCTGCGTGGCCTGGTGACAGACTGCTACGCCGTTGAGGCCGTCTGCGAGATGCACGGCGTCAACGCCTTTGCTGAGGATGTATCCGCCTACCCCGCGATCACTCAGATTCGGCGTTCCCGGCAAGACGGGGCCATATACGCCGCTGCCACTGAGCGCTTCGACCAGGCAGCGGCCCACCGCTTCATGTCGTGGGTGCAAGGCGGGACGAAACGCAGTGAAGACCCCGACTTTCGCGCCGCGCGCTTGCCGGGTTGGTTCCATACGGAGGGCATGTGGCCGTCGGCCAGCCCCGAGCGGATCGCTCTGCTTGAGACGCTCAACGATGCCTTCATGCCGCTCGAGGATCCGGCCACCGGCACCAGGGTCGGTATCGGCATCGCCACCGGTGCAGACGATGTCTTCGTGACTGGCAATGAGGCCCTTGTGGAGCCCGACCGCATGCTTCCCCTCGTGACGACCGCGCACATCAAGTCCGGGCATCTCGACGGGCACGACAAGTGGCTCGTCAATCCTTGGGACGACGCGGGAGACCTCGTCGAGCTCGGCGCCTATCCGCAACTCGAAGCCTACCTCGTGACCAAGACCGACAGACTGGCGAGAAGGCACATCGCTCAGAGATCTCCTGCCGACTGGTACAGGACCATCGACAAGGTCCACCCACGCCTGCGCGGCGCCCCCAAGCTGCTCCTGGCCGACATGAAAGCCACCATCCAACCGGTCCTCGACCCGGGATTCGGTTATCCACATCACAACCTGTACTGGATCACCTCGGCTGGGTGGGATCTTGAAGTGCTCGGCGGGATCCTGCTCTCGCGTGTGGCGCAGATGTTTGTCGAGGCCTACGGCGTGAAGATGCGCGGCGGAACACTCCGGTTTCAGGCGCAGTACTTGCGCCTGATTCGCGTGCCCGCTCCGAGTAGCGTCTCTCCCTCGCTTGCGGGCCGTCTCAGGCAAGCTTTCAAGATGCGCGACGTCGGCGAAGCCACCGCGGCGGCGCTGGAGACCTACGGTCTCAAGCATCTGCCCGACTAAGGGGGATCAGTGGAGCCTTTCGAGGACGCCGTGATGAGTTGCTGGCGCCTACGCCAAGCCGCCGCCGGCAGGGCCAGGGCAGGAGGCAGCAAAGACCTCGGGCTACGCGCCGGCGTGACAAGCGGGGCCCATCTTGATCCGCTTGCCGACTTCGTAGCAACGACATTCATCGAGGCAGACATCCCGGATTACGCGATCTGGAAGGGCAGGAGCCGCCTGGACCTGCCGGGCTACTTCAGAGCCGAGAAGCGCTGGGACATCGTCGTCGTTCACGGCGGTGAGTTGGTGGCGGCCGTGGAGTTCAAGAGCCAGTTTGGATCATTCGGCAACAACCTGAACAACCGCGCAGAGGAAGCCTTGGGCAACGCGACCGACCTGCAACAGGCCGCCGAGCAGGGCTTGCTGGGACGCACCGCTCCCTGGCTTGGGTACGTGTACCTGATGCAGGACGAGCCCAAGTCACGGGCGCCCGTCGCGGTGACTGAATCGCACTTCCGCGTCGACCGGGAGTTCAAGGATGCGTCATACCAACAACGCGCCATGCTCCTGTGCCGGCGACTCGTCCTGAAACGCCTCTACGACGCAGCTTGGTTCGTCGTGGCAGATCCAGAGGCGGGGGTCGTATGTGAACCCGCCGGCGACCTCACCTGGGCCAGGTTCCAGGCGGCGATCAGGGGGCGGGTGGGCGAGATCCTGGCATGACCGACCACAGACCGCGAAGGCCACGACCAGCCCGTCAGGCCAGGGGGACCTCGAGCTCGCGCCCGGCGCCGCTCGTCCAGCTGGCGCCGGCCGCAGCGACCATCACCGCGACCATGGCGACGATCTCCAGCGCGGTGAGTCGCTGCGACAGGATCAGAAAGCCGGTGAGCGCACCGATCGCCGGCTCG
>JAPLCM010000159.1 GCA_026392275.1 Actinomycetota bacterium | reverse complement strand
AAGACGCGCTCCGTGCCCATCGTGATGCTCACCGCCAAAGGAAGCGAGGCCGACGTGGTCGCCGGTCTCGAGCTCGGCGCCTCCGACTACGTCACCAAGCCGTTCAGCCCGCGGGTCCTCACGGCCCGTATCCGGGCCGTGCTGCGCCGCGGCGACGAGACCGCCGACGACGCGGCGACCGTCCACATCAAGGAGCTCACCATCCACCCCGGCAGGCACCAGGTCGTGGTCTGCGACAAGCCGGTGGAGCTCACGGCCACCGAGTTCCGCATCCTGCTGTATCTGGCAAAGCGTCCCGGTTGGGTGTTCACTAGGCAGCAGATCGTCGATGCCGCCCAAGGGGATGACGTATTCGTCACCGACCGCTTCGTCACCGACCGTTCGGTCGATGTGCACATCGTGTCTCTGCGCCGCAAGCTCGGCTGCGGGGGCGCGTACATAGAGACCGTGCGCGGCGTCGGTTACCGGTTGCAGGGCGACTGACCCGTGCGACGGCCCCGTCTCTTCTGGCGGCTCTACGCCACCTACCTGGTCGTCATCGTGCTCTGCACGGCGGCGGTCGGCTTCTACGCCGTACGCTCCGCGCGGAGCTTCTACGTGCTGCACACCGAGCGCGAGCTGCAGGCTCGCGCGCAGCTCGTGCGCGAGCAGGTCGCGGCCCAGATCGGGACGCAGACTCCCGAGGAGCTCGAGGCGCTCGTGCGGCGTCTGGGCGCTGCCTCGGACACACGCATCACGCTGATCTCCGGAGGGGAGCCGGGCCTGCCTGTCGGCGCCGTGCTGGCCGACTCCGATTCGGCGCCCGGAGACATGGAGAACCATCGGGATCGCCCCGAGTTCAAGGCGGCGCTGGACGGTCGCGTCGGGGTCTCTATCCGCCGCAGCCCGACACTCGGCGTGGACATGATGTACGTCGCCGTGCCGATCACTGAAGATGGGCGCGTGGCGTCCGTGGTGCGCGCGGCGATCCCGCTCACCACCGTCAATCATGCTCTGAACGACCTCTACTGGCGCATCGGCTTGAGTGCGCTGCTCGTGGCAGCACTCGCGGCCCTGATCGGCTGGTACGTCTCCCGCCGCATCAGCAGGCAGATGCGCGAGATCAAGGTCGGTGCCGAGCGCCTCGCCGGCGGCGACTTCGCGTACAAGCTGTTCGTGCCTCGCACCGAGGAGTTCGCGGCGGTCGCGGAGAGCTTGAACCACATGGCCGAGGAGCTCGACGACCAGATCGGGACGCTCACTCGTGAGCGCAACGAGCGCGAGGCCGTCCTCTCCAGCATGGTCGAGGGCGTGCTCGCGGTGGACACCGAAGAGCGGATCATCGCGGTCAACGCCGCGGCCGCAGGCCTCATCGATGTTGAGCCCGCCGCCGCGGAGGGCCGCACCATCCAGGAGGTCCTGCGTAACCCGGATCTGCAGCGCGTCGTCGCGCAGACGCTATCTGGGCACGAACTGGTCGAGGCGGACATCGTGGTGCGCGTGGGCTCACAGGACCGCTACCTGCAGGCCAACGGCACCCTGCTGCGTGCGAACGACGACGACGAGAGTCCTGTCGGCGCCGTCGTCGTCCTCAACGACGTCACCCGTCTCAAGCGGCTTGAGGCCGTGCGCCGCGACTTCGTCGCCAACGTGTCGCACGAGCTCAAGACGCCGGTCACCTCGATCAAGGGCTTCGCCGAGACTCTCGAGGACGGCGCCCTCGACGATCCCGTCATGGCGCACCGCTTCGTGCGCATAATCGCCGGCCAGGCGGACCGGCTGAACTCCATCATCGGCGATCTGCTGGCGCTGTCCACGCTCGAGCAGCGCGAGAACGAGCAGCGCCTCACCCTCGAAGAGGCCGACGTGTGCGACGTCGTGCACGTCGCCGTCGATGTCTGCGAGCCCAAGGCGCAGGCCAAGAGCATTGCCATCGACGTCTCGTGCGCGAGTCGCGTGCTTGCCGCCGTGAACCCCCCGCTCCTCGAGCAAGCTGTGGTCAATCTCGTCGACAACGCCGTCAAGTACAGCCCCGAAGGCAGCGCCGTCGAGGTGGCCCTGGTCGCGGCTGCGGATGAGATCGTCATCAGCGTGAGCGACCACGGGCCCGGCATTTCGCGTGAGCATCTGCCGCGGCTGTTCGAACGCTTCTACCGCGTCGACAGGGCCCGCAGCCGTGACCTCGGCGGCACGGGCCTCGGGCTGGCGATCGTGAAACATATCGCCAAGGCGCATGGCGGACGTGTTTCTGTGGACAGTCGCGTGGGCGAGGGCAGCACTTTCCGCATCCATCTGCCGCGGGCCTGAGCGCATCCTGCCACTCGCTTCATCGCCCGCATACTCCGTGCTCACCGGGCTGCAGCCGGACCGTATCGGCCAGCTCACGGCGCCCTCATCGCGCGTTCACGCACGCCCTTAGCCTGCACTCGACCAGTGGATCCAACGGAGAGGTGCCAATGAGAGTCCTCACGTCACGTACCGCCAAACTCGCCGCCTTGACGGGGCTCGTCGCGCCGGCCATGGCGGCGCTCACCATCACGGGCGCCGGCGCCAGCTTCACCGCTCCTCCGTATTACGGGTGTAGTAGAGCGTCGCGCGCACGATCTTGCCGTCGCGGATCTCCAGCCTCGATCGGCATCACCCTGGATACGCATAGCCACGTGATGCCGAGCATGCAGGAGGTGGCCGCGGAGAAGCTCGACGCGCGACTTTGAAAGACGCCGGCGGGCCAGCGCCGCGCGTACGTGGTCCTCGTCGGCGAGTGCCCTCACCGCCTCGATTGCTCTCGCTTCGGGACGAGGCCTGTCTAGAAGGCGCTGTCGCACTAGCGCAAGCCCAGGCGATGGGCTACTGTCCGTAGGCAGTCCGCGGAACAGCCGAGGCGATCGACGATCAGTCAGACGGAGCCGAAGCCGGTGATGTGCATCTTGTCGACATGCGTTATCCAACGCCCGAGTGCCCGACGGCTCGAGGCCGAACAGCCTGTGCCGCCTGCCCTCGAGCGTTGTGTCGGCCGCCGTCTCGCCTGGCGATCCATCCCATCCTTCTCTCCAGCTTCCCACGGCATGAGCGGCACCGCTTCCACACAGCGGCACGGAGAATCGGCAGCGCAAGCACTTGGGGGAGGTGCCCATGCACAACGTCACGGTGGTGTGCCAAGGCTGCGGCAATGAGTTCACGTACCAGACGATGTTCATCTCGACGGTGGGCGTCGCCGTGTGTCCGTGTTGCGGCGTGCGCGACGGAGCAGCGACGCCGCGCGGCACACGCACGTCTCCCCTCGATATGGAGGGGCACATCGCCAGCGAGCTGACGAGCCCGCCGGCTCAAGAAAGGGCGGCTTGAAGTGACTGGGACCGAGGCTGTGTTCGCCATCGATCGGACGACGATCGACGCTGTCGTCTTCGACATGGACGGGGTGGTCACTCGCACCGCCGCGGTGCATGCCGCCGCCTGGAAGCAGCTCTTCGACGATTTCCTGGAGAGGCGGGCTGCCGCTGCGGGCTTGGACTGGACTCCCTTCGATGCCGACACTGAATACCGCGTCTATGTCGACGGCAAAGCCCGCTACGACGGCGTCCGCAGCTTCCTGTCCTCGCGCGACATTGCGCTGCCGGAGGGCGCCCCCGACGACCCGCCGGATGCGGAGACGGTCTGCGGGCTCGGCAACCGCAAGAACGGCTACTTCATCGATGAGGTCGAGCGTAACGGCGTCAAGGCCTTCGAGAGCACGGTCCGGCTGGTTCGCAGCCTGCAGCAGCTCGGAATC
>JAPLCM010000053.1 GCA_026392275.1 Actinomycetota bacterium | reverse complement strand
CGTCGGCGTGCACAAACTCTGGGTGGCGCGCTTCTGGGAGGCGCGCGAGCCCAATACGGTGCTCATCAGCAACGGGTTCGCCGCCATGGGCTTCGGGCTGCCGGCGGCCATGGCCGCGGCTCTGGTGGGTCGCGGCCGCGGCAAGGTCGTGTGCATCACCGGCGACGGCGGCTTTCTTATGAACGTGCAGGAGCTCGAGACCGCCAAGCGGCTCAGGCTGCCCTTCGTCGTCCTCGTGTGGAGTGACGGGGGCTATGGCCTCATCGAGATGCACCAGCGGCGCAAGTTCGGCCACGTCGCCGGGACACGCTTCGACAACCCGGATCTCGTGGCCCTGGCCCGCGCCTTCGGCGTCGACGGGGTGCGCGTGGAGCGCGCCGGCGACCTGCCCGGCATTCTGGCCAAGGCTCTCGACAGCAGTGGGCCGGTGATCGTGGACATTCCGATAGACTACAGCGAGAACGACAAGCTCGGCATCGACCTGTGGCAGCTCGCACCGGAGGCACTTGCCTAGACGGTGCGTAACCGTGTTCGGGGGGTCCGTATGACAGAGATGTTGCGCAACCAGGGCCTGAGGCGGGTCAGGATGAGGCTGTTCACCGCGGTCATCGTGGTGTTCACGCTCACCTGTTCGTGCTCGTTCGGCATGGAGGACGTCGTCTCGTCGTCCGGGCCGGGTCTCACGCTCCTCATGATCGTGGTACTCCCCTTCCTGTGGAGCGTACCCATGGCGTTCGTGGCCTCCGAGATGGGCTCCATGATCCCCGAAGCCGGCGGTTCGTACCGCTGGGTCCGTCGGGCACTGGGCGAGTACTGGAGCTTCCAGAGCGGGTGGTGGTGGAGCCTTTCGGTGTTCATCGACTCCGCCGTGTACGTCGCCCTCGCCCTCGGCTACATCCAGAGCCAGCTCGACCTCTCGAGTCTGGAGCGCTGGCTCGTCGGCGTGGCCATCGTCGCCGTGTTCACGTTCATCAACATCCGGGGGCTCCAGCTCACAGGCTGGTCGCTCACCGTCATCCAGGTCGTCGTCCTAGTGCCCTTCGTGATCTTCACGATCCTCGCGTTCTTGCGCGGCACGGGCGCCGTGTTCACCCCATTCATGCCCAAGGGCCAGAACATGGTCGAGAGCATGAACCTCGGTCTGGCCGTGATGATGTGGATGTATGCCGGCTGGGAGTCGATGAGCACGCTCGCCGGCGAGATCGAGAACCCGCAGAAGGTCATCCCGAGGGCGCTGATGGTCGCGACGCCGGTCGTGATCATCACCTACTTCATCACTGTCGCGGCGCTCGTCCGCGCCGGTCATCCCGGGAGTTGGGTGAACATGATGTCCGACACGAGCGGCTCGCCAGACGGGGTGGACTACCTCGTGGCGGCCAAGATCGTGGGCGGGGCCTTCCTCGGCTGGCTCATGTTCGCTTCGGCCATCGCCTCCAACATCGGCCTCTATGCCGGGTATCTCGCTTCTGGAGCCCGGCCGCCGTTCCAGATCTCGCGCGACCGGCTGCTGTTCCGCTTCTTCGGCAAGACCAGCAAGAAGTACGGCACGCCGTGGGTGGCCATCCTCATCTTCGGCCTCGTCAACTGCATCCTGATCTCGCGCACGTTCACGGCGCTCATCGTCATGGACATCTTCCTGCTGATGTTCGCCTACATCCTCGTGTTCATCTCGGCGATCGTGCTGCGCATCAAGGAGCCCAACGCGCCACGGCCGTTCCGCGTGCCGTTGCCCACATGGGCGCTCGCGATCTGGGTCGCGATCCCTATCGCCATCGCCGTGTTCGCGCTGTTCACGAACGGCGACGACTCCCTGGTCGGCGGCCTCATCGGCGCGCTCAGCGGGCCGATCGCCTACCTGGTCTTCAAGTACTTCTACCACGGGACCACAGATCGAGCCCTCGAAGGCGCAACGATCACCCCTGAGGGCGAACTCACCCAGTTCGGCGCGGCCATCGAAGGAGCAGAGGCATGAAACAGGCTGCGATCTTCAGGTACGCGGCGGCGGTCGGCGTCCTCGCCGGCATCTCCGCGATCGGCATGGGCTTCTACATCCACGCGGCTCAGCCCAAGCTGGGGCCGTCCTGGCACGTCGCGGGCATCCTGGTCACGAGTCCGCGCCTGCTCCTCGGTCTCGGCATCGTCATGATCATCGGCGGCGTGCTCACGCTTCGCAACCCCGCCCTTGGCGGTCTCCTGGTGCTCGTGTCGGCGGTCATCGGGCTCATCTACTGCTACACGCACGAGTGGCACCGCCTCGACCTGCTCAAGGTCTGGGCGCTGCCCGTGATCCTGGGCTGGGTCGCCGGTATTCTCGCGGGGTATGCGCTGGCGAAGTCGGTCGAGGCCTACGACGGCCCGGCAGAGGACGACGTCACGGCGCCTCCGCCGTCCGCCACACCCGGCTGATCCCGGCGACGGCCCGAGGAGATCAAGGGGGCAGGGAGCAGCCAGGCTGCTCCCGGCCAAGGCGCTACCCGGCGTGCGGGGTCTCTCATCCCTCGTCGGGGCTCGCGACGCCGCACCAGCGCATGAGCAGCAGGGCCACGGCCGCGGCATGGTCGACGAGGTCGTCGACCGGGACGTATTCGTCGACCGAGTGCGCGACCAGAAGCTGACCGGGCCCGAAGGAGATCGTCGGCGTCCCGCCGAGCAGCGTGTAGGTGGCGGCATCGTGCCAGGAGTCGAGGCCGGTGATCATGCCGCTTCTGCCGAGATCGGCGGCGGCCTCGAGGGTGCCGGCGACGATCTCATGGTCGACGGGGACCTCGGCGGGCGGGCAGTCGTCGATCCACTTCCAGGTCGGCGGATGCTCGACGAGCCACGGATCCGAGGCGGCGACGGCGTGCACCCAGTCCTCCACCTCCTGGTGCGCCGGCCGGCCGGTGCCCGCCTCGTCCACACTGACCGGCAGGTAGTCGAGATCGCAGGTGATTGCGCACGCGTCCGGGTAGGTCACGCTCCACTCGCCGGCGCGGATGATGGTCGGCGTGATGCTGCTGGGGCTGAGGAGCGCGTGGCGCTGATCCGGTCGTGTCCGCCACTCCTCGCGCAGGCGCCCGAGCGACGCGATGAGCGGCACGGCTTTTTCGATCGCGTTGACGGCGCCGCCGGCGCGCCAGTGAGGCTGCGGCATCTCGGCGTGCCCCGCGCGACCGGGTACGGTGAGGACGCCGGTCGTGGTTCCCCGGCAGGCGGCGTACACGTCGAAGCCGGTGGGTTCGGCGCAGATGCCGGCCGTGGCCGTCACCCCGCGCCGCACAGCCGCCCAGCCGCCCACCCCCGAGGACTCCTCATCGGTATTGCTGCAGAACACAAGGTCGCCGCGCAGTCGCACGCCCGCGCGGCGGAGCGCTTCGGCGGCGAACGCCAGCGTGGTGATGCCGCCCTTCATGTCGCACGAGCCGCGGCCGTAGAGCCTGCCGCCGCGGACCTCGGCGCGGAAGGGATCACTGCTCCACTGCTCGCGGGCGCCTGGCTCCACGGCATCGATGTGCCCGTTGAGCAGCAGGCTGCGGCCGCCGCCGCTCCCCTGGACAACAGCCACGAGCTGAGGCCTGCCGACAAAGTCGAGCTCGGCGGCGATGTACGGATGCCCGGGGCCGACCGGCTCGGGCTCCCAGAGCTCCGGCTCGGCGCCCGACACTCGCAGACGCCGCTCCAGGATGCGCTGCAGCCTCTCCTCTTCCCGCGGCGGCTCGCCGGGGTCTCTGGCGGTCGTGTCGCAGGCGACGAGCTCGCTCACCAGCTCGACGAGCTCGTCGCGCGCCTCCCGCACCACGCCGACGACTCTCTCTTCAAGGTCGGATCCGAGTCCCACCGCAGCCTCCCCGAGTTTGTGTGTCCGGGCCTACGCCTCCAGAAGGATCGTCACCGGGCCGTTGTTCGTCAGGTCCACGCGCATGTGGGCGCCGAAGATGCCGGTCTGGACCGGCACGCCCTCGGCGCGCAGCGCCTCAACGAACGCCGCGTACACGGCCTCGCCCTGCGCCGACCGTGCGGCGTCCGTGAAGCTCGGGCGATTGCCCCTGCGGGCGTCGCCGTAGAGTGTGAACTGAGAAACGGCCAGCACCTCGCCGCCCACGTCGGCGAGCGCCAGGTTCAGAAGCTCCGCGTCGTCTGCGAAGATGCGCAGCCGGGCCGTCTTGGCGGCGAGCCTGCCGGCCGTGGCGGCCGAATCGCCGTGGGTGACGCCGACAAGGGCGAGATAGCCGCGACCGATCGCAGCCACGGCCTCGCTGTCCACAGTCACCGAGGCGCGGTCGACGCGCTGGATGAGGACGCGCATGGCCGCAGTCTACAATGCGGGCACGTGGCCTGCGACATCCGGGCCGGCGCCCCAGCCCGCTGGCGCGCGCCACATGGACCCGCGCACAGTGGCCGATCTCAGCGGCAGTCAGGCGCAGCGGAGCCCCGAGTCCGGCACTCTCGATGCCTCCTTGCCAAAGACGAGGAAGCCCGCTGCAGCTGCGCAGAATGCTTGCAAAACACGCCATTGCCTTGCGCATCGCCGGCGCGGTCCGGGCACCCATGTGCGGGATTGACATCGGCCCTGATCGGTCATACGATAGGCACCCCGCAAGACTTAGCACTCTCCCCCTGAGAGTGCCAGATTCCAGACAAATGAAGAGGAGGGTTGCTGCATGAAGCTCAAGCCGCTTGAAGACCGCGTGATCATCAAGGCCGTCGCCGAAGAGGAGACGACGGCCAGCGGCATCGTGCTGCCCGACACGGCGAAAGAGAAGCCGATGATGGGCGAGGTCGTCGCTGCAGGCGACGGCAAGTGGGACGAGGCCGGCGCCAAGCGCGTCCCTATGGACGTCAAGAAGGGCGACAAGGTCATCTACGGCAAGTACGCGGGTACCGAGTACAAGACCGTTGACGGTGACGAGCTCCTGATCCTGCGCGCCAGCGAGATCCTGGCCGTAGTAACCAAGTAGAGAGGAGGCTGAAGTAGCGTGGCTAAAGAACTGAAGTATGCCGACGAGGCCAGGCGTTCCCTGGAGCGCGGCGTCAACAAGCTCGCCGACGCAGTCAAGATAACTCTCGGCCCGAAGGGCCGCTACGTCGTGATCGACAAGAAGTACGGCGCTCCCACCATCACGAACGACGGAGTGACCATCGCCCGTGAGATCGAGCTCGAGGATGTCTTCGAGAACCAGGGCGCGCAGCTCGTCAAGGAAGTCGCGACCAAGACCAACGACATCGCCGGCGACGGCACCACCACCGCGACCCTGCTTGCCCAGGCCATCGTGCGCGAAGGTCTGCGCATGGTGGCCGCCGGCGCCAACCCGATGGCCATCAAGCGTGGCATCGAGAGTGCCGTCGACGAGGCTGTCGCCTCCATCAAGAAGCAGTCCAAGGAGATCTCCGGCAAAGAGGACATCGCCCGCGTGGCCACCATCTCCGCCCGCGACCGCGCCGTCGGCGACGTCATCGCCGATGCCATCGAAAAGGTCGGCAAGGACGGCGTGGTCAACGTCGAGGAGTCCAATACCTTCGGTCTCGACCTCGAGTTCACTGAGGGCATGCAGTTCGACAAGGGCTACCTCAGCCCGTATATGGTCACCGACCCCGAGCGCATGGAAGCCGTGCTCGAGGATCCGTACGTCCTCATCGCCAACCAGAAGGTCGGCTCCGTCCAGGACCTGCTCCCCGTGCTCGAGAAGGTCATCCAGGCCGGCAAGCAGATCCTCATCGTGGCCGAGGACGTCGAGGGTGAAGCTCTCGCGACCCTGGTCGTGAACAAGCTGCGCGGCACGTTCACGAGCGTCGCCGTCAAGGCCCCCGGCTTCGGCGACCGCCGCAAGCGCATGCTCGAGGACATCGCCATCCTTACCGGCGGCGAGGTCATCACCGAGGAAATGGGCCTCAAGCTCGACAACACCCAGCTCTCGCAGCTGGGGCGCGCCCGCAAGGTCGTCGTGACGAAGGACAACACCACCATCGTCGACGGCGCCGGCGACAGCGACGCCATCAAGGGTCGCATCAAGCAGATCAAGGCGGAGATCGAGAACACCGACTCCGATTTCGACCGTGAGAAGCTCCAGGAGCGTCTCGCCAAGCTGGCCGGCGGCGTGGCCGTCATCAAGGTCGGCGCGGCCACCGAGGTCGAGATGAAAGAGACCAAGCATCGCGTCGAAGACGCTCTCAACGCCACTCGCGCCGCCCTTGAAGAGGGCATCGTGCCGGGCGGCGGCGTCGTGCTGGTCAACGCCATCGGCTCCATCAAGGTCGACAAGAAGTCCGACGACGTCGACTTCCGCGCGGGCAAGGAGATCGTCGTCCGCGCCCTCGAAGAGCCGCTTCGTCAGATCGCGGAGAACGCCGGCCTCGAGGGGTCCGTCGCGGTGAACAAGGTCATGACGCTCAAGCCGGGCGAGGGCCTCAACGCCGAGACCGGCAAGTACGAGGACCTGACCAAGGCCGGCATCATCGATCCGGCCATGGTCACCCGTTCGGCGCTGCAGAATGCCGCGTCGATCGCCAAGAACATCCTCACCACCGAGTGCATCGTGGCCGACAAGCCCGAGCCCGCCGGAGCCGGCGGCGGTATGGGCGGCGGTATGGGCGGCATGCCTCCGGGGATGATGTAAGAGTAACGGCGCGAGTCGCTTCGCCTCATCGCGAGCGGCACGGCTTCAACGCTTTCGCGTCGCGGCGGTCGGGCCTCACGGCCCGCCCGCCGCTTCTCTTTGGGGTTACCTGCCGCCGTCAGCCCTTCGGCTGCCCCTGCAGCTCGCGGATCAAGGCGACGAGGCTTCCGACCATGGGGACGGCCGCTCGCGGCTCGTTCTGCAGCAGTCGCCGGAAGGCGGCGCGCGGAAGCTCGGCCACGGTCACCTGGTCGAGGGACGTGACCGTGGCCGACCGCGGCGCACCGTCTATCAAGGCGAGCTCACCGAAGTGAGCCCCGGGGTCGAGGTCGCTCGCGGTGCCGTTTCGCGCCTGGACGTGGACGCGGCCGGCGAGCAGCAGGAAGAAGCTTCCCCCCTTGGAGTCTTCACGGACCAGCACACGGCCGCTTCCGTATCGTCGCACGGCGAAGCGGCGCGCGACGTGTCGCAGATGGCGCTCGGGGAGCGTCTCGAACAGGGGCACATGTCTGAGCGCGGTATGCCAGCCGAGAAGGTCACGCGCGTCGCTCACGATGCTTCCGTCCACGATCCCGGTCTCCGCCTCGTAGCCCCGATCTGACCGGGAGGCGTCGTCCGGCGCGTGCGTCGCAGCCTCGCTCTGCCTCGAGACCTGAAGATCGCGGATGATGCGCACGAGCCCGGGCAGGATGCCGACGGCGACCAGCGGTTCCTCGCGAAGCATCCTGCGAAAGCCGGGCCCGCCGATCATCGCGGTCACGAGCTCTCCTTCGGCGACGACGGTCGCGGCGCGAGGCGCGCCGTCGATCAGCGCCAGCTCGCCGAAGGCATCTCCGGGCTCAAGGCGACGCTCCGCTCCGACCGCCGGCCGCGCGACGGCGTTGCCGTCGAGGATCACATGCATGCCGTCGCCGCTTGCCCCGAGGCGCATGACCGCCACGCCATCGACGTAGTGCCGCAGCTTGGCCAGACCGGCCACGTCCCGCAGGTCCTGCTTCGAGAGCTCCTCGAACAGTGGGATCCTGGCCAATGCGCGGGACAACCAGTCTTGGGGCAGCGAGCGCGACTGGCCCTGGCCGTTCCACTTCGTCCCCGGCCACGCGTCGATCCTTGTCATAGATCCCCCCTTTGTGAGCCGCGGGCGATCATCGTCGCCCCCGGCGGTTCTCTCACTTGACTGACGAGTAGAGGCGCCAGCTTCCGGGCACGCCCTTCAGCTCGTATTCGCCGCGATCTGAGAAGACGAGGCCGGAGCCGGCCACGAGGTCCTTGACGGTAGAGCTGACGAGGACCTCGGAGGGCCCCGCGAGGGCGGCAACGCGGGCGCCGATGTGCACGGCGACGCCGCCGACGTCGGCACCCAGCAGCTCGATCTCGCCGGTGTGGCAGCCGGCCCGCACCTCGAGGCCCAGAGGCCTCACCGCTTCGCAGATGCCCTGGGCGCACTTGACCGCCCGGGCCGGGCCGTCGAAGGTGGCGAGGAAGCCGTCGCCCATGGTCTTGACCTCAGTGCCGCGGTAGCGGGCGAGCAGGGTGCGAACGGTCGCGTGGTGCTTCTCCAAGAGCCCCTGCCAGCAGGCGTCACCCATCTCGCAGGCCCTGCCCGTCGACCCGACCACATCGGTGAACAGCACCGTGGCGAGCACGCGGTCCAGCTCCTGCTCCTCTCGTCGGACGGAGTCGACAAACGCCAGGATCTGATCAAGGATCCTGGCTTGGTCGCCGAGAAAGGCGGGGAAGTCGGCGCCGCCCAGGTCGGCGGACACTGCGCCAGGAATGTGGGAGACGATGTATCTCAGGTGGGCGCCGGCGTCAGCCTCGGCACGATCGGACAAAGCCCCGGCGACGAACGTGGGCACATGGATGCTCGAGAGCACGGCGCGAACGTCGATGCCCAGGTACCACTCGTGGAAAGCCTTGGCACCGTTGGGCGTGCCGGCGTAGCGAAAGAACTTCGCGATCCAGCGTCTGGCCGCTGGGTCATCTGTGAGCGAGGGGCAACCCACGAACTCCAGAAGCTCCGCACCATGCTGCTCGTCACCCCACGCCTGCTCGATGAAGGCGTCGTCCGCGATGACACCTTCCAGACGCTGCCCCCAGGGGTAGTCGACTGCCGAGAGCGTTCGAGCGCAGGCCCGCCACCAGATGAAGGCGAGCGCGCGATCGGGGAACGACGCGGCGAAGACCGCGCACGACCCACCACCGTCGGGGCCATCGCCCCAGAGGACCGGCCGTCGGGAGGCCGCGGCGTCGAGGACCGTGCGCACATCGTCCATCATGGTCTCGAAGTCCGGAGTGCCCAGGCTACGTTCCGAAAGCCCCGTTCCACGCTTGTCGAAGGTGATGACCCGAAATGACCTCGCCAGCCGTCGCATGAAGCTCGCGTAGAGAGGCTGCTCCCAGTACACGTCGAGGTGGGAGTGCCAGCCGGGGACGTACAGGAGGTCCGTTGGACCTTCGCCGAACACCTGATACGCGAGGTAGGCGCCGTCGACCGTCCTTGCCCAGCAGGTCTGGGGAACGTCGGTCACAGCTCATGCCGCGGTGCTGGCGGCTCCATCGTCTGGCCCCTTTGAGGCGCTGCATCGGTCCGTGCTCTGCCAGCATAGTAGCGGCACGCGGCGGCGACAACGTTGACGGGGGTATACAGCTTGGTGCGCGCCCGTAGTATCGTTGCCCGTAGGCGCGAGACGGCGTCCCGACGGCGAGGTGGACGATGGCGGCCTTCAAGAACCTGATCGGCGGCGCGTGGGTCGGCGCCTCCGACCGCGCCACCTTTGAGACGAGGAACCCGGCGCGTGCCGGCGACGTGCTGGGGACCTTCCCCAACGCGACCTCGGCCGACGCGGCGCAAGCGGTGGCCGCCGCCGCCGAGGCCTTCCCGGCCTGGGCGGCCACGCCCGCGCCGGCGCGGGGCGCAGTGCTGTTCCGCGCCGCCGAGCTGCTCGACGAGCGCCTCGACGACGTCTCTACGACGCTCACCCGCGAGGAGGGCAAGACCCTCACCGAGGCCAAGGGCGAGGTCACGCGGGCCCGCGACATCCTGCGGTACTTCGGCGGCGAGGGCTGGCGCGTCGGCGGCGAGGTGCTGCCGCCCAACACGCCCCACGCCGTGCTCTTCAGCCGCCGCGAGCCGCTCGGCGTCGTCGCCGCGATCACTCCGTGGAACTTCCCCATCGCCATCCCCGCCTGGAAGCTTGCGCCGGCGCTCGTCTACGGCAACACGGTCGTCTTCAAGCCCGCCTCGGCGACGCCGCTCACGGCGCTCCGGCTGGTCGAGTGCCTGGTGGACGCCGGTCTGCCGGCCGGCGTGCTCAACTTCGTCACCGGCTCCGGCGCCACGGTCGGCGGCGCGCTTGCCGGAGACTCCATCGTGCGCGGCCTCACCTTCACGGGCGCACACGCCGCCGGCGCCCAGATCTACGCGCGCGCTACGCAGCACTTCGCGCGCGTGCAGCTGGAGATGGGGGGCAAGAATCCCATCATCGTCCTCGACGACGCCGACCTCGAACTGGCGGTGCGGCTGGCGGTGATGGGCGGCTTCGGGCTCACCGGTCAGAGCTGCACGGCGACCAGCCGGGTGATCGTCGAGGAAGGCATCGCCGACCGCTTCGCCGCGGCCCTGGCAGAGGCCGCCGCGGCGCTCAGGGTCGGCGACGGCCTCGTCGAGGGCGTGCAGATGGGGCCGGCAGTGAGCGCGGAGCAGCTCGCCACCGACCTCGAGTACATGCAGATCGCCGGGGACGAAGGCGCCGAGCTGCTCACCGGCGGCGGCCCCGCCGCCGCCGGCGGCCACTTCGTGCAGCCGACCGTCTTCGACCGCGTCGAGGTGCATAGTCGCCTCGCGCAGGAAGAGGTCTTCGGCCCGGTGGTCGGCATCATCCGGGCGCGGGATCTCGAGGACGCCTTGTTCAAGGCGAACGCCGTCGGGTATGGCCTCGCGGCCGGCGTGGTGACCAACGATCTCCGCCGGGCGCTCACCTTCGTCGACCGTATCGAGGCCGGCGTGGTCAAAGTGAACGAACCGACCACCGGCCTGGCCCTCCAGGCGCCCTTCGGCGGCTTCAAGCTGAGCAGCGCCAACACCTTCAAGGAGCAGGGGCCGGCGGCGGTCGAGTTCTTCACGCGCACGAAGACGGTGTACATCAGCTACTGACGAAGCGGGTACGATCAAAGCATGGATGCAAGCGCCCCCACCGCCACCTATCGCCTCGTGGTCACGGGCCCCGCGCGCGACCGGCTGTATGAGCGGTTTCGCCGCCTTTTCTGGGGCCGACAGGGTGTCGAGGTGATCAAGGACCGCCGCATCGCGGAGCGACGGCGGGACCTCTCGCAGGTCGCCGCCGAACGCCGTGCGCGCGAGCGTCGCTGCGCAGAGCCAGACTGGCTGGTGCCGCCATCCTGACGCCGCGGCTTTGCTCGGCCGTCGCGTGCGCCCGCCGCGCCGCGCGCGTACTGGCGGGCGCACCGTTCGCGTATACTCAGCGAAGGTCCGTGCCGGAAATTCGTCGTGGAGGTTGTTGACATGCTATTGATGGGTGAATCGATCAACGGGACGCGCAAGCAGGTCGCCGAGGCGATCCAGGCGCGTGACGCGGAGTTCATCAAGACGCTGGCCACCGACCAGGTCGCCGCCGGCGCCGGCCTGCTCGACGTCAACGGCGGCGTCGCCGGCGGCGACGAGGTCGCCGACATCACCTGGCTGATCGAGACCGTGATGAGCGTCACCGAAATGCAGCTCATGGTCGACTCAGCCAGCCCGGTGGCTCTCGACGCCGGCGTGCGCGCCATCATCGCCGCCGGCGGCAAGGTCCCGTTCATCAACTCGATCAGCGGCGAGCAGGCGCGCATCGATGCCGTCCTGCCGCTCGTCGAGAAGTTCAAGTGCCCGGTCATCGGCCTGTGCCTGAGCGACGAGGGCATCCCGCCCACCGCCGAGGACCGCTTCGCGGTCGCCAAGCAGCTGTACGACCTCTGCACCGGCGCCGGGCTGCCCGGCGAGGATCTCTGGATCGATCCGCTGGTCATGGCCGTCTCGGCCGACTCCACGGCCGCCCAGGTCACGATGGATGCTCTCAAGCTGGTCAAAGAGCGCCTGCCCGTGCGCACCACCGGCGGCCTCAGCAACGTGAGTTTCGGCCTGCCCAACCGCGCCCTGCTCAACCGCACCTTCGTGGCAATGTGTGCGGGCCTCGGCATCGACGGCGCCGTACTCGACGTGCGCAACAAGCCCATGATGGCCAATATCAAGGCCATCGAGGCGCTGCGCGGCGAGGACAACTTCTGCGGCGGCTACCTCAAGGCGCACCGCGCGGGCATCCTGGAGTAGAGGGATGAGCGGGCCGGAGCGCTGCCGACTGCGCGACCTCGGCGTCGGCGTCGGCGTACTCCCTGCCGGCCCGCTGAACGCCATCACCGACGTGCCCGGCGTGCGCGTCGGGCACTGCACGGTCTCGTGGGGCGGGCCCGAATCGCCTCACGGCAGCGGGCCCGCCTGCACGGGCGTCACCGCGGTCTTTCCGCACGGCGGCGACGTCTGGCACGGGCGCGTCATCGCGGGGGCCTTCGCCGCCAACGGCGTCGGTGAGGTCATCGGCATCAGCGCCATTCGCGAGTGGGGTCTCATCGAGACGCCTGTGCTGCTCACCAACTCGCAGAGCGCCGGCGCCGTGTACGATGCCACGGTGCGCTGGATGATGGACCACGACCTGCGCATCGGCATCGACGATGCCGTGATGCCGGTCGTGGGCGAGTGCGACGACGGCTTTCTCAACGACCTGCGTGGCATGCACGTCAGCGAGAAGCACGTGCGGGAGGCGCTCGACGGCGCGACGGGCGGCCCGGTGGCCGAAGGCTGCGTCGGCGCCGGCGCCGGCATGACTTGCTTCGACTTCAAGGCCGGCATCGGCACCTCCTCGCGCATCGTCACCGCGCACGGACGCCCCTGGACCGTGGGTGTGCTCGCGCTCACCAACTTCGGCGTCCGTCACCGCCTGAGCGTCGACGGGGTGCCGGTCGGCCGTGAGATCACCGACCTCATGCCGGTCGAGCACCGTGAGGGGTCCTGCATCGTCGTGCTCGCGACAGATGCTCCGCTGAGCGCCCGCCAGGCCGAGCGCCTCGCCAAGCGCTGCTCGCTCGGCTTGGCGGTGACCGGGTCCTACGGCTCCGACGGCAGTGGCGAGATCATGCTCGCATTCACCACCGCACACCGCGTGCCGCGCGTCGCCTCCGAGCCGCTGACCATCACCTCCGTCTCCAACGACCAGATGACGCAGCTCTTCGAAGCGGCTGTCGACGCTACCGCGGAGAGCGTGTTCAACGCCCTCACCGCTGCGACCACCACCGTCGGCCGTGACGGCAACGAGGCGTACGCCCTGCCGCTCGACCGCCTCGTCACGGCCCTGCGCAAGCACGGTCGCGAGGCGCGTCTGCCAGACGGCGCGTAGCCCCGTCTCTTGCCGCGCCCGGCATCTGGTGGCTACTATGGGCTTGCGTCGGCGGCCGCGGCCGCCGGCAACGCGCCGTAACGGAAGGTGCTGCCGTGAAGAAGCTGCAGGAGACGTGAGCGGTCCGCATCTCGGCGCGCGCTCGCGCGCTGGCACCCCGTCGTCTGACGCCCGGCCGCTGGTCACAGCTCGGGTCGAGACCCGAGCGTTCCGCGGCTGCGTCACGAAGTCCCGCGTACCGAGCGGGCCCTGGCGGCACGGTGCACCGTCTGGTGGGGTGGCGAGCGGCGAGACCGCCCTGCCCTGCGTGGGTGCGGCGATCACGGACGTGAGAAGGAGGTAGGGGCTCGCAGCCGTTCGCGGCTGGTCGTCCGGCGGGCCCGAGCGCACTGGACAAACGACGGTACTTCGTCAGGAAGATCCTGAACGCTGTGCTCACCATCGTCCTGGTGGCGTCGTTCAACTTCGCCCTGTTCCGAATCCTCCCCGGCGATCCTGCCCGCCTGCTGCTGCCGAAGGGCAAGATGCCACCCGAGGCCGTCGAGAAGCAGCGCAAGACCTTCAACCTCGACAAGCCCATGTGGCAGCAGTTCGGCCTCTACTGGGGCGACACGCTGCGTGGCCGCTTCGGCATGTCCTTTGCGGAGAAGCGCCCGGTCACCGAGGTGGTCGCCGAGCGCGTCTGGCCCACGGTCCTGCTCGTGGGAGTCGGCACCGTCTTCGCCACCGTGGTCGGCATGATCCTCGGCGTGTTCGCGGGGTGGCGAAGAAACGGGGCCTACGACGTCGTGACCACCAACTTAGGGATGGTGCTATACGCCATGCCGACGTTCTGGTTCGGCCTCCTGATGATCATGCTCTTCTCCACCAAGCTGCGCTGGTTCCCCACGGGGCGCATGGAGGAGCCGGGCGTCGAGCTCAGCGGCTTCGCCGCGTTCCAGTCCCTGGGCAGGCATCTCTTCCTGCCGGCATTCACGTTCGCCATCGCCTACGTCGGCGAGTACGAGCTCATCATGCGCAGTTCCATCACCGGCGTGATGAAGGAGGACTTCACGCTCACCGCGCGCGCCAAGGGCCTCAGCGAGAACGCCGTGCTGTGGCGCCACGTGGTGCCCAACGCCATGCTGCCCACGGTGACCATCGTGATGATGAACCTGGGCTTCGTGATGTCGGGGGCCATCCTCGCGGAGAGCGTGTTCAACTGGCCCGGCCTCGGTCTGCTCTCCTACGACTCCATGCAGAAGCGCGACTACCCTGTGATGCAGGCGGTGTTCCTCATCGCCAGCATCGCCGTGATCGTCGCCAACCTCATCGCCGACATCATGTACTACTACCTCGACCCACGGGTGCACGCGTGAATACCCTGCGTAGTCAAGGTATTGAGGGGGGCGCCGCAGGAGCACCGCTCGTGCCCCGGCGCTTCCGCAACTGGGTGCTCTTCTGGACGCCGGTCACGTGGATCGTGTTCGAGCTGCTCATGTATCCCAAAGACGTGCCGCTGTCGGCGGGTCTCTCGGCGGTGCTCGGGGGCTTCTTCTCGGCGGGCATCGGCGCGTACCCGGCGTGGGTGCTCGTGCTCGGCGCCCTCCTCACCGCCGGCTTCGGCATCCTCGGGCTGGCGCGCAAGAGCAAGGCCCGCGCCTTCAGCCTGACGCTCATCGGCATGGGCGTCGTGTTCGCGGTGTGGGCCGTTCTCGCCGGTGGCGGCGCCTCCGGCTGGTCCGCCGGACAGAACGTCATCTCCTACAACTGGTTGCTGCAGACGATCGTCGTCGCGCTCGGCGGGGCGGCCGCCTGGTTCTGGGCGGCCGGCAACCCCGAGCGCGCCGAGCTCACGGTGTGGAACACGCACCAGGTCTGGACGCTGTACCGGGCGAACTGGCAGGGCATGGCAGGCCTCGGCATCCTCGTCGTCTTCCTGGCCATCGCGCTCCTCGCTCCCTTCCTGATCGATCACGCGCTGCTCGATCCAAACGCGCAGATCACCGACGCCAGCGGTCAGCTGCTGGGCCCGTACCATCCGCCCACGCTGTCGTACTACAACTGGTTCGGCACCGACCAGGTGGGCCAGTCGGTGCTTGCGCAGTTCATCTGGAGCTCGCGCATATCGCTCGCCGTCGGTCTTCTGGCCGCTCTCATGTCGACCGTGGTCGGCGCCGGCATCGGTATAGCCGCCGGCTTCTACGGCGGCTGGCAGGGCGAGGTATGGATGCGCATCACCGACGCCTTTCTCGTCATCCCCTGGCTGCCGCTGGCGATGGTCCTCTCGGCCGCCTGGGGCCGGAGCTTCGGCATGATCATCATCATCATCGGCATCACCAGCTGGCCGGGAACGGCGCGCATCGTGCGCTCGGATACGCTGCGCGTGCGCGAGCTCCAGTTCATCGAGCGCGCGCGGGCCATCGGCTCGAGCAACAGGCACATCATGCGCAGGCATGCCCTGCCCAACGTGATGCCGCTGATCTTCGCCAACCTCGTGCTCGTGGTCGCCGTCGCCATCCTCTCCGAGACCACGCTCTCGTTCCTCGGCCTCGGCGACCCGCTCAACTTCAGCTGGGGCACCATGCTGCACTACGCCTGGGTCAACGGGGCCGCCGGCCTTCCGGCCTGGTGGTACCTGCTCCCGCCGGGCATCGCCATCGTGCTTGTGGTACTGGCCTTCACCTTCATCGGCACGGCCTACGACGAGGTGCTCGATCCCAAGCTGCGCAAGCGCGAAGACAGCGGCGCGGAGAATCGCTTCACGGCCCGTTCCGAGCCGCAGGTGGCCGTGGCCGGCGGCGCCGGCGTCGGCGGCGGCGGCGGCATCTTCACGCCGGGCCAGCAGACCGACGACGCCATGCCCGACTTCAACCAGCCGGCCGGCGGCAGCATCGGCCGCCCGGAAGGCGGCGGTTGGGTCGGCGGCCACATCGCCGACGACGAGGAAGGGGACGAAGAATGAGCCCCTCCAAGGCCAAAGCCAGATCCAGGGCGCCGGACAAAAAGCCCGCCCCGCGCATAGCCCACAAGGGCATCCTCGAGGTCCGCGAGCTCACCACCTACTTCAAGCTCGGGGTCGGCGACGTCAAGGCCGTGCAGGGCGTCTCGTTCGACCTCGAGCCCGGGGAGAGCCTGGGCCTTGCCGGCGAGAGCGGCTGCGGCAAGACCACGGCCGCCCTCTCGATCCTCAAGCTGCTCCCCGAGAACGGGCGCATCGTCAGCGGCGAGGTGCTCTTCGACGGTCGCAACCTCGCCAAGCGCACCGAGTACGGCATGAGCCGCATCCGCTGGAAGGAGATCAGCATCATCTTCCAGGGGGCCATGAACGCCCTCAACCCGGTGCGCGAGACGGGCAAGCAGATCGCCGAGCCCATCCAGCTCCACGAGGGCCTGTCTGAGGGCAAGGCCATGGTGCGCGTCAAGGAGCTCTACGACCTCGTGGGCATCAGCCAGAAGCGCGTCATGGACTTCCCCCACCAGCTCTCCGGCGGTATGCGCCAGCGCGCCATGATCGCCATGGCGCTGGCCTGCAACCCCAAGCTGGTGATCGGCGACGAGCCCACCACGGCGCTCGACGTCATGGTACAGGCGCAGATCCTCGAGCTCATCGGGCGTCTGCGCAAGGAGCTCGACCTCTCCTTCATCCTCATCAGCCACGACCTCTCGGTGATGGCCGAGACCTGCGACAAGGGCGTCATCATGTACGCCGGCGAGGTCGTCGAGAGCGGTACCACCTCCCATATCTTCAACAACGCGACGCACCCCTACACGCGCCAGCTCATCAAGGCCTTCCCCAACATCCACGAGAAGCGCGAGATGGTCAGCTCGATCAAGGGCGACCCGCCCAACCTCGTCGATCCGCCCGCGGGCTGCGGCTTCTGCCCGCGCTGCGACGAGCGCGACGGCAGTTGCGCGACCGAGCACCCGCAGATGGTCGAGGTCGAGAGCGGCCATTTCGTACGCTGCGTGCATGTAAGGAGCCAACGCAGTGACGCTTTCGTGCGCGAGGACGAAGCGGCACCGGACGTGAGGGGAGCGTGACGATGGCGACCACGGAGGGCATCCCTGCGCCGACCGTCCTCTACGAGAAGGGCGCGGTCCACGCCGACGACCTCTCCTCGGCGACCGTCAAGGACGGCGTCCTCTTCGACATCCAGGACCTCGAGGTCTACTTCCCCATCCAACAGGGCTTCTTCAAGGCCATGGTGGCCACCGAGAAGAAGTACGTGAAGGCCGTCGACCACGTCAGCTTCCAGGTCATGCAGGGCGAGATCCTCGCCCTCGTCGGCGAGTCGGGCTGCGGCAAGACCACCACCGGGCGCACCCTCCTGCGCCTCGAGGACCCCACCGGCGGCCACATCCTCTACAAGGGGCTGCCCGTCGAGAAGTTCGCGAGCAAGACGCTGCGCGCCTATCGCAGGAAGGCGCAGATCATCTTCCAGGACCCGTACAACTCGATCAATCCCAAGCAGACGATCTTCGACATCGTCGCCGAGCCGCTCGAGGTCAACAACATCTGCTCGAGCGAGCGCGAAAAAGAAGATCGCGTCATCAAGGCGATCAACGAAGCTGGCCTGCGGCCGGCCACCGAGTACCTCTACCGCTACCCGCACGAGCTCTCCGGCGGGCAGCGGCAGCGCGTCTGCATCGCCGGGGCCACCGTGCTCGAACCCGACGTGATCGTCGCCGACGAGCCCGTGGCCTCCCTCGACGTCTCCATCCGCAACGACATCCTCAAGCTCATGGTCGAGGAGAAGGAGAAGCTCGGCGTCACCTACATCTTCATCACCCACGACCTCTCCCTGGCCTGGGTGATCAGTGACCGCATCGCCGTCATGTACCTGGGGCGTATTGTCGAGATCGGCGAGACCGAAGAGGTGGTCGCCAACCCGCAGCACCCCTACACCAAGGCCCTCATCAGCGTGATCCCGGTGCCCGACCCGCTGGCCAAGCGCGAGCACGTGATCCTCAAGGGCGAGACCCCGAACCCCGTCGACATCCCCTCCGGCTGCCGCTTCCACCCGCGCTGCCCGGAGGTCATCGAAGCCTGCAAGGAGATCGACCCGCCGAACGTACACATCGGCGGCGACCACTACGCGGCCTGCATCAGGATCGACAAGTAGTGCGGCGGCGATGTGGCGGCGGTCACGTGCCGGCGGCCGCCCCCGCCGGCGGCTCGGGCGCGGAGGGCGCCACGAGGAGCCGCCCATGAGACGTGACCTTGCCGCTGCGGCCATCGCGCTCGTTCTCGCCGTGCTGCTGCTCGTGCCGGCCGCCGCCATGGCCGGGACGTCGGCATCGCCGGGCGCCGCGAGCGTGTACCGGATCGGCATCCTCGAGGACTTCGACGGCATCAACCCGTTCAGCGCCTGGAGCGGCCCGTCGTGGGAGTGCTTTCGCCTCAGCTACAACTTCCTCACCTGGTACGACCGGGAGTACAGGCCTGCCCCCGACCTGGCGCGCAGCTGGCAGACCTCCGCCGACGGCAAGACCTGGACCTTCCACATCATCGAGGGGATGAAGTGGCAGGACGGCGTGCCCTTGACCGCCCTCGATGTCGCCTTCACGTACAACCTCATCCTCGACACGCAGGACGCCGCCTACGCCCAGTACCTCACCGGCGTGACCAGCGTCACCGCGCCCGACGCGGCGACGGTCGTGATCACGACGCGCCGACCCAGCGCCGGCATGCTGGCTCTGTACATCCCCATCCTGCCCGAGCATATCTGGAAACGTGCCGACCCCCAGAACCTCGGCGGGTTCAAGAACTGGCCCCTGGTCGGCTCCGGCCCGTTCAGGGTCGCCGAACTCGAGAAGGGCAAGTGGATGAGGCTCGCGGCCAACCCGGACTATCCGCGCGAGCTCGGTGGTCCGCCGACCATCGACGAGGTGTATTTCGTCATCGACCCGAACGCAGACGCGATGATCCAGGACTACAAGACCGGCGAGCTCGACGCCATCGTCAACTGGCCGGCCACGTACTACAAGATCCTCAAGAGCTTGCCCGGCACGACCGCGGTGGCGGCGCCGGCCATCGGCTTCCACGAGCTGGGCTTCAATTGCTGGGCCAGCCCCAAGTCCAAGGGCGACCCGCTGCTTCTCGACGTGGCGGTTCGACAGGCCATCGGGTGGGCGATCGACAAGGACAGGATCAACGCCGCGTCGATGGCGGGTCTGGCGGTTCCCGGCACGTCGCTCATCTCACCGGCACAGGGACTCTGGCACTGGGAGGTACCCGCCGGGCAGACGCCCGCCTACGACCCGGAGAAGGCGAAGCAGATCCTCGACGACGCCGGGTACACCGATCGCGACGGCGACGGCGTGCGCGAGGACGCCCGGGGCAAGAAGCTCGACTTCCGCCTGGTCACCCTCAACGAGTACCCCGAGGACCAGTCGGCCGGCAAGATGATCGTCTCCTGGTGCGCCGACATCGGCGTCAAGCTCCGTCTCGAGCAGAAGGACGAAGGCACCTTTGGCGACGAGGTGTACGACAACGCCGACTACGACCTCTTCATCTGGAGCTGGCGCGGCGACATCGACCCCGGGTTCATGCTGTCCACGTTCACCACGACGCAGATCCTCAACTGGGGAGACAGCCAGTACTCGAACCCCGAGTACGACGCGCTCTACGTCGCCCAGGCGGAGGCCCTCGACCCGGCAAAGCCCGACGACCCTACGGCGCGCAAGATGGTCACCGACAAGATGCAGGCCATCCTGTATCGCGACACGCCGTACGTGATCCTCTGGTACAACGTGAATCTGCAGGCGTTTCGCAGCGACCGGTGGGCGGGTTACGGCGCAGTGCCGGTCAAAGACGGGGCGCCGTTCTTCAACTTCACGCGTGCCACCTACCAGGACCTCAGACCGCGGGTCGCCGGGGCCGTGGCAGCCCCTGACGGCGGCCTGCCGTGGATCTACGTCCTGGCCGGCGCGGCCGCGCTTGCGACGCTGGTCATCGTCGTCGGCGTTGTGCGCCGCCGGCCGCGAGCCGTCGAGGACGCGTGAGCCTGGTGTCGGCAAACGCGGCGTTCGACATCTGGCCCGACGAGGCTATCGAGGCGATACACCTGGCCTCACTCGCCCTGCTGGAGCGGGCGGGGGTCAACGTCGAGTCGCCGGCCGCCAGAGACCTCTTCCTGGCAGCCGGCTGCACGCTCTCCACCGCCGACCGTGTGCTCGTTCCCCGGGCCGTGGTCGCCGACGCCGTGGCGGCCTGCCCGGCCTCCTACGGCCTGGCGGCTCGCGACCCGGAGAAGTCGCTGGTCCTTGACGCCGAACCGGGCGTCACCTACGTCCACAACATGGGCGGTGCACGGGACGTCATCGACCCGCGCAGCGGCGCCGGACGGCGGGCGCGCATGAGCGACCAGGTCCGCGCCTGCCGCGTGATGCACAACCTCGCCAACCAGAGCCAGCTGACCGCATTGTGGCAGCCCGAAGACGTGCCCGACCTGCTCGAGCCGCTGTATTCGTACCTTGTGCTCGCGCACGAGACCGACAAGGCCATCGGCGGTCCCGGGATCTCGCACCCGTTCCAGGCGCGGTACCTGCAGGAGATGGCCGTCGTCGTCACGGGTGCGGACGGCTCCAACGGCGTGTACCCGGTCGATCTCGCCTTTTCGCCGGTGAGCCCTCTCGTGCTCGGCGGCGAAGTCACCGACGCCCTGGTCGCCCAGGTCCGCCGCGGCGGCACGATCGTCGAGATCCTGCCCTGCCCGGCGGCCGCGACGACGGCGCCGGGCGCCCTCTCGGCGGCGATCGCGCAGCAGAACGCCGAGGTTCTGGCCGGCGTGGCGCTCACGCAGCTCGCGGCGCCGGGCACGCCCGTGTACTACGGACCGCGCCTCAGCGCCGTCGATCCGCGCAGCGGCGTGGTCGTCTCGGGCACACCAGAGACGGGCGTCGCCTCCGTCGCCGCCGTCCTGCTGGCGCGCCGCTACGGTCTCGCCTGCGACTGCTATGGGCCCTGCAGCGACAGCAAGGTGGTGGACGCGCAGTTCGGCTACGAGCGCGCGGTCAACGCTCTGCTCGGCATAGCTGCCCGTCCGCGACTGCTGTCGGGCATCGGCGAGATCCAGGCGGGCGTTTCCAGCTGCCTCGAGGTCCTCGTGATCGACGACGAGGTGCTCAACAACGTCTTCTACGCCGTCGCGGGGAGGCCCTGGGACGCGGACGCCCTGGACGTCGAGGCGATGGTCGACGGCGTGCTCTCGGGGCGCGGCTTCCTCGGCACCAAGCACACGCGACGGTACATACGCAGCGATTTCGTGGCGCCGCTCCTCAGCTACCGCGGCGGCCTCACCGAGTGGCTGGCCGCAGGGCGTGACGGCGTCGTGGACCTGGCCGGCGAGAAGGTCGGCGTGCTTGTGGAGCGCGCGCCGATGGGGCTGCCCGACGACCTTCTCGAGGCGTTGTGCGGCCTTATTGCGAGCTGCGCCGTCGAGACCGGGGTGCACGACTACCCCGATCCTCGCCGCGCCCTCGAGATGTAGACTAGCCGCAGGCGGGGGGCGCCGCAGCCTCCCGGCCGGCAGGCCCAAGGGCGACCGACAGGACGCACATGATGGCGATATCATTCGTGCACATCCAGGCGCAGGGCTCGTACCGGGAGCTCGGCCGCGCCGTCGGCGAGGGCGCCCGAGACGCCATCCACGCCTCCGTCGCCTTCTTCCGCGATAACTTCTCGGCCATGACTGAGGGCCGGCTGAGCTTCGCCGAGGCCGAGCTGCTGGCCCTGGCATACGCCGAGGAGGCCCGCCGCTGGACGCCCCGGCACCTCGAGGAGCTCGAGGGGGTCGCCGAAGGGGCGGGCCTGCCGCTCTGTGAGCTGCTGGTGCCGAACTGCGGCGAGGAGTTCACGGCGAGCGCAGCGAGCGCGGACGGCCGGCGGCCGCCGTCGGGCGGGCCGGGCGGCGGCGACCACTGCACCGCGGTGGCGCTGGCGGCCGGCGGCCGGCATGTGATCGGCCACAACATGGACTGGTACGTGGTGGACGCGCCCAACAACGTGCTGTTCGACCTCACGGTGCCCGACGGCACGCGGCTGATGGGCATCGCCGGGGCGCCCTACCTCCTGATGCTCGGCATGAACTCGCACGGTGTGGGCAATGTGAGCAACTCAGTGCACAGCAACGACAATCGCGTGGGTGTGCCCAACGCGTTTGTGCGGCGCGCTTCCATCGAGGGCGTGTCGCTGGAGGCGGCTCGCGAACGCGGCCTGCTGGGCGCGCGGGCCCGGGGGAGCAACCACTTTCTCGCCGACACGCGCGGCCACCTGTGGGACCTCGAGACCTCTGCCACGGCGAGCGCCTTCATGGACCACTCAGCGACCGGGTTCATGGCGCACACCA
Source organism: Actinomycetota bacterium (assembly GCA_026392275.1). Classification (GTDB taxonomy): domain Bacteria; phylum Actinomycetota; class Thermoleophilia; order UBA2241; family UBA2241; genus CAIXSE01. Next base: position 1,813 of record JAPLCM010000053.1, on the reverse strand, counting down.
ACCACTACGTCTCCGCCGAGATGGCGCCCTTCGAGGCGGTGACCTACGAGGAGTCGTCGATCCGCCTGACCACGGCGGAGGGCATCCTGGCGCAGGGCATCGCCCGCGGCGAGGATCCCGTCGCGCTCGTGGCCCGTGCGCTCCGCTGCCACGATCCGGCACCGGGGCAGGCCATCTGCGGGCACCCCGACGACAACGAGCCGCTGGCCGAGCGGGGCATGACCGTCGGCAGCATGATCTGCGACCTGGACGAGCGCCGCGTGTACGTCTGCGCCGGCCCGCCGTGCGAGAACCCCTACCAGATGTACGAGATGTAACGAGGCTGACGCTCGTGAGCACTTCCGATCTCGTCATCGCCAACGGCCGCATCGTGGATGGGTGCGGCAACCCCTGGTACTACGGCGACGTCGCTGTGCGCGGCGGGCGCATCGCAGCCATCGGCGCGGCGGGCGCGCTGCGCGGCCACACCGTCGTCGATGCCGGCGGCCGCTACGTCGCGCCCGGCTTCGTCGACCCGCACACGCATTCCGACATCTCCATCCTGCAGCACCCGCGGGCGGATTCCGCGGTGCGACAGGGGGTCACCACGCACGTCACGGGCAACTGCGGCATGTCGGCGGCGCCGCTCGGCGTGGCTCATCGCGACGAGACGCTGCACAATTGGGCCCACTACTGGGACGTCAGCGGGGTCGCCTGGGACTGGACGAGCTTCCGCCAGTATCTCCGGGCGCTGGAGCGGGCGGGCGGGGCCATCAATATCGCCCCGCTCGTCGGCCACGGCGCCTTGCGGCTGGCGGTCATGGGTCTCGCCGAGCGGCCGCCCACCGAGAAGGAGCAGGCGCTCATGGAGCAGCTGCTGGACGCCGCCCTTCGCGCCGGCGCCCACGGCCTCTCCACGGGGCTCGTCTATCCACCGGGCTGCTACGCGTCCACCGACGAGCTCGTCCGCCTCTGCCGCGTCGTCGGTCATCACCAGGCGATCTACACCACTCACGTCCGCGGGGAGCGTGAGACCATCCTCGCGGCCGTCGCCGAGGCGCTCGCCATCGGTCGCGAGTGCGGCGTCGCCGTCGAGGTGTCGCACAACGCCCCCAAGTGGGGCGCCCCCGAGCACGCCGGCGCCAACCTGGCGCTCATCGAGGAGGCGCGGCGCAACGGTCTCGACGCTACGACCGACAACGACGTGCATCCCGAACTTGCGCCGCGTCTCTCGAGGGCGTTGCCGCAGCCCCTGCTCGACCTCGACCGAGCGGCGCTCCTGCGGCTGCTCGCCGATCGTGGGGAACGTGAGAACGTGCGCCGGGCGGTGGCTGAGGACGCGCTGCCCGGCGCCGGCTACACGGGCTTGGTCCGTCACGGCCGTTTCGAGCGCATCGTCATCCTGCATGCCGGGCGACATCCCGAGTTGAGGGGGCAGTCGGTGGCCGACATCGCGGCGGACCGTGGCAGCGCGCCGCTGGACACGTACCTCGACCTCATCGTGGAGGAGGACGACCAGATCGTCGGGATCTTCGACTACGTCGACGAGCGCGACATCCGCGCGCTTCTGCGCAGCCCGCTGGCCATGGTGTCGTCCGACGGCCTGGTGATGCCGCCGGCGGAGACCCTGGACGACCCGGCGCTGTACTGGCCGTGCAGCTACGGCGAGTACCCCGGCGTCCTCGAGCGCTACGTGCGCGACGAGCCGGTGCTGCGCCTCGAGGAGGCCGTCCGCAAGATGACCTCCTTCCCGGCGCAGCGCTTCGGCCTGCACGATCGCGGGGTGCTGCGCCCCGGCCTCAAGGCAGACCTCATCGTCTTCGACCTCGAAAGA
>JAPLCM010000231.1 GCA_026392275.1 Actinomycetota bacterium | reverse complement strand
TACGCTGTATACTTACGGTGTAAGTGTAATGCTTACGATGTAAGTCTGTCAAGAGGTGCGCCAGAGGAGGAGGCTGCCCGTGCCGACACGACCCACGCCGAGTCCCGGGTCCCGAGTACCGCTGAGTAGGGAGCGAGTGCTACGTGCCGCCGTCTTGCTTGCCGACGAGGACGGCCTCGAGTCACTGACGATGCGCGAGCTCGGACTGAGGCTCGGCGTCGAGGCGATGTCGCTGTACAACCACGTGGCTAGAAAGGATGACCTCCTCGACGGTATGGTCGACCTCGTCGTCAGCGAGATCGAGCTTCCCGCGGACACGGGCGATTGGAAAGAGGCCATGCGCCGGAGGGCGATCTCGGCGCAGTCGGTCTTCTCCCGTCACCCGTGGGCGAGCGCGCTGGTCGATTCGCGAGAGAGCAGCGGACCTGCGCGGCTGCGGTACTTCGACTGGGTGATCGGGACGCTCCGGCGCGCCGGGTTCACGCTCGAACTGGCCGTCCGCGCGTTCTCGCTCCTCGACAGCTACGTCTACGGCTTCGGTCGCCAGCAGCTCAACATGTCCGCCGGAGGCGACATCGAGCCCGAGGAAATGGGGGCGGCCTTCCTCCGCGCGATACCCGCCGACGAGTACCCCTACCTCAGGGAGTTGGTCGTCGAGTACGCGATGAAGGCCGGCTACGACGAACGCGCAGACTTCGACTTCGGGCTCGACCTGATTCTTGATGGACTCGAGAGGCTGCTGGATCGAGCCACGAGCTGAATCCGTCGGCCGCCCCGATTCAGAAGAACGCGAGACCGAGGGCGATCCCCGCGATCAGATAGGCGAGGCCGAGGGAGGCAGCGATCAGGCCGGCCAGGCCGTAGCCGCTGTGTGTGCGGCGCCAGCTGCCGGCTCCCCAGATGAGCCCGAGGCACCAAAGCACGAACGCCACCGGCACGACTGCCGGGAAGAAGGCGATCACCCAGCCGGCGGACGCGGCGCGTTTCGGCCGCGGCTCTGAGCGCTCAGCTCACCGCCTTCTTCAGGAGCGTGGCGATCTTCTCCTCCTCGGCGTCGGTCAGCTGCCGGACCGCGAAGGCGACCGGCCACATGGCGCCGTCGTCGAGGTCCGCCTCGTGCTGGAAGCCGAGCGTCGCGTACCGCGTCTTGAACTTCGCTGCACTCTGGAAGAAGCAGACCACCTTGCCGTCCCTGGCGTAGGCGGGCATGCCATACCAGAGCCGCGGGGCGAGGACCGGCGCGTGCGCCTTGACTATCACATGGAGCCGCTCGGCGATGGCGCGGTCCGGTTCCGGCATGGCCGCGATGTTGGCGAGCACCTCGGTCTCGCCGTCGGCCTTCTTCGTCGCCTTGTTTGCGGCTTTCTTCTCCGCCATGGTTCCTCCCCTCCTGTCTGCGTATGTGTCGGTATCGTCAGCCGGCGCGCCGTGAGACCTACGCCTGCGCGAGCTGCACGGCGGGCTTCTTCGTCGCGAGGATCTTCTTCGCCCCGACGATCACCAGGATGAGGGCGACGAGCACCAGCAGGTTCTGGACCATCGCCATGCCGGCGGCGGCCAGGTCCACCTTCTGTGCGGCGCCAGCCGTCGCTTTGC